>NZ_PVWG01000002.1:0-333258 GCF_003003695.1 Phormidesmis priestleyi ULC007
AGTTGCCTGCGACGGGAAACCCGTCTTCAGCACTGAGCGCTACAGCGGGAACCCCGCTTTCAGGGCTAGGCGCTACGGAGGGAAACCCTCCTTCAGGTCTGAGCGCTGCTTCAGCCACAGAGTCATCATTTCAGTCGTCGTTTTAGAGATCGAATGAGTTCTCTTAAAACATCAGTTTGATTTCTTGCCGATTGTTCGCAGTATTGTTTTAGCAAATCTTTCTCTTCTTGGGTAACACGAAACGTCACGAATATTTCTGGCTTTGACACAACCAATCTACCTCAATATGCGGTATTTTGATTGTAGTGGAGAAGGTAATCAACCACTTAAAAAACCTTGTCGTCGAAAGACACGCTGCACCTTCTTACTCAGTCCCCTACGGAGGGAAACCCTCCTACAGGGCTGAGCGCTTGACAATTAAATCTATGCGGTTCTACTGCATTGTTCTAGTTTCCACCTCGCAGTAGGTAAAAGATTTAGAGGAGCTAGACGAGCGCTCAGTGCGCCAGGGCGGGTTTCCCGTCGCAGGCAACTCAGTAAGAATCAGTTTTTTTGAGGCATACGCTTCAGAACTAAACAGGACTTGCGATGGCGCAAATAGGGTAGGGCATACCCAAATTAACGCTTGGGGAGAATCCCACCTCTGGGTTAGAGACTGCAAGGAATCTAATTTAAGTGGTTTCGTTGAGCCAAGAATCCTCGTACCTTTAGGTCGAGGAGTGTCAAAAAGCCTTCCCCGCACCAGAAGCTCGTCGAATTCTCAATCAATTAGAGTTTCACTACACGCCCCAGCATGGCAGTTGGTTGGATATGGCAGAAATTGAACTCAGCGTCCTATCACGTCAATGTTTAGACCGGCGCATTCCAGACAAGCTCACCTTGAAGCAAGAGATTGCGGCTTGGGAGCAAAAGCGCAATGCCCAAGGTCATGCAGTGGAGTGGCGCTTCACCACCCAAGATGCTCGGATTAAACTCAAGCGGCTTTATCCCTCAATCTAATCTTGACAGACTACTAGATTAAGTAGTGTGGAATAGCCGTCTGGGATGTTTAAGTCAGGCAAAATGCTTGACCTACAAAATTCTCGGATTTATTTAATTCACGATCCTAAGTGTTCCATCCAACCAAACACTCAAGCCCTTTCAATCCTTAGAATCGTGAATTTAAATAATATCGGCTACTTGCAATACTAATGGACACGTCCGTGCCATGCCCTTACTCCGACCCCGGCTTTAATTTAAAGTATTCCACCTCAAATTGAGTAATTATTTCTTTCTGAGACAGATTCAGGATTTGTAAAACTCTCCTGATCCTCTATACAAACCCTGTAAAAACAAAAGGATGAGCATTTAATAGAGCCTTGAGAAAGTCGGGTAGCATCCAGGCACTCCAGTCATGGAAAACGTTTGACTAACATGGATTTGACCACCAAAAGATTAATCGGTTCGGTCTGGCACCCTCGCCATCTCACCCGACCCCCCCTAAAACAGCGGAGAGCATCACTGGTTGCCCAGGATGATCGCGACAGACTCAGGAGCTTGCAAACGATGACTGAGTTTCATCAAAAGAAAGAGCAAGGGCGCAGCGTTGATCCGCCAGTGAATTCTGTTCAGGAAACGCTGGGTGGCAATGCGGAAAATAATATTAGAAAAGCCATTCCACCCGCTAAAGAGTCTTCTCCTGCAAACGCTGAGATGAACGCAGAAGCCGTCTCATCGCAGGTAGAAGAGGTTCCCTATGAAAGATTACAGCAGGGCCCAATTACTTATTTCCGCTACTATTTCGAGGGCGCAGAACAGCCTACCTATCTCGATTCCCCATCGACCGAACTGCCTACTAATAAAAGAAATCTGCTGCCGCTTTACCTAGCAGGCGGTGGGGTTTTAGGTGCAACGCTGATTTCTGGGTTTGTGATCGCTGGTTTAGCCAATAATTCTAAAGCACCTGAGCAAAAGGGCACGAGTGGCTCTAAAGTCAAACAAACCCCTACACCAAAGCTGTCTCAGCCGCAAGTGGCTTATCCAGAAGTCGTGCCACCGTCACGATCGACTCCGACCAAGCCACCTCAGACCCCAAAGAAAGCACCGACTAAAAAGCTGCCTTTGCCGACTGTGCGATCGTCTTCAGATCCACAGCTACAGCAAGCACTCATGGTGCCTAAGCCTCTGCCCGTACCTGCTCTCCCGATCGTCTCGGTGCCGATTGCACAAGCTTTTTCAAAGCCGCTGCCTGCTCCTGCGATTCAGCCTCCGACTCCTCCAGCGATCGCGCCAGCATCGGAAGTTTCAACTGCACTGCCCTCCGTTAAGCCTGCATTGCCTGTGTTAGTCGCAGATTCATCACCTAGACCCCCAGATGTCTCCCCTTCGCCAGCGGCTCAAAAACCTGCCCCGTCGCAGCCCACGATCGCCGATGCCCGTTGCTTGAGTTCTGCGGCGGCTCCTGGAGAATCTTTGTTGGCACAAAACCAGCAGCCGATCGCAGCTCAGTCAGCAATGTTGGTCTCTCCGCCAGAAAGTGTAGGAATGCTCTCAGCAAATCGCCAGTCTCAAGCAGAAAAACCTGCTGTGAATTCAGGAACCGCGATTAGCACCACAACTGCCGAAGGTGGCGCGATTCAAGACGCAGAGAAAGACCTGCAAGAGCTTTTAGAGCTTCCGCAACGCTTCCCCACTAGTGCTGGCATTGCTGTCATGCCGTTGCCCTGTCAGTTAGCCCAAACCGCGACTACTAAACAGCGGGTGGCCGATTTTAACGTCATTCGCCTCAGCCCTCAAGACTATCAAAACCGCTGGAAACTCAGCAGCAAAAACCCTCAGGCACTGATCCCAATCTACGGATTTGTGGATTATAAGCAGCAATCAGTCGTGCTGTTAAGCGCCAGACCAGAACAAACGTCTAAGCTTTAGAATTGTGAACGCGACAGATTCGCGAAAGGGCACGGCAGCCATGGCCATACCGAAAGAGCAAGTAGGGGCATGCCGTGCCCTTTCGCGATCGTTCGACATGCCATGCTTTCTCGCGATCGTTCGATGCGATCGCAATTGTTTTTGAAACGGATATGACTCTCAATTGCGAACAACTGTAACAGTTCCGTCAACGAGGTAAACCCTCAGTGATAGGATGCCTAAAAATGTTTAGAACGAGACACTATGTCAGACACTCTTACTGGACAAGCTCCTCTGTTCGGTGGCAGTACAGGTGGACTGTTGACCAAAGCCCTAGTAGAAGAGAAGTATGCAATCACCTGGACTAGTCCAAAAGAACAGGTGTTTGAGATGCCCACTGGGGGCGCTGCAACGATGCGCCAAGGCGACAACCTCCTATACCTTGCCCGCAAGGAACAGGCGATCGCCCTAGGCGGTCAACAGCTTCGCGCAAAGTTCAAAATCACCAACTACAAGATCTACCGAATCTTCCCTAACGGTGAGATTCAGTATCTTCACCCCGCCGATGGCGTGTTCCCCGAAAAGGTCAACCCTGGTCGGGTGGCAGTCAATAGCGTTCCGCGCAATATTGGCTCCAACACAGAACCCGCCAAAATTAAGTTCAGCAGCCGCAAATCCTTCGATCCCTAAATTGAGGATTGCGCGCGCTTCTTAATTTTTACGATCGTTCAGGAGTCAAGTTTCAGTCATTCGTGCCTGGAGCTTGACTCCTGAACTTTTTTGAGGAATCAAGTTTTAGGTGCCAGGTTTCAGATTCTGAACTGACCCCTGTACAATTAAGAGCATGATTTTCCCAGACTTTTCGCAATTTTTAGAACTTGCCCAGCAGGGTAACTTCATCCCCGTATATCAGGAATGGGTCGCCGATTTAGACACACCCGTCTCTGCCTGGTATCGAGTTTGTGCAGGGCAACCCTACAGTTTTTTGTTGGAGTCGGTAGAAGGGGGTGAAACGCTTGCCCGCTATAGCTTTCTGGGCTGTGACCCGCTCTGGACTTTAGAAGCAAGAGGCGGCCGAACCACCAAAACTCATCGAGATGGCTCTCAAGAAGTCTTTGAGGGCGATCCGTTTGAAATCATATCTGAATGTCTCTCGCCCTTTCACCCGGTGAAGTTGCCGCAGCTACCGCCCGGAATTGGCGGATTGTTTGGCTTTTGGGGCTATGAATTAATTAACTGGATCGAGCCGCGCGTTACCATTCATCCAGCAACCGAGACAGACTTACCCGATGGTTTGTGGATGCAGGTCGATCAGGTGCTGATCTTTGACCAGGTAAAACGCAAAATCTGGGCAGTCGCTTATGCCGATTTGCGAGATCCTAACGTCGATCGGGCTGAAGCCTATCAGCAAGCCTGCGATCGCGTGACTCAACTCGTCCACAAACTACAGTCTCCCCTTTCTGATCAAGCCACGCTCCTATCGTGGAGGTCGCCAGAATCTGGGAACCGCGATCAAATTCGATCGCTAACCAGCAACACGACTAAAGAAGAATTTTGCGCCAGCGTCGAGAAGGCAAAAGCTCACATCAAAGCTGGAGACATCTTTCAGGTCGTGATTTCTCAGCGGCTCTCAGCAGACTATGACGGAGAACCCTTTGGGCTGTATCGATCGCTGCGTCTGATCAATCCGTCGCCCTATATGGCATATTTTCACTTTGGCAACTGGCAAATTATTGGCTCTAGCCCTGAAGTCATGGTCAAGGCAGAACGGCTCGATCCGGGGGCACCTAAAATTGCGACTGTGCGCCCGATCGCCGGAACTCGTCGCCGGGGCAAAACGCTCCAAGAAGATGACGCGCTGGCACACGATTTGCTGCAAGACCCCAAAGAAGTTGCCGAACACGTCATGCTCGTAGACCTGGGGCGCAATGACCTCGGACGGGTGTGCGTCAATGGCAGCGTCAAAGTAGACGAACTGATGGTGATTGAGCGCTACTCGCACGTCATGCACATTGTCAGCAACGTCGTCGGCGAACTTGCACCCGACAAAACTGCATGGGATTTGCTAAAAGCCGCCTTTCCTGCCGGGACGGTGAGCGGGGCACCCAAGATTCGGGCGATGGAAATCATTCATGACCTGGAGTCTTGCCGCCGAGGGGTTTACTCTGGGGCGTATGGCTACTATGACTTTGAGGGGCAGTTGAATACGGCGATCGCCATTCGCACGATGGTAGTTCGCTCTCATGCTGATGGCAAACACACCGTCAGCGTTCAAGCCGGGGCCGGACTGGTTGCCGATTCTGAGCCTGAGAAAGAGTATGAAGAAACGCTGAATAAAGCGAGAGGCTTACTAGAAGCGATCCGCTGCTTGGGTGAGTAGAGGTTCTCCGACTCTTTAGAGAAGTCGGAGGTCTTTAGTTCGTATGCTCTTAGCGTCTTTTTGATAGCCACCTTGCAGCCACGATGCCGCCTACAAATCCGAAGAGGTGCCCTTCCCAGGAGATGCCGATGCGCGTGGGCAGCACTCCCCAGATCAGTCCGCCGTAAAGCAGGGCAACCGCTAGAGAAAGGGCAACCGCTAAGGCACTGCGTTCAAAATAAGCTCTTGACAGCAGAAAGCCGAAGTAGCCAAAAATCACGCCACTCGCGCCGAGATGAATGCCAGCAGACCCAAATAGCCAGACTCCAACGCCACTGGCGATCGCCACGATCGCCGAAACCAGAAAAAAGTCGCTCGTTTCCCGCAGCATGACAAACCAGCCTAGCGTAATAAAGGGAATGGTGTTGCTAATTAAATGTGCAAAGTTGCTGTGTAAAAACGGCGCAAACAAAATTCCCCGCAACCCAATGCTAGTGCGAGGAATGATGCCATAAAAGTTGAGTCTACCGCCTAAGAAGACATCAATAATTTCGATTAACCATAGCAGTCCTACAATTCCTCCCAAGATGCCAACATGAGTTTTGATTTCACGACTGATCGAGCTGGGATCATTTGGATCGGTGCGGCGCATGGGAGAACTACTCCAGAGATAGAGAGATGTCATTCCTTTCTAGCACAACCCCTCTGACCTCTTGAGGCTCGTTGATTTTGCCAAACGATTTATAGATGAAGATCCAAGCTTATGTACGGGCATGGCACTGCCGTACCCATTGACCTTGCAAGGAACCAACAATGTTTGATTCACGATCGCTAAACAGCCACCGGAGCCTGCTGCTGCGCCATTTCTAACAAGCGACGAATTCGTTCTTCAGTGGGTGGATGAGTGCGAAAGAGAGACTGCAATCCTTGAGCAGACAACGGATTGATGATTAGTAAAGGTGACATCGCCGGGTTGCCATTCATCGGAATCTGATGTCCAACCGTTTCTAATTTTTGCAACGCACTCGCTAACGCCTGCGGATTGTGAGTGATTTGCGCCGAACCCTGATCAGCCGAATATTCACGGGTTCGAGAAATGGCAAGCTGAATGATGGCGGCTGAGAGCGGCGCGAGAACGATCAAAAACAGCAGACCAAACGGATTGGTGTTTCGACGATCGTCCCGATAAACCGGGCCATACAACGCTCCAAAAGTCAGCATTCGTCCTAGAAAAGTGATAGCGCCTGCGATCGTGCCTACAACTGCCTGAGTCAGGGTATCGCGATTTTTAACGTGGGTCAGTTCGTGCGCCAACACCCCTTCTAATTCTTCAGGGGTCAACAAATCTATAATTCCCTGAGTAACTGCGATCGCGGCGTGATTGGGATCGCGTCCGGTGGCAAAAGCGTTGGGCGACTGCGTAGGCACAAAAAACAGCTTTGGCATCGGGATGTCTGCCCGATCGCTGAGTTTTGCCACCATATCAAACAGTTCGGGAGCTTCATCTCGCTCGATCGGTTGGGCAGCATAGGCAGCGAGAGCAGCTTTGTCAGAGTAGTACCAGGAGCCGATGCTCGTCATAGCAGCAAATGCCAAGCCCAAATAAAGCCCTTGCTCATCCCCGACTAGATAATATCCGCCTAGCACTAGCAAGCCACTCAGCAACCCTAGCAGTGCGACTGTTTTGATTTCGTTGATCCCAAGCATGGTTTTTCCCAAGACGCTTTGATTACTTTCTCAAGGTCTCAGATTTAGGACAACTTAAAATCTATCGGATGAATGAAATGAGGCACTACCGAACGGACTGCATGACGCTCGTGCAGCATTATTTTTATCATCTACTGATTTTGCTTTCAGTCCCGTAGACCTCAACAAAAGCAATGTCCGGTTCACTCGCACAATCACGATCGCTAAGATTTATCCACCATAGGGGCAGGCAGTGGAAACACTTCACCTTGCAGACAAGCATCAAATTGTTCTTCAAATCGAGTCCAACTCGTGGCGATCGATCGTATCAAGCGCACTTTATTTAAGCCGATTAGCGGCGATCGTTGAGCAACATGAACACGCTGCGCCAGCCTGAGACTTGATAACTCAGGTAGGCCCGCACAAGCCACTGTCTAGTCAAACTGATGGGCACTTGAATGCAAAGGCATCTCAGAAGTCCGATCGGGCCTTGAGTTGCAAGAGCCACTGCTGCAACCTCATTGATGTGCTTCAAGATCTTGGGCTGTCCATCGCCCATATAAAGGAGTGGCAAACTATTCCAGGGGTCAAACTGAACAAACTTGATTGAGAAGTCCCAGCAAGGACGGAAAAATTGTTGTCCCCGCTCATTTAACAAACAAGCTGCAAAGCTGAAAATACTGTTGCTGATGCCAACAACATCACACTGACTCAGCATAAAGAAGTCAATATAAAAGTCAGCATTAATGGCTTGCAGTCGCTCTGGGAATGCAATGGACAAATCATTGCAGGTGATTGGCTTAAACTTGGCAAAGGCAGGTAAAACACGCTCTAACTCATCACTACACAGAAACAGCACGGGCTGGTCAAGCTGATGCCACGTGCGATCGAGCCAGTCACACCACCATTCCAGCGGCACCACCAAGGTAAATCCCGCTAGAGGCAAGCGGACGAAATCGCCACGTCGAATGTGTAGCCCAATAATCGTTTTGCCTTGCGATCGCAACTGGGCAAGCCCGACTTCTAAAGCGTCTCTAAGATCAGGAACAGGTTGAAACAGCGATCGAAAAAAGATTTGATGGGGCTGCAAAAATCGAGTGTGAACTTGAAAAAAGCCCCACAGATCTACGTTGATTAGCCCTGGCTCTAGCGCCTCAACTCCGACTCGAACACTTGGCGCTCCTGCCATTTTTTCAATGTATGGAATAAACTCTGGGAACGCATCGAACAAAGTCTCACCCTGGTTGGATTGTTCGATCGCGGGAGTTAAACGCTGAGAGATCGGCGGTTCAGTATGCCCAAACAGCGATTGACCAATCCAGCTTGGACACTCAATCTGTGCGCCCGATCGCAGCGCACAAATCCGTAAGAACGCATATTGAAAAAGCTGATTACCAAACCGCCCCAGTTTGCCCAGCGATGACATCGTTAGTAGGGATTGCTCAGACGTTGAGAGTGTGTCAGCCGCAACTAGGGTTTCTGCTGTCTGACCAAGAGAATCTAGAGCGCGAAAAACTCGATCGGTTTCACTACGCTTGGAATACTTTGAATCTTGATCCAAAACTGACCTCCAGTTTAGAAACACCCGATTCTAATGCCTAAATTAGTCCGTATACAAGGCGGATAATTGTAGGTTGGGACACGCACTTCACAGTGATTTCTGTGTTGCAGTCTGCTTTACCGTTGGCGATGTAGGGAAGCCCGGACTAGACATCGACATGGGTGCCGAACTTGAGGGCAACTTCGCTGACCTCGGCGATCGCTCTATTCCTAAAAGCGTTCAAGGTGTGAGTAGTGTAGTTGCGAATTGTGGTTTCGATCGAGTGAAACCTCTGAGCCATTCGCCTCTGAGAATTGATGACAATGCCTCGTTTCAGTTCACCAACGTCTGTGGATTCAGGTACAACACCTTAGAAAACCAGTCCACTTCAGCGCTCCAACGGTCGCTGCTGCATTGGACACCGTGCGAAGAACTAGGCTTAGAGTAATTCTAGACGAAGATTGTCAGCATAAATTATCTAAACAGTTTTGTCAGCATGGCAGTTCCGTGACCGTACCAATCTATGCGGATGAAAGGACTTGAACCTTCACTTCTTGCGAAACCAGAACCTAAATCTGGCGCGTCTACCAATTCCGCCACATCCGCGTTTTTGTGCCTCACTATAATAGCAAAGCTTTGAGCAGTTTAGAGGTTTGAATTTTGAGTCCAATGTTTTCACGTCAAAACCCAAACCTCTGATCTCATGACAAACTGCCCACGCTGAGAGGAATTAAATTGCCTTCAGTGGTAAACCCAAGCATCATTGCGTCGCCCGATCGAATCACCTTTCCCGTTAAGGCGCAGTGTTCTTCTTGTTGAGCGGTGGCCGCGATCGTGGCTCGAAAATCAGACGCAGCGATGGTCGGCGTATAGTCACCCGATTTTTGCTGGACATAGTTCCACAAAATATCTCGAATCAATGCCTGATAGCCCTGATTGCCAGACAGTGATTTTAACTGTTCCTTTAACTCTCGTTCCAGCCGGATGCTGGTGACTTCCATGTCGGTGGTGGTGGTGCGAGTTAAGGTATGCATGGTCTTCCTCCAAAGTAGCTGGACACTTTTATATTACAAGTGTAGTATGTTAACTGTAGACTGCAAGTAAGTCCTCTAAATCTTCTGCAATGAAATCTCTACGGCTCTCATTTACATCGTTTTGGCTAGGAAATCGCATCGGCGATCATCCTTGTGAGGCGGGCAGAGTCGTAGTTTTGCCGTTTATGAGCACGTTATCAATCAATCGCTCCCCAAGTATTCAGCACCCATTACTCCGAAGCGGGTGGGTCAGGCGCGTTCCTGTCCCGGTCTAGCCAGAAAACACTCAAGTAGTTTTTCTAGCCTCCGCTTCACACTTACCAGAAGCGGAGGTTTTTAATTGACAACAAACGGAAAACGCAGCAGTTGCGATGAAGCTGATCTAGCGTCAGTTCGACAGAAGTGGTTCACTCCGAACAGCTTTGCTGAGAAGGCAGTGTGAATTCGGGAGAGCTACCTAAATCCCCCAAATTGGGGAACTTCAAGCCAAAAATTCCGGTTCAAAGTCCCCCAGAATGGGGGATTTAGGGGGCCGAACCCGTTGACACGAAGCGAAAAAACTCGTCGAACTGACGTTAATCAAGCGATCGCCTGCCCATTTTGAAACTGCAAACCCTTGAAATGTGTAAACCCTGGAACATAGGAGCCACCAGGAATGTTGAAGTTTACCTATACCGAAACGGGGATCACTATTGAGCGCGTCAACCAATCGCTCGAAGAGTTGGTAATGCTGCGGGTCGTGTTGGCGATGCGAGTCGGGCAACGGCTGATTGTCGAACCGGGCACTGCGACCTTTTTGCTGTCTGCAACTTTGCAGGCTTGGAAACTGCTGGATGCGGTGGTGCAACGATCGCTCAATGACACGATCGCGCTCTGCCAATGCGATGCAGAATTCATCGAGGTCAGCCTGCGAGGAACCTGGATCGCGCAAACCACCAGCAGCGAGGAAGGCATCTTTTTAGCCGAATTGGGCGACTCGCTCCCCGGAACGCTGTGTGAGCGGGCGGAGTTTATTCTGTTTAAGCTTTGGCAAGAGTCGTCGGCGTGCCCGTCTTCGCTGCGATAATTTGCCTGAGTTGTAGGTAGTTGATCTTTCCTTGAGGATTTCGAGGCAATTTTTCGAGTGATATCC
The DNA here is from genome assembly GCF_003003695.1 of Phormidesmis priestleyi ULC007. Taxonomy (NCBI): domain Bacteria; kingdom Bacillati; phylum Cyanobacteriota; class Cyanophyceae; order Leptolyngbyales; family Leptolyngbyaceae; genus Phormidesmis; species Phormidesmis priestleyi. Next base: position 10,638 of record NZ_PVWG01000002.1, read on the forward strand.
AATATTTGGGGCGCTTGAATTTGCTGAGAGTTTCATCAAGGGAAGTGATCAATGCTTGATTAGAAACGTCTGAATTTTGAGGCACATAAACGGCAGTGATGGCTTGCCCCCAAATGCGATCGCTGATGCCTAACACGCAGACATCTTTGACGAGTTTGGTTGCTATAATTGCCGCCTCAACTTCTGCCGGAAAGACGTTTTCGCCCCCGGTAATAATCTTGTTGCTGTCGCGTCCGACAATCTGCAAACAGCCTTGCGAATCAAAAAATCCTAAATCGTCGGGTTGATAAACGGTTTGCTTTAAAAAGTTGGGATAGTAACCCAACATCAATGAGTCGGTTTGAATGGTGATTTTTCCGGTTTCACCCATTTTTAACGGTTCGCCCGTTTCGCTTTGAATGGTGATCTGAGTGTGGGGTAAGGCTTGACCAGAACCGAATTTGCCCTTTAAGAAATCTTCTGGTTTGAGGGTGACAATCTGTGAGGCAGTTTCGGTCATGCCATAAGTGGGCGCGATCGGCAGATGATACGATCGTGCTTGATCTAACAAGTCTGACCACGCAGGCGCACCGCCTAACAAAATTGTTTCAAATTGGGAAAGCCAAGAAATGGTTTGAGGTTGATATAAAAGTTTTTGGAGTTGAGTGGGAACGAGGGAGAGAAAAAAGTTTTGAGGGCTGATAGACTGTGCTTCTCCGGCTTCTAGAGCTTTCCAGGGAAGAATCACTAACTGTCCGTCTGAGAGGAACGATCGCATAAATTGCATTAAACCGCTGACATGATAGAGCGGCAACACGCAAAACGAATGGACGCGATCGACTCCAAAATATTGCTGAAATCCTTGAACCGAAGCCGTCAACGTCTCCCAGGTGTGCATCGCAAATCGAATCTTGCCCGAAGTGCCCCCCGTCGGAATCATGATCAGAGGCGAATCGGGAAGCGTAAAGCGTGATTTTGTAGGATGAACGTCTTTAGAAAAACGTAAATTTGACGGCTTCGTTACGAGTCCGTCCTGCCCCCTAAATCCCCCAAGTTTGGGGGACTTTGAACTCCGGCTCCCCCAAACTTGGGGGTTGGGGGGCGGTTCGTCAGAGTGCATTGAACTCACGTTAAAAAATGGCAGGGATTCTCCCCAGATTAAATCGGGTTCTACGAGGTCAAAAACCTGTTGCCATTCGGCTTCAACCCAGTCGGGGTTACACAAAAATATTGAGCAATTTGCAGAACAGGCGGCAAGAAACCCCGCGAGAAACTCGATCGGGTTCCGTTCGGCTAACAAAATGGTCGGAGGAGTTGAATATCGTTTGAGTGCCTGATATCGCTGGTCTGCTAAGTCGTTGAGTTCTCGATTGCTGTAGCCGAGCCAATTTTCTCGGTGGTGAATTAGAGACTTTGCCATAGTCGATCGCCCTCCTCCATCAATTCATCAAACCAATGAGAGGTTCCAAATCCGACGGCGCGATTTTTGAGCGATAGTTCTGCGGCTAATCGCAGCCCAGCTTGTTGTCCGATCGCGGTTTCAAACACCGATGAAAAGACGGTATCGATCGCGTTCTCTCGACAAAATTTTCGTAATTGAGATGGAGAACCGACGATCGCAGGTTTGATCACAAAAATTCCTCGCCAGCCCTTTTGATAGCATTCGCGCAACTGATCCAAAGTGGCGACGGATTCGTCGAGCGCTAACGGCGTTGAGTATTTTCGGCTCAGTTCCTGTATGAGACCAAATTGACTGACTGTGAGCGGTTGTTCTAAAAATTCCAGAGTCGGGTCTGTTTTGCCTAACGAATCGCAGCGTTGAAGCCACATTTCAGCCTGTGAGAATGTCAGTCCTGCGTTGGCATCTAATCTCAACAACGCTTTAGCCGGGAGTTCATCAACAAGTTGTTCAAACAGTTGAATCTCATCTTCAATGTCAGCAACGCCAATCTTCCATTTAAAGGTGCGATCGCCTTGACTCCACAAATCTTGCCAGCGATCAAGGGCAGCGAATCCAGTTGGCAAAAGAGCGCTGTAGGTCAACTTCGACGGGATCGTCGGATCAGTCGTTAACATTTCCTGAGCAGATTCAAACCCAAATTGACACGCCGATAAATGAGCCGGAATCGTCGCGATCGTGTCAAAACTAATCACTTCAGGCAACTGCTGACAAAACTCGATCGCGTCTTCAAACCGTTCTGAACCAAACCAAGAAAGCGGTGCAATCTCACCAAAACCAACACGCCCGACATCATCAGTGAGACGTAAAATAATGCCTTCTCGAACCGTCCATAAACCATGACTCGTCTGCAACGGTTGCCGAAACGATCGACGATAAGGACGATACTCAAATCGCATTTTTAAACCAGTTGCGTCAACATAAAGCCCAGCCCTAAAAGCAGCCCGCTCCAAAAATGGAGTTCGACCGCGATCAAACGACAGAAGGTAAGTTTTTGAGGTTGATCATGCTGCGAACCGATAAATTTGCAGAGTTTACGAGCGACGGGCAAGCTGAGAAAGATCAGCAGCGTCCAAACGGGGAAAACTTTGAGAATCACAAATAGAGTGGTCAGCGCATAGAGACTGCCGCAAATCCAGGGCAAAAGCTGTGCCGATCGCTTCGTCCCCAACCGCACTACCGGGGATCTTTTGCCGATCGCGGCATCATCTTTCACCTGATTAAAGTGAGAGCAAAACAAAATTAGGCTGGTGGCAATGCCCACGACGATCGACGCTGCCAAACTCGTATTTGACCAGGCTTTTGTCTGACTGTAATAAGTCGCCGCAAACGCCAATGGGCCAAACGCAAAGAAACAGAGAATTTCTCCAAGCCCTTTATAGCTGAGACGAAACGGCGGACCCTGGTAGATATAGCCAATGCCACAGCACAGCAGAATTAGCCCAATCACTGTGAAATCTTGCTGCCGAGCGGCGATCGTGCTGATGCCCAACAATCCTGCTGCGAGACAAAGATTACTAATCCAAAAAATCAGGGACTTATTGCCCGTCATATTCACCAGAGAATTTTTCTTATTGACATCGGCTCCGGTTTCAGAGTCAAACACGTCATTGCTAAAATTTTCCCAGGCCAAAATCAAAATGGCGGAGATCAAAAACGTGAAGAAGATTGAAGCGTTGAATTGATGTGTTTCAGCAAAGGCAACGGCTGAACCGACCCAAATCGGCATGATTGCCACGCTATACATCGGTGGCTTAATGGCGGCAAACCAGAGTTTTTTACTCGTCCGCTCGATCGTCCTGGTCGTCATTAACAAAACTCCTGTAGCTGCCAGAAGACTCTAATAATGCTGTGCTTCTCAGTCTCCCATCTGGTTTGAGGCATTGGAGGGGTGTTATAGAAACGTTACATCGTCGGAGGATTATTCCTCATCCCTTCCTCCTTTGCTTCTAGACTAGATCGCAGACGCTCGTAGAAATGCCTTGATGAAATTGCCTGATGGATCTCGGTTGCCTTCGCTGCTGCAAACCCTTGCGATCGTGGCTCAACCGATTAACTTTCTTGAAAGCTGTGCCCAACAATATGGAGACACCTTTACGCTGCGGGTATTGGGTGTCAACTCTCCGCCTGTCGTCTTTTTTAGCAATCCTGAATCGATTCAGGCAATCTTTACGACGCTGGCAGACTCGTTTGAGTTTGGCAAAGTGACTCACATTTTTCGTCCGTTGGTGGGCGATCAGTCGGTGATCATGCAAGAAAGGCAACGCCATCAGCGACAGCGACAGTTGTTGATGCCTGCGCTGCATCGAGAACAGCTTTATGGTCAGGGGCGCGTCATTTGTGATCTGGCGAGACAGCAGATGTCAGATTGGCAGATTGGACGATCGCTAACTATTCGCGAAGAGATGTCAGAAATCTCGCTTCAGGTGATTTTGCAGGTCGTGTTTGGCATGGTGCCCGGAGCGCGTTACGAACGACTCAAACAGTTGCTGAGTCATTTACTCGAAGCCATTACCTCGCCGCTTTACTCGACGCAGTTTTTCTTTCCCATGCTTCAGCAAAATTTGGGGCGCTGGAGTCCTTGGGGCGGTTTTTTGGCTCAACAGCAGGAGATTGACGCGCTAATTTATGCTGAGATTGGCGATCGTCGCTCCCAATCCCTAAACGGTCGAACTGACATTCTCTCAGTGCTGATGACGGCACACGATGATCAAGGCGAATCGATGAGCGATGTGGAACTGCGCGACCAGTTGATGACCTTGTTGCTACTCGGACACGAAACCACCGCATCGGGTTTAGCGTGGGCATTTTACTGGATTCATCGTCATTCAGACTGTCTCGATCGCCTGCTGACAGAACTTCAAACCCTGGGCGAAAATCCCGATCCGACGGCGCTATCTCAGTTGCCCTATCTGACCGCCGTTTGCAAAGAAGCTTTGCGCGTCTATCCGATCGCCCTGATCTCTCAACCTCGCAAAGTTAAACGAACCGTTCACATTGAGGGTTATGAATTTGAGCCAGGCGCAATTTTGGTGCCCTGCATTTATTTGGCGCATCATCGAGCCGACACTTACCCAGAGCCAGAGCGATTTAATCCCGATCGCTTCATCGCTCAGAAGTTCTCGCCGTCTGAGTTTTTGCCGTTTGGCGGCGGCAGTCGCAGTTGTGTCGGCATGGCGCTCTCGCTGTTTGAAATGAAGCTGGTTTTGGCGACAGTTTTATCGAGCTATGAGTTTCAAACGAACTACGATCGTCCGGTGCGTCCGGTGCGGCGCGGCATCACGTTTGTGCCGCCTGACGATTTTCGGTTAAAGGTGACCGGGCAACGCTCGATCGAGAACCTGATCCTTCAGCCATTAGAATCAGCTTAACGAGATGGTTTTATTGATACCCGCATGACTATCACCCCTTGTCGGCTCGATCGTGCTCAAAATCAAACTGCGATCGCTCAATTCCTAGCGACTTGCAAAAGAGCGAACCTTCGCAAATCTTCGCAAATTGTCAGCATTTCGTTAGAGATAGAACCCATCGATCCTCTAGCAGTTCTTCAGGCAATTGTTCGACCCGATCAGCGCCACTTTTATTTTGAGAAAAGCGGTCAGCAAGAAGCAATTTTGGCGATCGATACTACGATCGAGCTTAAAACTGAGGGCAAGAATCGATTCGTTGAGGCAAAAGAATTTATCCGCAGCGCTTCAACCAATGCGATTCAATTTGGAGATTCAGAAACTCCTTTTTCGGGAACACATTTTTTCTGTAGTTTCTCATTTTTTGATCAGCCCCTGCAAGAGAATTTGTCTTTTCCATCTGCGTCGGTTTTTCTCCCTCGTTGGCAGGTGTCTCGTCAAGCGGATCGCTGCACGATCGTCGCCAATGTCGTAATCGATCAAACTCTAGACCCGGAGCGATCATCTGCTCAAATATGGCAAAAGTTTCAGACGATTAGAGCCGTAAAACATCAAGCGATTGATTTGGCGATCGGACTCAACAAACTCGCCAGAAAAGATTTTTCCCATACTAATCATTTTAAAAAGTCAGTCTTATCTGTTCTGGAATCAATTCAAAAAAAGCACCTTCATAAAATCGTTTTAGCTCATGCGTTAGACGTGACATTACCGATTCCATTTAACTTAGTCAACTCTCTTAATAATCTCCGCAGACTTTACTCAAATTGTTATATTTTTTCAACCAATAACAGTCAGGGACAAACCTTTATTGGGGCAAGTCCAGAACGTTTAGTTAAGATTCACAATCAGCATTTAGAAACAGATGCTTTAGCAGGGTCAGCCCCTCGTGGCAAAACCGCGATCGAAGACATTCAACTGGCCGATCGCTTGCTGTCAAGTCAAAAAGAAACACATGAACATCAAGTCGTGATTGATTTCATCACGCGCCATTTAGAAGAATTGGGGCTGAATACGCAGCGATCGTCGGCTCGTCTGCTGCAACTTCCCAATATTCAACACTTACATACTCCAATTCGGGCCACCGTTCCATCGAGGGTTCACCTGCTGGATGTAGTCGCCAAACTGCACCCAACCCCGGCAGTGGCAGGCGCTCCGAGAGAGCTTGCCTGTGAGCAAATTCGTCACTATGAGCAGTTTGAGCGATCGCTGTATGCGGCTCCGATCGGCTGGGTCGATCAGCAAGGTAACGGCGAATTTGCGGTCGGAATTCGTTCTGCGGTGCTGAATGGATGTCACGCTCGATTATTTGCCGGAGCGGGAATCGTGGCAGGTTCCAATCCCGATAAAGAATTAACCGAAGTCCAGCTCAAGCTACAAGCGCTTTTAGCCGCGTTGGTCTAGTCAAGCGACTACACTGATAAAGAGAGACGCGAGTGCTGTGCTATGACCTCATTTGCAGATTTACCGACCTTCACAAAACTGCCTGACCACACGCAGCTTCCCGAATCAGATGGCACGTTTGTGAAAAACTTTCTAGAACACCCTCAGAGTGTTTTGTTGACTGACTCGATCGAGCCGATTTTGCAGCAGCGTCATGCAGACGGGCAATATTGCATCGGTCAAGATAGCGGCATCTATTGGCGGATGACTGACCCCCCCCAAAGAGGCGCAGAGGCACCTGATTGGTTTTATGTGGCGAATGTGCCCCCCACGATTAATGGGGAGTCTCGCCGTTCTTACGTGCTTTGGCAAGAACTGATCGCGCCGCTGATCGTGCTGGAGTTTGTCTCAGGCGACGGCTCACAAGAGCGAGACACCACACCCTGGACGGGCAAATTTTGGATTTATGAACAGGTGATTCGTCCCGCTTTTTATGGAATTTATGAAGTCACCAAAGCCAGCGTTGAGGTCTATCACCTGATCGAAAATCAATATCTACCCGTGCCCACCAACGATCGGGGACACTACCCCATTTCTCAACTAGGCGTTGAGCTAGGAATCTGGCAAGGTCAATATCAAAATCTCGACATTCCCTGGCTGCGCTGGTGGGACAATCAGGGAACCTTGCTCTTAACCGGACACGAAACCGCCGCGCAGACTCAGCGCCAACTTACTCAAGCCGAATCTCAACTTGAGCAAGCCGAGTCTCAACTTGAGCGAGAACGTCAGCGTACAGAGCGTCTTGTTGCCCAACTCCGGGCGCAAGGAATTGATCCAGAAGCTTAATTTTCCGAATGTCGATCGATTTCCGCAACACCAATACTGTCTGGGCTTCCGTCCTGGCAGAAACCCTTCAGCGTCTCGGCTTGACCACGGCTGTGATCTGCCCCGGTTCTCGATCGGCACCTTTGGCGATCGCGTTTGCTCAACATCCCAAAATTGAGGCAATTCCGGTTTTAGATGAGCGATCAGCGGCGTTTTTTGCCCTGGGTCTGGCGCGCCGCACTCACCAACCTGTGGCATTAATCTGCACGTCTGGCACGGCTGGCGCAAATTTCTATCCAGCGATTATCGAGGCGAGTGAAAGCTGCGTTCCTCTGTTAGTTCTGACAGCCGATCGTCCGCCAGAACTGCGGGACTGCAACGCCGGACAAACGATCGACCAGCACAAACTCTTTGGCTCCTATCCCAAAGCTTACGCAGAGTTGGCATTGCCCTCGATCGAGTTGCCCATGCTGGCATATTTACGCCAAACGTTGATCCAATTGTGGCAGCGATCACTAGGCTCAAGTCCTGGAGTCGTCCACCTCAATCTTCCGTTCCGCGATCCGCTCGTCCCGCTTCCCCAGTCAGATGCTCAAGCACTAGAAGCCACCTTTGAGGCTGAAACCTTTTTTGGTCACGTTCATCCGCTCGTTGCCGTCTCTCTGTCTGCTGCTGTCTGCCCATTTCCTCTAAATGCTCACGGCATCATCATCGCTGGATGTGCCCAACCCGAATCACCAGAGCGTTATTGTCGGGCGATCGCCCATCTCTCAAAATCACTAGGAATGCCCGTCTTAGCTGAAGGATTGTCTCCCCTCCGCAACTATGCAAGTCTCAATCCTTATCTAATTTCAACTTATGATTTGATTTTGAGAAACCACAATTTAGCTCAAAAGCTGGCTCCCGATGTGGTAATTCGGGTGGGAGAGATGCCCACTAGTCGAGAATTACGGCAGTGGTTAGCAGAAACTCAGCCGAGGCAATGGGTGATCGATCCGAGCGATCGCAATCTTGATCCACTTCACGGCAGAACGACTCATCTCCAAACATCTGCCGAATCGTTTGCAGAAACGCTAGGCTTCCTGCACGAATCATCGGAAGCCCCCCTAGCCCCCCAAGCTTGGGAACCAGAATCAAAGTCCCCCAGAATTGGGGGATTTAGGGGGATTTCCCGGATTCATGCAAAAGGTCTACTGTCCGCCGAAACACATCCGTCTAGCCCTTATTTAGAACTTTGGCAGACCGCCGACTCAAAAATAAGACACGCGATCGACCAAACTATGACGATCGAAGAGACCTTATTTGAAGGCAAAACTGCCTGGTTGCTGTCTCAGTCTTTGCCTAATGGAACTCCTCTTTTTATCTCTAACAGTATGCCCGTGCGAGATGTCGAGTTTTTCTGGAAACCCGGAGATTCTGCCATCCAGCCCTTTTTTAATCGTGGTACAAACGGCATTGACGGCACACTTTCAACCGCCTTAGGAGTCGCTCACCACAACCAAAGCAGCGTTTTATTGACTGGAGATCTCGCACTCCTGCACGACACCAACGGCTTCCTACTTCGTAATCATTTTGTTGGGCATCTGACGATCGTGCTGATCAACAACAACGGCGGCGGAATTTTTGGAATGTTGCCGATCGCTCAATTCAATCCCCCGTTTGAAGAATTCTTTGCCACGCCACAAAACATTAATTTCGCCAACCTTTGCAAAACCTACGATTTAGAGTATGAGCAGATTCACACCTGGAGTCAGCTTGTCAAACGTCTAAATCCTCTCCCTGCTCAGGGCATCCGCGTATTAGAATTGCAGACCGATCGCGCTGCCGATGCCCGATGGCGGCACCATCATTTAGGCATTTTTGCCCGATCGATTAATCCTTAACCCCCAGTTTTTATGACCGTCGAATGGCACCTCGTCAAACCCTACGAAGACATCCTCTATCACAAGACTGACGGTATCGCTAAAATCACCATCAACCGTCCCCATAAGCGCAACGCCTTCCGCCCTAAAACAGTCGTCGAACTCTATGATGCGTTCAGCAACGCTCGTGAAGATAGCCGGATTGGGGTCATTTTCTTGACTGGAGCGGGCCCTCACACCGATGGCAAATATGCATTTTGTGCAGGGGGCGATCAAAGCGTGCGGGGTCACGGTGGCTATATGGATGAAGAAGGTACGCCGCGATTAAACGTTTTAGATTTACAGCGTCTGATCCGATCGCTGCCCAAAGTCGTGATCGCCTTAGTTGCCGGATATGCGATCGGTGGTGGGCACGTTCTGCACATGCTGTGTGATTTGACGATCGCCGCCGACAACGCCATTTTTGGGCAAACCGGGCCCAAAGTCGGCAGCTTTGACGGGGGATTTGGAGCGAGTTATATGGCGCGAATCGTTGGACAGAAAAAAGCGCGAGAAATTTGGTATCTCTGCCGCCAATACACCGCAGAGCAAGCCTTAGAAATGGGTTTGGTCAATTGTGTAGTTGCGATCGAGCAACTCGAAGCCGAGGGCATTCAGTGGGCAGGAGAAATTTTAGAGAAAAGCCCGATCGCGATTCGCTGCCTCAAGGCTGCCTTTAACGCCGACTGCGACGGTCAAGCAGGGCTGCAAGAACTTGCCGGAAACGCCACCCTTCTCTACTACATGACTGAAGAAGGGTCTGAAGGCAAACAGGCATTCCTAGAAAAACGCAGCCCTGATTTCCGTAAATATCCCTGGTTGCCTTAGTGCGGAGCATTACAAAAATCGCACCTGGCTAGAGGTGCGATCGGGCTAGAAGCATTCAGAAACTGTAAGGTGCTTCAGAAAATCTATGCCGTCTTTTCTATAGGAGCGGCATAGTCTTCTAAACTGCTCACCGCAAACTCTGTGCAAGGTTTGTGACACAAGTCACCGTGCTTAGAAATAGGGGTTGGAAGCTTTTCTACTGGCTCACTCTGCAAAGCCATCATTCGTTCAAATTGCCAGTTGGGTGCAAACGCAGGCAATGCTAAAGAGCAAGCTTTCCAACTCCCCTGAACGAGAACATTTAGCTGACCACAATTTCCCCCACGTCTTCCTTCATGCACATAATGTCTGCAATGCCGACAGGCTGAAGCTAAGGGATCGGAGCGTTTCATAATGATTAGGCTTTCAGAAAAAGTTTGTGTGGTTAAGGACTTCGCACGGATTTTTGAAAAAGAAACTTGTCACTGAAATCTGAGATTTACTAAGACTGATTGCAAAATTTAATTGATTGCAATAACTCTCATGTTCAGAAGCTAGTTTTACAGCAACGTGATCTGCCGTATCTCTATTGTGGTCTAAATATTTTGGGGATCAGTAGCGTAAAAAAGTTGAATTCTTGATGCCGTCAAGGTTTTAAGACTTTTGTGGTGAAACTTGGGTTTAGATTTTCTTTAGATTTGACCTAAGAAATGAACAAAACTAATTGTCGAGTTTTGAATTTATAGAGAAAACCCCTCGGTATTCACTGAAACCTAGCGGGGATCAACTAAAAATCAAGAAATCAAGCAATACTAATTAACTCGAAAATCAGTTAGTAAATAGAGAATAAAGTCAATCTTAAGAAATAATCTTCTTTCTCAAGATGTAGTAATAAGCATAAAGAATGTAAACGCAACCAAAAACTTGAAGACTATAAAAGACTTATGTCTCAAAGTAGAGCTGCATCTATTACTTAAGTAGATGACAAAAAAGCAGAAATAGTATAAGAGTTTCGGCAACCTTGAAGGTCAAGATTTTCTCTGTAGTTATTAAGGTTTGTAAAGCTTTCTAAGTTACCAGCGTTTTGTGACACACACAGCACACACAGACCATCGCTGAAGCTCTCCGATCGGAGTTGGGCACTCGCACTGAGGGCACAGAGGCAAATGCTGGCTGCGTGACTGCATCACCGTTGTCCAATAGTCAAACGCGGCTTTGGGGTCTGCCGGGTTCAGATTTGCTTTGGGGATTGGCACATCTTCAACTCGACTAGGATGCTCTAGCCACAGCCCCGATCGCTCTGCATCATCTAGCGCTTGGCGATTGTCTGGGCTGTGCCAGTGAGTGGTCGAAAACCGAATATCTAAGAGCGGCATGGTCAGCAGAGCATTAAGCTTCTCTAAAATGCGTCGTCGCTCAAAGACCAAGTTCTGTGCCCATCCTGCATTCGCCGTAGCCACCTTTAACACCCCGCGCTGAACTGTCACCGGGCGAGTTTGCGCTGCCACAGCTACCCCAACCACATCAGACCAATATCTTAAAACCTGCTGCAATTGCGTTTCTTCAGGCGGTCGATATTGGGGTAGAGAGCCTAAAACTCCTCGCAGGCGTTGAAAAGTCATAGGAGTCACTCACACTACATCTCTGGGAAGGAGCAAAAAAATGCCAAATTTCGATCGAGGTTTTTGATTCACTTTGAGCCGTGTGAATTACACTGAGAGCGCAGATTCTCAAAGTCGTCTCTATTTAGATTAACGCTTGTGGGAAACTCCAGGATTCTAGCAAGTTCGGCAAGCGATCTAATCGTCGGTTTCAAACGGTAGGAGTCAAAAAATGCGTCACAGTCCGTCGGTTGAGTCTTCCACTCATGCTTCTCTTCCCTCGCTTCACCCAAAGCTACAACGTGCTCTAGGGTGCCTCGACACTCGGCTTGATGAAGAGTTGGCGCGATATCGACGGCAAAAGGCCGGGCGCTCTGTGCCCCCGATCGATGGGCTGAGACGCAAGCAAGCCCCCAAAGTCGATTTAATGTCGTTTTCGGCTGCGGACGCTGCTAGTGCAAATCAGGTTTCTGGAGACGATCGTGCCCACCCAGTCCCGCCCATTCTCTCAGCAGAGCCAATTCCACTGCGGCGCGATGCGGCTGTCATGGAGTCAGACCTGTCTTCAAATTTGGCGGTGATTTCCGCCGATCGTGATTACCCCCACGCAACTTTGAGCCATTCGCTGCAAGATTCAGAAGCCGACTATGACTTGACAAACGCTTCAACCCCCGATGATTATTTAGAGTCTTCTGAAGAACTGTTGCGAAGTTTGGCGAGAGAAGAAGCTCAAGTCCGAGTCGATCGCAGCTTTTTAGAAAGCCTCGTGACTCCGCTAGGCGTGGGAGCGATGCTGATGTTGCTGCTGTCAAGTGCCATGTTTGGCTATGTGATTATGAACCCCTCAAGTTTGAGCAGGTTGAGCCAAATTTTTGCCCGACGAGAAGCCGCGCCTAGCCCAGTGCCCACTGCCCAGGAGTCTCAAGGAGACATTCCTAACACGCCACCGCTTGACGCTAAAGAGTTTGTTGACTTGGGGTTAGGCAATCTGACCACTTTAAAGACTCGTCCGACGAGTGGGTTGCCCCAAAACAGCAAGCCTCCCTCCGCTACAAAGGCTTCACCCTCGGCATCGGTGTCCCCGGCTGCCTTACCTGCTGCGAGTCAGCCCAGTCCTGTTGCTGCCCCAAGTGTGCCCGCTCCTGCAAATGTGAGTGCTGGAAGCGTACCTGTTCGTTCTGCGCCAGTGATCAGACCCAACCCTGCCCCAGCAGTTAGCTATCCACGATCGTCCTACATCCCAGCACCAACGATCAGATCTGCCCCGATCGCGCCTTCAACTGTGCCCATTCCTCGCCCTCAGCCTCCGATCGAGCGTGCCCCGGCCCCATCTCCATCCCCAACGGTCACTTATCACGTCGATACGCCTTATGACAGCGATCGTACCTACGACAAAATTCAGCAGAGCAATGCGGGGGCTGAGTTTGTCAATACGCCTGAAGGTGGCTTTATTCGATCGGGGAGCTATCGCAGCGAGGCAGAAGCCAAGGCAAAAGTTGAAGAATTGCAAAATCAAGGAATTCCTGCCGAAGTCCGCAAATAGTAGGAAATCGCAACCGAAAAGGTACGGTAATATTGAGTAACTAGCGAGAGCCGTATTACCGGAGATCAGCGATGGGACTTTTTGACCGAATTTGGCGAGCGATTCGTGCAAACATTAACCACCTGGTTGGTCAGGCTGAAGATCCAGAAAAGATTCTGGAGCAGACGGTTTTGGATATGCAGGACGACCTGATTCAGCTTCGGCAGGCAGTGGCGCAGGCGATCGCGACCCAAAAGCGCACCGAGCGGCAGTGTTCTCAAGCCAAATCGCTGTCAGAAGAATGGTATCGCCGCGCTCAACTTGCCCTGCAAAAAGGTGACGAACCCTTGGCGAGAGAAGCGCTGACTCGTCGCAAATCTTATCAAGAGACCGCAGTGGCGATGGAAGCGCAGTTGACTCAACAGAGAGCGATCGTCACGCAGCTCAAGCAAAACATGATGAAGCTGGAAAGCAAAATTTCAGAAGCGAAGACCAAAAAAGATCTTTATATCGCTCGCGCCCGGTCTGCAAAAGCCTCTCAGCAACTGAATGAAATGTTGAGCAACGTCGGCACTGGCAGCGCCATGAATGCGTTTGAGCGGATGGAAGAAAAAGTGTTGCAGCTAGAGGCACAATCAGAAGCGATCGCGGAGTTAGGCACCGATGATTTAGAGAAGCGGTTTGAGGCACTCGGCGAAACCAATGAAATTGACGCAGAATTAGCCTCAATGAAAAATCAGCTGATGTCGGGCACTCCGTCTCAGTTGCCTGCTTCGGCTCAACTTGACGTTGATCCAGAGTTAGAGAAGCTACGATCGCAGATTCGCGAAACCTGAGTTCTGACGATTCATGACTGAAAGCATCGAAGCGATTCACAATTTTTTAAAGCTGTCTGACCACATTGCTACAGCAGGGCAGCCGATCGAGAACCAGTTCGCCGCGATCAAAGAAGCAGGCTATCAAACGGTCATAAATCTAGCTCCGCCAGGATCGACGAATGCAATTCCTCACGAAAAAGACATTGTAGAGTCGCTGGGAATGGACTATGTTTACATTCCTGTGATTTGGACGAATCCAACAATTGAAGATCTCGATCGCTTCTTTGCAGTCATTAACGCCAACGCCGAACAACCTATTTTTGTCCACTGCGCCAAGAACATGAGAGTTTCTGCATTTATGTATCTCTATCGGTGCTTGCACGATCGCAATAATGATCAGCAAGCAGAACAAGATTTACACAGAATTTGGATTCCGAATGAGACGTGGCAAGCGTTTATTCAACGAGCGATCGAACATTACCGATCGGCTTAATCAATTCATAGAGAACTTATTGCCTCGACGACCTGCTGAGAAACAAACGGCAAAATTGCTTCATTGGCACTGTGGGGTTTGCCCTCGGTGAAAACGACTAATAGATAAGGTCGAAGCGTTGGCAGCTCGATATAGGCGGCATCGTGACGGACTTGACTCGTCAATCCTGCTTTTGACCACAACTGCGCCCCTTGAGGCAGCCCACCGCCTAAAAAGCCAGTCACCTGATTTTCTGGGTCAGCATTGAGATCGTCAGAGTTGAGCGATCGCCGCAGCAAATTCATCATCGTCTGCGATCGGGCAGCAGACACCGCCACTCCGCCAATAATGCTGTGCAACAATTGCGCCGCCGCATGAGTTGTCAGCATATTGCGATTCTCGAAGGTGTCGCCGACAAATGCTCGTTCTCGACCATAAGCCCCGTCACACCAGGTTTTCTGATTCATATTCACCGTGGCTAACTCTGACCAGCCCAACCCCTGAAAATAGCGATTGACAATATTGCGCTGCTGCTTCCAAGTTTCAAACGGGGCGGCAGGCAGTTCGGGTCCGCTGGTGGTGCCCGTCAGAATGTCCATCACCAGACTCGTAGCATCATTGCTCGAATCGACAATCATGTCGCGCAGTGCCCGCTCAAACTCATTTGAAGTCTGAATCATGCCTTTCTCTAACCATTCTTGCGCGGCAACCAAATAGAACAATTTGACGATACTAGCAGGATAGATGCGCTCGACTCCTCGATAGCTAAAGCCACGCACTGACTGTTGCCAAAACTCATTGAAGTTAATTGCGCCGCCTGTGTTGACAAAAACTGGCGGATCATAAACTAGCCAGGTGATCGCAATCTGGTTTTGTGCCAAACTCGGAAACTCTGCCCAAGTGGTTTCGAGAATCCGATCGCCCAACGTTTGTAATGGTTCGTCTTTGCGGAAGAAAGTCATAATCAGTTTTTGAGGCGTGAGCCGTTAATAATTAACTGGGTTTATTTATCGCTCATTTGTTGTATGCAGTATCTCATCAAAGCTAACCTTAATCTCTACACCTCGCCCAAACTCAACAGTCTGGCAACTCAAGCTGAAGCCGATCGCCGCTTGACCATTCTCTCTAGCCCTCAAAATTCTCCGCTGCAAGTCCGCCTTTGCGAAGACGACTATCCAGGTTGGTTGGCGGCTGAAGACAGCCAATTTCTAGAAGCATCTGCAACGCTTTATCAAGCGCCTGTGTGGTCAGAGGCAGAGATTCAGCGTCGAATTGCGGGGGCGATCGCGTTTACTCGATCTGCGATGGCAGTGCCCAATTACTATCTCTGGGGCGGAACAGTTGCCCCAAATTATGACTGCTCTGGGCTAATGCAAGCTGCTTTCGCGTCGGCAGGGATTCGACTGCCGAGAGATGCCTATCAGCAAGAAGAATTTGTGAGAAAAATTGCCCTTTCTGATCTGATGCCGGGCGACTTAGTTTTTTTTGGTACGCCGATTAAAGCCACCCATGTCGGACTTTATCTAGGGAACGATCGCTACATTCACAGTTCCGGCAAAGATCAGGGACGCAATGGGATTGGGATTGATGAACTGTCCGATCGAGGCAATGCCGTAAGTCGCACTTACTACGCGCAAGTGAGAGGCGCAGGACGAGTTGTAGAGAGCTATCAGCCAAAAGGGTTGTGTTGATCGGACATCTAAAACTCAACTTTGGCGATCGAGTCTGACAAGTTAACGACACAGATAAACGGCTGTCCGCCCCATCGCAGGGTTGGGCTGCGTTGTATGATGGTGTTGCCACTGAATGAGCTACTTCTCAAATTTGAATTAGGGTTTCGATACAACCATTGCAACCATAATCCCCATGCCAATCATGCAGATTAGCTGGGCGAAGAACAAGGAAAACCGAAAACCAACAACCATGTTGCTCTGCTTAAAACCAATATGAATAATAGTTTGCATAATACGGGCAACGAGTAGCAGAGTTGCCAGGATATCCAGGACTGGGCTTCGTGTGTCTGTTGCAACAATAACAACCACAATGGCAGTATAAATAGGCAGATTTTCTAGACAGTTGGCGTGAGATCGCATCGCTCGGCGATACCAATCGTCTCCGTGGGGTATATCTGCTGGAAATTCATTGGGTTTGGCTCTGCCCGTTAAAATGCGACTCCAGCGGTAAATGCCAATGGTGCCCAGCAAAACCACCAGCGTCCACCCCGCGAAGCCGAGTAAAACCCAAAGTGGAATGGTCATAGTCTTGACTGCGTGAATGCTTTTCAGCGTGACTTAAGAGAATATAGTACCGCGATTGCAGCCCAACGATCGAGTTGAACCGCACCAGATCGATTGCAGCTACTGTCAACTAAAGTTAACAGTGCGGTTAACCCTACCTACTATGCTTCGCGTGTCGGTTCCAACGAGGTTGTTCTACGAAACTGGGGATGGATAGAGTGTTCCCAACAGGTAACATTTGTATCCAGTTCTCGTGGAACTATTGATTATACGGAAACTTTCCGTGTATCTCCCCGCACTTCCCGAAAAAACGATCGCTCCGCAGTTCCCCATCGGGTAATCGCATCACCTCAAAAATTTAGCATTCCAAAAAACAAAAAACTCCTGTAGAATACATCGCAGTGATGAAGTTGTGCCCCGAAATCTGATCGGCAAATCAGACTCCGAGGACTTCCATCCCTAGTTACCGACAATAACTCAGGAGGCGTTCATGATTGTACACCGTCAGCTTTGCTATGGGATCTTGAAAGGCTGGAATCAAGATCCTGCATACATTCTTCATCCCTTTAGAATGTCTGAGAAATCAGCATTCTTGTCCTCTTTGAACTAACCGAGAGGACAAAATAATATGGGAGTTAGGACTGTGATTCCTAGCTCGATCGCGTTCACCGTTGAGTTGCGTTGCTCAACCGAAAAGCGTTATCGAGTCAGTGTGACTTTGGATTTACAAGAGCGTTATATCTTCCTTTCGTCTGGCATTCTCGTGAATGTTAGCGATCGCATTGAAGAGTTTGTTTCACAACTGAGTGAAATTGCGTCCAATCAACTAGCATTTCTCAAATGGGATGGCACGAGTGACTTGACGACTGAATATCAAATTGTTCGAGTTTTACCGGGCTATCAAATTGAACGTTCTTTAGTGAAGTTCAACATCGCGATCGGTAATGGTTCTCTAATTCAAGTGGAGGAGGTGCACAACAAAATCACCATCCAACTCTAGGAGGTTGGGCGTTAGGGAGCCATTGATTAACGTCAGTTCGACGAGTTTTTTCGCTTCGTTAAGAGCGGCTTCTGCCCCCTAAATCCCCCATTCTGGGGGACTTCAAGCCAAAATTTCCGATTCAAAGTCCCCCATTTTGGGGGATTTAGGGGGCTTCCCGAATTCACAATCGGAGTGAACCCTGTCGAACTGACGCTTGATTAACTCTTGGAAAACTGTGAAGCAATCCTTGAATAGTCTCCAAGTCAAACAGGCTGAGAGGGTTGTTTCGCAGGATCGTTTGCAATGGTCGCAGTTCGAGCAATCCATTTAGTAGCGATCGGCATTCTCCAGCCTGTGCCAAAAGCGCGATCGGTGATTTTCAATCCTGGTGGCGCTTGGCGACGTTTGAATTCTGCGATCGTCACGAGTTTAACCACGCGATCTACCACAACTTGATCATGTCCAGCAGCAACAATTTCGGTAGCGGACTGATGTTGATGAATCAAGCGATCGAGTATGTCATCCAAAATCTCGTAGGCTGGCAGCGAGTCTTGATCGACTTGCCCCGGCTTTAACTCAGCGCTCGGTGCCTTAGTAACAATGTGGGTAGGAATGATGTCAGAACCCAGCCATTTACAGATCGAGTAGACGCGGGTTTTAGGCACATCTGCGATCGCTGCAAGTCCCCCATTCATATCACCATACAGAGTACAGTAGCCGACCGCCATCTCAGATTTGTTGCCTGTGGAGATTAACAAATAGCCGAATTTGTTGGAGATTGCCATCAACAATGTGCCTCGAATCCGAGACTGAAGATTCTCTTCGGCAACACCAAACTCTGTGCCTGTAAATAAGTCTTCTAGAGTTTGGTCATAGCTTTGCATGAGATGCCCGATCGCCAACATTTGAGTTTTAATCCCAATATTTTTGGCGAGTTTTAACGCATCTTCAACCGAGTGATCAGAACTGTAAGGCGAAGGCATGAGAACGCCTAATACATTCTCGGCACCGAGCGCGGCGGCAGCGATCGCAGCAACTAAAGCCGAATCAATTCCACCACTTAACCCCAACACAACTTTAGAAAAGCCACACTTGCGCGCATAGTCACGTACGCCCATTACCAGCGCTGCCCAGATTTCAGCTTCGTCACAGTCAGGAGCAGGAGCCACAGAACTAGGCAGAAAATCCTGAGTTTCGGGATTGTAGTCGATCGCCACCCAATCTTCCTCAAAGACACGAGCACGACAAACTAGATTTCCGTGACGATCGACCGCAACACTGTTCCCGTCAAAAATCAAATCGTCATTGCCGCCGACTTGATTGGCATAGACGATCGGCTGATCAAACCGTACCGCCCCATGTTGCAGCATCGCTTCTCGCAAACGTTGTTTGCCGACTGTATAAGGAGATGCCGAAAGATTGATCGTAAAATCAACACCTTGTTGAGCAAGATCGGCGATCGGGTTCAGTGTATAACTCCGTTTGCCCCAAAACTCTTCATCATTCCAAAGGTCTTCGCAAATGGTGACACCAATCCGCACAGATTGACCCAAATGCTCTAAGGTGAACTGATTTGGCTCCTTTCCAGGCTCAAAATAGCGGTCTTCATCAAACACGTCATAAGTTGGCAACAGGCGTTTGTGAAAGATTTGGAGAATTTGTCCTTGTTCTAAAAGAGCGACGCTGTTGAACAGAGGTTTGCCGCCATTTTGCAGCGATCGCGCATTCGGTTCCACAGTTCCCACCAAAACCGCGACTCCTGATGGAAGTTGCTCTGCTAACTCTAGTAGCGTCCGAGTGATCGCCTCAACAAAACTCGGATTCATCAACAAATCACGCGGCGGATAGCCACACAGAGACAATTCTGGAGTGAGTAGTAATCGCACTCCTTCACTTGCGGCTCGTTGTGCAGCTTGCAAGATTTGTTGAGCATTTCCTGCTAAATCTCCGATCGTCGGATTGAGTTGAGCGATCGCAATTTTCATGTTCTACTCACTTAAATAAATACCAAAGGTTTGTCTTTAAGAGGCGCAAATGCCTCGGCATCAAATCGATATAAACTTGCTGGACGACCCGCCCCCCGTGAGGCTTTGATTCCCGTATCTCTGAGAAAACCTAGTTTGAGAAGGCGCGATCGAAAGTTTGAATAATCCGAAAAGTTGTCCCCCAACACTGTTGTATAGAGTTGAAACAAATCACTCAACGTAAAAACTTCGGGCAACACATCAAACGCGACTGGGCTATATTCCAGCTTGTTTCTAAGTCGGCAGTGCCCATATTCCAAAATCTTGTTGTGGTCAAATGCCAACTGCGGCAACTGATCTAAGGGATACCAGGCAATGCCGCTCACACCATCTGCAATCAGTTCGGCTTCGGCATAGCGCACCAGCGCAAAATAACTGACCGACAGATAACGCACCCCATAACTATCCTCTGCCTCACGCGGATCACGATTCGGACCGCCAAACGTGTAGAGTTGCTCTAAATAAAGATTTCGCGCCCGAATCTTTTCAGACAGAATCCGGTAGGCAGCATTTTCCAAAGATTCACCCTGCCTGACTAGCGTTCCGGGCAAACTCCACTGTCCCAGAAAGGGTTCTTCTTGGCGCATCACCAGCAGCACCAGCAGCCGATTCAGCGCCGTATCGACCGAAAAGATTGCGTTATCAACGCCCACTCTAAAATCTGCTAACGCCTCTCCTGCTAATAAGTGGGCAATTTTTCTCTGCGTGCGTGACATTTGTACAGTTGCTCCCGATCGATATAAGCCTGAATTGGAGAAGTCACCCCCTCCGTTTCTCCCTGTTCACGGTAGGCGGTAGACGAGACATTTGGGGCATTGAGATCCGCGATCGTCACGTCGGCTCCCATCTGCCGCAAAGGGTCTAGCTCTTTGTCTGCAATCAAATATCCGGGTCTGGGCACCACTAAAAGCTTGACCCGATCAAGCAAGTCTCTCGCCCGAAACCATTTTGGCAGTTGACCCACCAAATCAGACCCGACAACTAGCGTAAATTCTGCACCCTGCCAGCGTTCCTGCGCCTGCTCTACTGTGATCACGGTGCGAGAATTGCTCAACTCTGGATAGACCTGAATGTTGTGTCGAAATGAGTCTAAGTCACTAATCAGCAATCGCAACATCTCAGTGCGGTGGTCTAACGCCGTTTGGTGAGACTTAAACGGGTTATCTGATGCCCAAACCGCGACTTGATCAAAGTACTGAGAAAGCCAGCACAAAATGGCGAGATGTCCTCTCGTAGGGGGGTCAGCGCTAGTGCCAAACAATGCAACTCTTAACATAGGTTAAATGGGTGAAGGAGAATCTTTAATCTAGAAGCGTTCACTCAATCGGTTGTTTTTCGTCGAGTTTTTTTGATTAGAGCGGACAGATCGTCAGAAAGATCTAACGGAATCGATTCGGGCTGATCGATATCCCGAACTGAGGCGGACAAACTGGCAACAGAAGCGATCGTTCGTTCAGCGATCGTACTCAAACTGTCTGATTCTTGCACTCGCTGCCCCTGTTTGAAAACAAGCTGCATCAAAGGCTGTTCGTGATCAGGAGTTTCGTGGATTAAACCTAAGCGATCGCACTGCACGATTCCGTTTTCAACGCGACGAAAAATCTGCTTCCGTCCCGGATGGGTAATCTTGCCTGGAGATTCTTTCATCACTGGAATGCCGTCAATCTCCACCAGTTTATAGACTCCGTTTACTGGAGAACCTGTCACGAGTTGCGTTCCAATGCCATAACCATTGATGCAGGCTCCTGCCGCCTTTAGTTCAGCAATCTTCCATTCATCTAAGTCACCACTCGCAATGATGGCGACTCCGGGCAAGAGCGATCGCACCTGCTGAGACAGCGACGCGAGATCACCCGAATCGATTCGCACTCCCGATAGTTGAAGTCCCGCTTTCATTTGCTCGGACAAATCGCGGGCAGCAGCGATCGTGTCATAAGTGTCAATCAACAGCGGCGCACCCGGAAAGTAGCGGTGAAATGCCGTAAATGCCTCTGCCTCAGTGCCTTCTGTCGCACTCAATGCCATCACGAGCGCATGGGCCATCGTTCCAGAAGGTGTGCGTCCTAGCTTCACGGCAGCTAAGACATTAGACGTGGCATCTAACCCGGCTGCCAATGCTGCACGAGCCGCCCACAAAGCACCTTGGGGACTGAAAGCTCTGCGAGTGCCAAACTCTAATAGGGTTGCGTCTACTCCGGCTACGTCACGCATTCGCGCCGATCGAGTTGCCACTAGGGTTTGATAGTTCAGCGTGTTTAGTAAATAGGTTTCGACGAGTTGCGCTTGCCAGAGAGGGGCTTCTATCCGCAGTAACGGCTCGTTAGCGAAGATGGCGGTTCCCTCTGGCACTGCCCAAACGTCGCCGCTAAATCGAGCTTCTTGCAGTACAGCCCAAAATTGGGTCGGTGCATGCTCAAAAGCGCCCATCGACTGGAGAGCTTCAACCTGAGTAGAACTGAATCGAAATTTCTCTAGATAATCTAGAGCTTGAGCCAGCCCCATCGCAATCAAATACCCAAATCTTTCAGGCAAGCGCCGAACGGTCATCTCAAAGCTGGCGCGACGCTGATCTAGATGTTCGCCCACATAACAGGCTGCCATCGTCAACTGATATAGATCAGTGAGAAGGCTGTAATCGTCTGGCGTTAGCGTCAGTTCTATGTCTTCCACCCGATTCTCCTTAAGTTGATTAAGTTCGCTTGCAGGAAGAGAAGTTTGATGGCTCTTACTTCTAGAATTATAGTCAAAAGAACCAAAAATATGCAAACAAAAAACCAGTTTTTTCTGCTAACGAAACACAATGCTCCCAAATGTCCATGAATCTGTTTGCGATTAAAGATTGAGAATGTAGTATTTTTAGTGATTTTTATCAAAAATGTATATCTTGGGTGATATCCATTTGATTTGTGAAAGCGAGAGATCCGTATCCAGACACGGCAGTGCCATGCCCATCCAAAAGCGTAGGGGCATGGCATGCGGTGCCCCGTCCGATGGAGCGATCAGTCACAATTGCTTCCGAAATCGGTATGAGAGGGCGATCGACTTGATAAGTGCCGAAGGAGCAACCCCAGATTTACGATGCAGAAAGTCCGCGTTGTTCTTGACGTTCGCGAATCCGATCGAGCGTCCCGACCGGAATCGCCGCAATTAACTGCCGCGTATAGGGTTGTTGAGGGTGACGATAAATCGTGTCAGCCGTGCCGACCTCTTCAATTTTGCCTCGGTTCATCACGACGATGCGATCGCTCATAAACTTCACCACACTGAGATCGTGAGAAATGAAGATATAGGTCAACCCAAATTCTGATTGCAGTTCTTTGAGCAGATTGAGCACTTGCGCCTGCACCGAGACATCCAGCGCTGAGACAGACTCATCGCAGATGATGAACTTAGGATTAAGAGCTAGCGATCGGGCAATACAAACCCTTTGCCGCTGCCCACCCGAAAACTCGTGGGGATAGCGCTTCATCAAATCAGGGTCTAGTCCCACTCGCTGCAATAAATAAGCTGCCCGTTCCTGATGCTGTTTGCCCTTGCCGCGACTATAAATTTGTAGCGGCTCCATCACGGCTTCCCCGATGTTGAGTCGCGGGTCGAGCGAACTGTAAGGATTTTGGAAGATAATTTGCGCTTCTCGTCGCAATTGACGAACTTGTTTTGGCGGCAGCGACAGAATATCTTTGCCTTCAAATAGCACTTTTCCCGTTTTCGCTTCAATCAGCCGCAATAGCGTTCGTGCCAGGGTCGTTTTACCGCAACCCGATTCACCCACCAGTCCCAACGTCTCGCCAGGATATACGTCAAACGAGACATCGTTAACGGCCATCACATAGCGCTTGGTCTGCCCAAAAATGCCCCGCACCGGAAACGCGACCTGAAGATTTTGCACTGAGACGAGCGGCGGTTTTTTCTGAAGTTCTTGCAATCGCGAGTTAAATTCAGTGTCGCTAATCTCCTCAGCACTGCGGAGCGCAGCATTCACATCTTGCTGTTTCGCTTCGATCAGCGTCTCCCCATTCCGCAGCCTAGAGACTTCCATAAAGTCTGAGACGGTAGGCAGGTAGCGCAGGCGACGATCGGGCTGAGGGCGACAGGTCAGCAATCCCTTTGTGTAAGGGTGTTGAGGGTTAGAAAAAATGTCTAAAACAGAGCCATATTCGACAATTTTACCTTCATACATCACCGCAACTTGATCGGCAATTTCAGCGATTAAACTCAAATCATGGGTGATAAACATCATGCCCATGCCGCGCCGATTTCGCAAATCTCGCAGCAAGTCCAAAATCGTGGCTTGCACCGTCACATCGAGCGCAGTCGTCGGCTCATCAGCGATCAGCAAAGTGGGATTGCAAGAAATCGCCATCGCAATCATCACACGCTGAATCTGTCCGCCCGAAAGCTCGTGAGGGTAGCGATCGAGCATGGCTAATTTCTGTCGGTTGATCTGACGATCGATCTCAACTTGACTCGGTTGCGTCCCATCTGGATAAAACTCTTCTAGAAATCGGCGTTTAAGCTCCTCGTCGGGCGGCAGCAGTTTCACTTCTTGCAAAAGTGAAACTGCTCGGCGCTGTGCCTGAGATTCAGAGATCTTTTCGTGTAGACGAATCGCCTCAGTCAGTTGAAACCCACACGTGTAGACCGGATTGAGCGAACTCATCGGCTCCTGAAAAATCATCGAAAGCCGATCGCCCCGATAATTTTGCAACTCCTTAACCGGAACGCGCAGTAGATCTATCGGTTCGCCGATCGTTTCAGCATCACTAAACCAGATTTCGCCTCCCGTCACCCGACCCGGCGGATTGGGCACCAATCCCATCACTGCCAGCGACGTGACCGATTTTCCCGAACCCGATTCCCCCACGATTCCTAGCGTCTGCCCCCGTTTCACCTGAAAAGAGATGCCATCCACCGCTTTCACAGTTCTTGTATCGGTTTTGAACTGTACCTGAAGGTCACGAACGTCAAGAATAATCTCACTCATAGGTGGCAAGAGCGCAGTTGGCAGAGTTGTAATCTAAATTACGTGGATCTTAACAAGGCTTTTACGATCGCGGTTGTGGTCGGTTCATCAGACATGAGTGATTTGTTAATGGTTCCTGACCGACGACGTTTAAAGCATTGATAATTCTCCAACGACATCCAGGCGTTTATAGCGCCCGATCGTCAGATAGGTGTCTGAGAGAGTTTCGGCAACAGAGGGCGTGATCCAGCCCATTTGTTTGAGAACGTGGATGGCGATCGCATATTTTGCCCGTTTAGCGCCATCCATAACTTTGATGGCTAACCCTAAACCTTCACCGACCCGTCCAACACACTGCACACCTTCGGCACCCGATTTGCTGACAATTTCTCCTTCAGTCAGACGCATCAGTTCGGTGTCAAATTCTCCGTCGCCTGAAACCATGATCGGGTGATGCGTCATCGATCGCGAGATGCGCTCCATGTCTAGACTATTGCCAGATGCAAGCTGGGCATAGAGCCAAGCCAATTGTCGCAGTTGCATAAAATAAGTGGGCGCACCGCAATCATCTTTCGCCACAATAAATTCCGCGCCAGGAATTTTTAATAGCTCGGCGATCTTTGTCAAGATTAACTGCTGAACGGGGTGATTGGCTTGAAGATAGGTGTTGAGCGGCAGCCCACGCTGCTGACAGACTGCCAACATTCCAGCGTGCTTGCCAGAGCAGTTATCTTGCAACGGACTCTGTTTATTAGGAGGAATTGGACACTGCACCGCACCGGGGTCGATGTCTGCTCTCCAAAGAATGTTAAAAACTTGTCTAACTTGATGAATTGACCCTTTGTGAGAGCTACAAATAATTGCTAGGTCACGATCGGTCAACCCATACCGCTCCAACGTTCCAGTCGTAGTGACCGCCAGCGCCTGAAACGGTTTCAAAGCAGAACGAGCAAACGTCGCTGCTTCTGCATTACCCGCCATTAGTAAGATGCGACCGCGATCGTCACAAATTGCCGCCTGAGCGTGATGCACAGATTCTATGATACCTTCGCGCAGAAGTCTGACTTCCAGTTCTGCCGATGCGTGAGTTCTTCTTCCCCTTGTCATGTGTAGAACTTTAACATTAGAGGGAGACAGGATAGAAAAAATTTATAAGACCCACCAAGCTAGGCTCCCCGCACAAAACATCAGACCCACAATCTGGAACGTGCGGCTAAGACGTTGCAAAACAGGCTCGACTTGATAGGTCACAATCAGCCGATCTTGCGTCAAAACTTCCACAGGCTTTTCCCACGTTTGACCGTCATACCAGCCCGATTCTTCATAAAAAACGCTGCTATTTAGCAGCCGAGTCTTGACATATCGCCACCCTAAATAGAGTCGCAGCAGCGCCAACGCGGGAATAATGCTGGCTCCTGCTGCTGCCAATAGCCCAAACTGAGTTGGGTGTTTTGCGGGCACAAAACTCACTGCCGCAACTGGGCCTGACACCAACCAACTTAGACCCCACAGCACGATCGTCGGTTTAACATAGGCAAACAAGTCAAGCGTTGCCCAACGAAAAAACCAGGATTCTTTGAGGTCTTGATATTCGTTAATCGGTCTCTGTTCCAGTGGGACTGGGCAAACGACGGATGAGTTCATAACCAAGCCAAAGAAGGAAACAGAAACAGCCTATTCGTCAGTATAAAAGAGTTTCGAGCGTTGAGTTTTAAGTTTTGAGTCACTTGAAGCGCGATGCCATAACTCTGATTTCAAGCTCAACGCTCAAACCCTCTCTAGCTGGCTATTTCTGCGTAAGCCATTCGGGGCGCGTGTCCCCAAAATGCTTCTAAGTCGTAGCGTTCTCGCTCTTGAGGCATCAAGACATGAACAATCACATCGCCGTAGTCTTCAAGCACCCAAGTGCCTTCTGAAACGCCTTCTGAGCGTAGGGGGCGGCGGTTCATCTTTTCAAGAATTTTGTCCTCGATCGAGGTCGCGATCGCCCGCACCTGCACTTTAGAGAAGCCTGTAATCACCACAAAATAATCGGCTAAAACGGTGACTTCTCCAACTTTCATCAGCGTAATTTCTTCACCTTTGCGATCGTCGGCAGCTTCAGCAGCAAGCAGAGCCAGTTCGTAGCTACGATCGGGTGCGGTTTGAGTTGTGCCAGAGAAGGTAGAAAGAATTTGCTCTTTGGTGAAATCTGTCATTAATGGTTAAGTTCCTAATCTAAGTGGGTGTTAACGAGATTGGGTGAATCAATCTAGTAAGGCGGCATTGGCGTAAATTCCAAAGCTAATGTTTTCTAGGACTGCGTTTGAAACCTTTTTGTAAAAACCAGTTGCGGGTCAAAACGGTGCGCGGATGAATCAAGTGACGAGCGTCTAATAAATGTCTTAAAGAATAATCAGCTAACCGCCAGATGGCTTGATCTAAGTCTTGCCGACTGAGGTGTCGCAATTCTTCTAACTCAGGAGTGTCGCCCCGTCCAGGTTCTAGCCCGTCTGCTAAATAGACCACACAGCTTAAAGCACTCATGCCCGGACTGCCCAGCGTGTGATCACAAATTGCTTGTAGGATATCTGGATCAAAAACGCCGAACTGATCCCGAGCCACGATCGCGCCCACCTCGGCATGTAGCAAATGCGGGTTTGCAATATCCACCGAATCAAGCGTTAACCCTTCTTTTTGCGCCATTTGCAACAGTCGCAGGGGCTTAAAAAACTTTGCTAAGTCGTGCATCAATCCTGCTTTTGCCGCTTTCCCTGCGTCTAGCCCGTGGCAATTTGCTAGCTCGATCGCCATCTCTTCTACGCGCAAAATGTGTCGAACCCTGGTATCAGGAACGTTTGCTTTTAACCAGTTCAGAATTATCTCACGCTGATCGGGGTGAGTTGGCGGCGCTAATGGGTTTAGAGATTGAGACACAGTAGAAGTCAGAAAACTCCTGGATTCGCTGACTTTATTTTAGCGCAACGACTCAATCACTTCACTAAGCATTACATCTCACTCTAATTGTTCTGCTCAACAAAAATCCCAACGGTCGCTAGATTGAAATGTTAGCATAGGCTCAAGTCTAGTCTGTCAAGCCGTTTCACGACATTAGATGAGGTAATATGTTTTTCCATCCGTCCTATTTTTTACTGATTCCAGGCATGATCCTGGTGTGGTGGGCACAGCAGCGAGTTCAGAGTACTTACCGCAAATATTCACAAATTCAATCTAGTTTGGGGCTGACGGGGGCTGAGGTTGCCGAAACTATCCTCAAGCGTATGGGCGTACAAAATGTAACGGTTGAACCGATCGCAGGAGAACTGACGGATCACTATGACCCCACTGCAAAGGCTGTTCGGTTGTCTGAGGTGGTTTACGGGTCTAGCTCACTAGCTGCTGCCGCCGTTGCCGCTCACGAATGTGGTCACGTCTTGCAAGATGTGAAGGGCTACAAGCCAATGAATATCCGAGCCGCGTTGGTTCCGGCGGTCAATTTGGGGTCTAATCTGGGCCCACTCCTGATCTTTGCAGGGTTATTTCTAGGTGCTTTGGGAGGCATTTTCATCAAGATTGGGATTGTCTTATTTGCGTCGGTAATTATCTTCCATCTCGTGACGCTGCCTGTCGAGTTTGATGCGTCGAGCCGTGCTCTCAGAATTATTGATGAGCTTGGTATTTTGCAAGGTGAGGAGAATCAAGGCGCTCGAAAAGTATTGAATGCTGCCGCTTTTACCTATGTAGCAACTGCGTTGTATGCAGTGTTGCAGTTGGCGCAATATCTCATAATTGCGATGTCACGCCGCAATTAATTTTGCGTATCTCTAGCAATCATTTTTTGAAAGGGCATCTATACAAGATGTCCTTTTTTGTGCTATTCGCCTTCCTCTAATCCCATTGCAGAAGCGGATTGATCCTGACTGATTCAATAGATTTTAAGTCCCTATCGACTAAGCAACCGATACTTGCTCACCGCTTTCGGCTGCCAGTGCTTCTAATCGCTCCTGCTGGTCTTGAGAAATGCAGCTTTGAATCAACGTTTCTACATCGCCTTCTAAAAGCGAAGCTAACGGAAAATTCTGACCTAAACGATGGTCGGTGATCCGATTATCTTTGTAGTTGTAGGTGCGAATCTTTTCTGATCGTGACCCTGTTCCCACTTGCGATCGCCGCATCGATGTGACAGCTTCTTGCTGTTCTCGCAGTTTAATTTCGTAGAGTTTTGCCCGCAAGATTTGCATCGCCCGTTCGCGGTTTTGCAGTTGCGATCGTTCTTCGGTACAAAAGATCCGAATCCCGGTCGGCTTGTGCATCAAGTCAACGGCTGTCTCAACTTTGTTGACGTTTTGACCGCCTGCACCGCCCGATCGAGCTGTGGTTAATTCAATATCTTTGGGGTCAATGTGAATTTCTACTTCATCGACTTCGGGCATAATTGCCACTGTTGCCGTTGAAGTGTGAACTCGCCCCGATGCTTCTGTGAGCGGGACACGTTGAACTCGATGCACCCCCGCCTCAAATTTGAGTTTGCTATAGACTCGATCGCCCTGAATTTCTAACACGACTTCTTTAAAGCCGCCCATATCCGCTAGAGATTCACTCACCAGCTTGACGCGCCAGCCTTGACGCTCGGCATATCGAGAATAGAGCCGCAGCAGATCACCTGCCCAGATACTTGCCTCATCGCCACCCGTACCCGCTCGAATCTCCAACATGATGTTTCTTTCATCGTTGGGGTCGCTAGGAAGCAGCAAAACTTTGAGTCGAGATTCTAACTCATTCGATTTATCTTGAAGTTCACCAACCTCAAGCGATGCCATTTCTTGAAGCTCAGGATCGCTACTCGCTTCTTTCAAAATTTGGCGGGCACCTGCTAGATCTTGTTGAATGGTTCGCCAGTGTTCATAGGTGTCAACGACTTCTTCTAGTGAAGAACGCATCTTCGCCACCCGTTGAAACTCAGGCGGATCTTTGGCGATGTCTGGGTCGCCCAGTCGCCGCGTTAACTCATTAAAGGTTTGCTCAACCGAATTTAATTTTGCTAGCAGGTATGCTTCAGCCATAAGACAAGACAAAAAATTAGGGTTTACAGCTAGGTTCCAATCTGTTGAACGATCGCCAAGATTGGAAGACATTAATTTCGGAACTAAATCCAAAATCACCTAGCTGCCCTATTTCTTGTCGTCGGCTGTCGCGGTTTCGTCCACCATGCCATATTTCCGCATGAAGCGTTCTACCCGACCTTCGGTATCAATAATCTTCTGAGTGCCCGTGAAAAATGGGTGATTTCCAGACCATACATCGACGTTGAGTTGGGGCTTAGTAGACCCGATCGTCATCACAACTTCACCATTGCAATAGACTTTGGCTTCGGGATACCACTTGGGGTGAATATCAGGCTTAGGCATTGAGAATCTCCGAACTTACTAGATCAATTTTAACATTTTGCTCAAGAGTCATTGGCGATCTTCGATCAACCAATGACAAGAATAAAGTTAGCGCTTCGAGAACTGAGGAGCTTTACGCGCTTTCCGCAAACCGTATTTCTTCCGCTCTTTGGCACGAGGGTCACGAGTCAAATAGCCTTCCGTTTTGAGAGGCTTCCGATTTTCGGGGTCGAGCTGACAAAGCGCACGAGCCACCCCAAGACGAATGGCATCTGCTTGTCCAGTCAAGCCACCACCGTGAGCGTTGACGAGAATGTCATACTCACCTTCCAATCCCAGCGTTTCGAGGGGAGCTTTCGCAGCCGACAAATATTCTGGGTTGAATTGGAGATATAAATCTCCGGGCTTGCCGTTAACCGTGATTTGACCTTCACCGGGAACGAGGCGAACCCGTGCCACCGCAGATTTACGGCGACCTGTACCTAGATAGACGACGCGACCTTCGGTGGCTTGCATTAGTTAGCTCCTTTTGGGATGGTGTTGATTTCGAGAACTTGAGGCTTTTGAGCCGCGTGAGGATGATTCGGGCCTGCATAGACGTTCATTTTGGTGAACAGTTGGCGACCCAGCGAGTTCTTCGGCAGCATTCCTTTGACAGCGCGTTCAATGATCCGCTCAGGGATGCGGGCTTGCAGCTTATCGAAAGTCTCGGTCTTCATCCCACCGGGGCGACCAGAGTTGCGACGATAGAGTTTCTGGGTGCGCTTTTTGCCCGTCACTTCAATTTTTTCGGCGTTGATGATAATTACAAAATCACCCGTATCCATCGAAGGGGTGTAGGTCGGCTTGTTTTTACCGCGTAGCACCATCGCAACTTGGGTAGCAAGCCGGCCGAGCCGTTTATCTGTGGCATCCACAACGTACCAATTACGCTCTAGAGTAGCCTGGGGTGGGAGATAGGTTTTTTCCATGACAGTGTTTCGGTTAAAGGGTTAGACAGTTCTAGAGGAACCTCGCTTGGCGATCGCTTGACTAACTCAAGCAATATTCAGGAGCCGTTCCAGAGGAACTTTTCTCAAGGGTCATCGCATTTGGCAAAACAAATCGGGGTTGAGTATCATACCAAACTTCGGGCGGAAAGGGCGATTCAGGATACCCAACTCGCAGCAGACACAAGCCTTGAGGGGGTGCCGCATATTTCACTTCGTCTCGTCGCTGTGCCGTCCAGATTTTGGTGAAATCATCGGGCGATCGCTCTCCTCGTCCTACCTGCACCAGCAAGCCGACTAAGAGCCGCATCATTCCATACAGAAATCCGCTTGACTGCACTTCGACTGTTACGAGTGACCCTTGACGCTGACACTCCGCCGCCTGAATATCTACCCAAGAGTGCGGACGAGTCGAACCTGCCCGGTGGAACGCCGCCATGTGATGCCGCCCAATCATCGGATCGAGTGCCGCCTGAATCAGCGTTTCATTCAACGGTGCGTGGTAGTAATGCCAAGCAAACGGGCAAACAAACAGATTGGGACGCGCTTCCGTAAATAAGGTGTAACGGTAGCGTCGCCACGCGGCAGAAAATCGAGCGTGCCAGGTTGAATCAACCAAAACAGAAGCCCGAATTAAGATATCGTTTGGCAGCCGCGAGTTCAAAACGTCTGCCCAGCGATGTGCCGGAATCAAGGTTTCTGCATCAAAATGGGCAACTTGAGCGGCTGCGTGAACTCCTGTATCAGTTCTTCCTGCCGCATGGATTACCACAGGGCGGTTAAGCACTGATCGCAGCGCTGTCTCAATATCTTCCTGCACCGTGCGTTGATTTGGCTGCCGTTGCCACCCATGAAAATGAGTGCCCAGGTATTGAATAACCAGGGCAACCCGTTGAGTGGATTGTGATTTAGCAGCCAGCATGGTGTGAGAAATCAGGTTAGCTCGATGATTGCCATTGCAGCATTGTCGCCGCGACGAGGAACGGTGCGAAGAATGCGAGTATAGCCACCTCGACGATCAGCGTACCGCTGAGGGGCTTGCTCAAATAATGCATGAACGAGTTGCTTGTCGTAGATATATCCCATCGCTTGACGACGAGCGGTGAGAGAGCCATCTTTGGCGAGAGTAATCATTTTCTCAGCTTCCGATCGGAGAGCCTGAGCGCGAACCTTAGTCGTTTTAATTCGACCGTTGCGAATCAGTTCAGTGGTCAAGGCTCTTAAGAGCGCTCGACGCTGATCCGCAGGTTTGCCAAGCATTGGAACTTTACAACGGTGCCGCATAGCTTTAGGGAGGGGGTCAGTTACAAGGAGTGGGACGTTCGTATTATATGAAACGTCCCTATAAACGAATCACGAACTAACTAGGCTTAGAGGATTTCTCCATCGGTAGGGTAATTCCTAAGCGTTGTTGAAGGGCTTCGACCACTTCTTCGGCAGATTTCTGACCGAAATTCTTTATTTCGAGCAGGTCTTCCTGAGTGTAGTCGAGCAGGTCAGCAACGGAATTGATTTGCGCTCGCTTTAGACAGTTGTAGGCACGCACCGAGAGTTGGAGTTCCTCGATCGGAATCTGACTCTCAGGACCTTCCTCACCAGGAAAGGGATCGTCTAGCGGCTCAGAGGGGATATCTTTGAGCGGGTTAAACAGATCGACGAGAATATTAGCAGCTTGGCTCAACGCCTCTTGAGGAGTCAAACTGCCATTCGTCGCAATCTCCATAATCAAGCGGTCTTTTTCAAGAGAACCGCCTGCTCTCGCTTCAACACTGTAGTTCACCTTACGAACTGGCATAAAAACAGAGTCGATTTGGAGAAAATCAAGCGCAGCCGCATCTTCACGAGCTTTGTCAACCGTTCGATACCCTTTGCCTTTCTCGATTCTGAACTCCATCTCTAGCGTTGAGTTAGGAGCCAAGGTCGCGATGTACTGATCGGGATCGACGAGTTCTACATCTGAAGGTAAATCGAACTGTTCTGCTGTCACTGTCGCCGGACCTTGCACAAGCAATCGCCCAATTTGAGGCTGAGAAGAATGGCTCCTAAAAACCAATTTTTTCATGTTCAGCATGATATCGAGTACGTCTTCTCTCACTCCTGGAATCGTGGCGAACTCATGGCTGACACCCGCCATCCGCACTGCCGTCACTGCTGCTCCTTCCAAATTGGATAGCAGCACCCGCCGCAGAGCGTTTCCAACGGTTGTTCCCTGACCACGCGCTAGGGGTTCCAGAATGAACTTACTATATTGGCTCTGGTCTTTGTCCGTAGTGGACTCTACACATTCAACCTGAAACTGTGCCACGGAGTGACCTCCTTCTCCTTCTCGCTGAGGGTGATCCCTCATTTGACTCTGAAATCAAATCTCGCTGCTGACTGTCAAAAGACAGATTGCAGCGTTCATCACTCACCATAGAAATTCGCGCCACTATACCCGACGGCGCTTGGGCGGACGACAACCATTGTGAGGAATGGGAGTCACGTCACGAATCAGGGTGATTTCCAGCCCAGAGCCTTGCAGCGCCCGAATTGCAGTTTCACGACCTGCTCCGGGTCCGCTGACCATGACTTCACACTGGCGCATTCCTTGATCCATTGCCCGACGGGCTGCGCTCTCTGCCGCCGTTTGAGCCGCAAAGGGCGTTCCCTTTTTCGCGCCCTTAAATCCACTAGAACCAGCAGATGCCCAAGATACGACTTCGCCGCCAGTGTCGGAGATGGTGACGATCGTATTGTTGAAGGTGGATGAAATATATGCCACCCCGCTCGGCACATTTTTCTTTTGCTTACGGGGTCCAGTCTTTCTAGTTGGTTGTCTCGCCATGTCTAAACTCTAGATCTAAGGTTCTAAATCGATGTGTGATTAAGTTGGCAACTTGCCCAAGCACTAGTCGTCTCAAGCGCAACTCAACAGTTGCCAAAAGTTAATTACTTCTTACCGGGTGCCTTCTTCTTACCTGCAACGGTACGACGACCGCCCCGACGGGTACGAGCATTAGTGCGGGTTCGCTGTCCGCGCACAGGCAAGCCCAGACGATGACGACGACCCCGATAGGTGCCGATGTCCATCAATCGCTTGATGTTCATGTTTTCCATTCGTCTCAGATCGCCTTCAACCTGATAGCCGCTCTCAACGGCTTCTCTCAGAGAAGACACATCGGCATCGCTCAAATCTTTAACGCGGATATCGGGATTCACACCTGTTTTGGCGATCACCTCTTTTGCCCGTGTCAATCCAATTCCGTAAATGTAAGTGAGACCAATCTCAACGCGCTTATCGCGAGGAAGGTCTACTCCGGCAATCCGTGCCACGCTTCTGTCTCCCTAACTTGAATTGCTTGAGGATGTTCATAATCACACAAAACCCCTGTCACAGAAGTCCTCTTCTTCGTATGACAGGAAACCTGATCTAGCCCTGACGCTGTTTATGCTTCGGGTTTTCACAAATCACCATGACGCGACCCCGACGGCGGATGACACGGCATTTTTCACAAATCTTCTTAACGGATGCTCGAACTTTCATGCCCTAACCTGGCAACACTGCAACAAACATAATATCCTAACAATTTTTTATAGGAGTTGTCAAAGAAATCGTTCTATGACTAGCTTTAAAAGGCTTTTTTGAATCCTACTTCTTGTTTCGTAGACGATAGGTAATTCTACCTTTTGTGAGGTCATAAGGCGTGAGTTCGACTTTGACGCGATCGCCCGGAAGAATTTTGATGTAATTCCGACGGATTTTCCCTGAAATGTGGGCTAACACGTTGAAGCCGTTATCGAGGTCAACGCGAAACATCGCATTCGGCAAGGAATCAATGACCGTTCCTTCCATTTCGATGAGATCTTGTTTAGACAAACTTGAGTGCCTCCATTACTGTAAATGATTTCAGAAGTCAACAGAATCCGCGCAGGATTTTGTCAGCCTTCTTGAGTTTAGATCATTAAATTTGTTTTTAACTTCTCAGACACAGTTTGCTAGTCTCAATCTGTGGTAAGGGTGCGCCGCAACAAATTTCTATTGAGTCAAAACAGAGTATCAAGTCGAGAAACCAAGATTCGTCAGCGCTCAACCTTGGCTGGAGAAGAATCTGGCTAAACAATCGCTAAATGAGCTTGTCCAGTTGCTCTGTCACCTCTTCCATCGGTTGGCTGCCATCGATCGTGGTGAGCTTTTCACGAGTCTGGTAGTAGTCGATTAAGGGAGCGGTTTGCTCTCGGTAGACTTCTAAACGACGACGAATTACGTCTTCGTTGTCGTCTTTGCGACCTCGACTGAGCATTCGCTCGACCAAGGCTTCGTCAGGGACATCAAAATTGATGGCGCGATCGCACGTCTGATTTAGCTCGATCAGCAGTCCATCTAACGAATCAGCCTGCACCACCGTGCGCGGATATCCATCTAGAATCCAACCAGGTTGAGCGTCAGGCTGTCCCAACCTTTCTCGAATCAAATCAATGACGAGTTGATCAGGAACCAGTTCACCGCCGTCCATATAACTCTGTGCTTTGACACCCAGAGTTGTTTGGCTAGAGACGGCTGCCCGTAGAATATCTCCCGTCGAGATGTGAGGGATATTGTGCAAGTCTGCTAAGAGTTTCGCTTGAGTTCCCTTACCTGCCCCGGGTGGTCCTAGAAAGATTAATCGCGCCACTACTGTTTCACCATTCCTTCGTATCTTTGTGAGATGACATAAGTTTGAATCTGTTTTGCTGTGTCGATAGCCACACCAACCAGAATCAGCAAAGAGGTGGCACCGAAGCCTTGGAAGGTCGGAACTCGCGTGGCAGTCTCAACAAACGTAGGGACGATCGCGACAATTCCTAAGAAAATCGCTCCCAGAAACGTCAATCGATTCAAGACGCGCTCAATATACTCAGTGGTCGCCTTGCCAGGACGAATGCCTGGAATACTCGCTCCCATCTTCTTCAAGTTCTTCGACATCTCATCGGGTTGAACCACCAAAGACGCATAGAAATAGCTAAAGAACAGAATCAAGATCAGATAAAGAACGCTGTGTTGCCAAGAGTTTGGACCTAAATAAGTGCTGATAAACTGGCTGATGGAGGCGTTTTGAAATGCTTGAGCGACTAGTGCAGGTAACGTCAAAACAGTGGAGGCGAAAATAATCGGCATCACGCCGCCTTGATTGAGACGAAGCGGCAGATAGCTGCTTTTCTCTAGATAAGTCCGACGACCGACTTGACGGCGCGCAGAGATAATGGGGATTCTGCGAGTTCCTTCTTGGACAAAGACGATGCCAACGACCATCGCTAGAAAGACGAGCAGAAGAATCACGACCCCGCCGACCACATTACGATCGCCACTCTGTGCCAATTCAAAAGTTTGACCCAGCGATCGTGGCAGCGTCGAGACAATGTTCAAGAAAATCAGCAAGGATGCGCCGTTTCCGATGCCTCGCTCTGTGATTAGCTCTCCCACCCACATCACAAACATAGAGCCTGCGGTTAACGCCAGCACCGTTTCAGTGATGAATAAAGGACCCCAATCTGAAGCAAACGGACGGAGTAACCCGATCGTCAGCATCAAACTCTGAACGACTGCCCATCCCCCCGCCACGTATCTTGTGATTTGTGAGATTTTGCGTCGTCCTGCTTCACCTTCATTTTTCTGCAAATCTTCCAGTGCCGGGATCGCGGCTGTCAGCAGTTGCAAAATAATGGAAGCATTGATAAAGGGAAGAATGCCTAAAGCAAAAATTCCTAATGTTCTTAAACCGCCTCCAGCAAATAAGTCAACAAAGCTAAGAGCCGTGTTGCCTTGAATATTGGCGGCGAAAGCAGCGCGATCGATGCCTGGGAGTGGAATATAAATGCCCAGACGAACCAGAATTAATAAGCCAACAGTCAGCAGTAAACGCCCTCTCAGTCCGGCGGCTTGAGCCATCTGAACAAAGGTTTCCTGCGCGGTTGGAGTTTTATCTCGACTAACGACCATAAAGGGATACCTCTTACATACTCGCAGTTGTCTAGCAAAATGACTCATCGGCAGTTGCCACAGACTGCAAAGCGTCATCCCTCAAATCGAAGGACAACGTTTACACACTCTTTCAGATGACCCGTTACAGACCAGAGAGCTACGCCTTGGCGCGATGCCAGGTCGGTTTGCCAACCAGCACTTCACAAGTTCCACCTGCTGCCTCAATTTTAGCGCGGGCGTTTTCCGTGAACCCAGTTGCCTGAACGGTCAGCTTTGCCGACAGATCGCCATCTCCCAAAATCTTGAGCGGACCGTCATCGGTCGTAACAATCCCAGCCTCCATCAGTGAAGACAAATTCACCTCAGTATTGGCGGGAAGGGATGCCAAATCGCCGACATTAATCGTAGTGTAGTGCTTCCGATTGATGACGGTGAAATAACTTAATTTAGGTAAACGACGATAGAGAGGCGTTTGACCCCCCTCAAAACCGGGGCGAGTGGGACGACCCGATCGAGACTTTTGACCCCGCATTCCAAAGCCGCCGCTTGCGCCCTGTCCTGCCGCAATGCCTCGACCAATTCGGCGCTTGCGCTTGGTTGAGCCTTCTTGAGGCACAGCATCTTCTAATCTCATAATTCGTTGCTCTTAGTTAAGGACTACTCAAGAAATTAAGTGAACCGCGAAGACTCACGATTCACTATTTGCTCAAGTTGCGTAGAGATTCTCGATCGGAACACCGCGCTCTTCTGCCACATCAGCAAAGGTGCGGAGGTTATCTAACGCGCTGACCGCAGCCCGCGCATTATTAAGAGGATTGCCAGAACCGAGTTGCTTCGCCAAGATATTCTTGACACCTGCGAGTTCGAGAACGGTACGAACGGCTCCCCCAGCAATTACTCCAGTACCAGGAGCGGCAGGGCGCATCATCACTTTTGCACCACCACCCGCACCTTGAGCCGGGTGAGGAATCGAATTGGATTTGGTCAGAGGCACTTCAACGAGGTGCTTTTTGCCATCTGCCACGCCTTTCTTGACCGCGCCGATTACGTCACTGGCTTTGCCGACTCCTACGCCGACTTGACCTTTTTCGTTACCGACGACGACAATAGCGCGGAAGCTGAGTTTTTTACCGCCCTTGACCACTTTGGTCACACGACGAATTTGCACGACCCGCTCTTGCCAGTCTGATTTCTCTTCGCGAGGTTTGTTGCTCTTGCGACCTTTTGCCATGTTTTTTCTCCTAGAAGTCTAGACCAGCTTCGCGGGCAGCTTCGGCTAGCGATTTTACCCGTCCGTGATAGAGGTTGCCCCCACGATCGAAGACCACTTTTTGAATGCCTTGGGCGATCGCCCGTTGAGCCACCAACTTGCCGACCTCAGTCGAAGCCTCACAGTTTGAACCTGACTCAACTTTACCCTTGATTTCTGGATCGACCGTCGAAGCAGAAACCAGAGTGTGTTGGGTGGTGTCGTCAATCACCTGAACATAGATGTGCTGGTTAGAGCGAAACACTGCGAGACGAGGACGCTCTGAAGTTCCGGTAACGGTACGACGAACCCGTGCGTGACGACGACGGGTTGATTCTCGACGAGTCATTTTCATGATCTATTTCTTCCCTTTACCACCAGTCTTACCAACTTTGCGTCTGACCACTTCGCCAGCATATCGAATGCCCTTGCCTTTGTAGGGTTCGGGAGGACGTACCGCCCGAATTTTGGCGGCAGTATTTCCAACAATTTCTTTATCGATGCCACTGACAGTCACGTTAGTGTTGCCTTCAACCGCGACCTGAATTCCCTCTGGTGGGGCAATATCTACAGGTTTGCTGTAGCCCACGTTGAGAATTAGGTTTCGCCCTTGAACTTGGGCACGATAACCGACACCCTGAATTTCGAGCTTTCGCTGAAATCCGGTAAAGACCCCTTCAACCATATTGGCGACGAGGGTGCGGCATAAACCATGACGTTGACGAGCCGCACGCGAGTCATCTCGCTGCTTGACTTCGATCGTCGTTCCGTCTTGTTCAACAATCACTTCTGGCGGCAAAACTCTGGAGAGTTCGCCTTTAGGACCTTTGACTGAAACATGTTGCCCATCAAGGGTGACCGTCACCGTTGCGGGAACATCAATAATACGCTTACCAATCCGAGACATAACTGATCACCTTTTTTGAATAAAAGCTGTTCGCTGTGAGCCAGTCAACAGCAACGACTAATATCCAGACTCACCAGACATAACAAAGGACTTCGCCGCCGACTCCGGTGCGCCGAGCTTCGCGATCGGTCATGATGCCGCTGGATGTCGAGACGATCGCAATGCCGATGCCACCTAACACACGAGGAAGTTCCTTGCGGTTAGCGTAAACTCGCAGTCCGGGTTTGCTGACTCGCTTGAGGGCAGTGATAATCGGCTTGCGACTTTTGCCCCGATATTTGAGACCCAGCACGAGATGACGCTCAACGCCTTCTCCCGCTTCTTCATAGTCAGCAATAAAGCCTTCTGCCTTCAGCACATTGGCAATGCTGCGCGTCATCTTGGTCGATGGCACTTTGGTCGTTTGGTGTCTTGCTAGGCTTGCATTTCGGATGCGAGTCAGCATATCTGAAATTGTGTCGTTAACCGCCATAGTTCCCTCTTAATGAAACTGCATCAGTTGTCCCGGAATGGCATGCCCAGTTCTTTAAGCAGGGCGCGACCTTCTTCGTCGGAGTTTGCAGTGGTGATGATTGAAATGTCCATACCGCGAATCTGATCGATGCTGTCATATTCGATCTCCGGGAAGATCAACTGCTCTCTCAGACCTAGCGTGTAGTTTCCTCGTCCGTCGAAGCTCTTGGGGCTGATGCCTCTAAAGTCACGAATCCGAGGCAGCGAAAGATTGATCAACCGATCGAGAAAAGTAAACATTCGATCACCGCGCAGTGTCACCATCACGCCGACGGGCATTCCTTCGCGGATTTTGAAGCCAGCGATCGCTTTCTTGGCGCGGGTCACAACGGGCTTTTGTCCCGTGATCGTCGCAATCTCGTTGATCGAAGCTTCCAACGCTTTCGCATTTTGTGAAGCTTCACCGAGTCCCCGGTTGATCGTGATTTTCGCCACTTTCGGAACTTGATGGAGGTTCGTGTAACTAAACTGCTCCGTCAGCTTCGGGACGATCTTTTCTTGATAGATATCTTTTAATCGTTGAGCCATATTTGGGTTCCTCTTCCCTGGGCTTGGTCAGGGGCTAGTGGAGTCTTGAGGCGCGTCGCGTCTCTTAATCGATGATCTCGCCCGTCTTTTTTAACATCCGAACTTTCTTGCCGTCGGCGTTGACGGTGTAGCAGATGCGGCTTGCCACTTTCTGCTTTTCGGAGTAAACCATGACGTTAGAGCTATGAATTGGGGCTTCTTGAGTGACAATCTGACCCGATTCGCCTTCTTGCTGTGGTTTGACGTGTTTGGTGCGAACATTCACACCCTTGACCACGACTTTGCTCAATTTAGGAAGGGTTTGCAGGATTTCGCCAATCTTGCCTTTGTCACTGCCCGCGATGATTTTTACGGTGTCGCCTTTTTTGACATGCATCTTGTGACGCACAACTTCTTTCTGAACCCTTGCCATTACAGAACCTCCGGAGCGAGGGAAACGATTTTGGTAAAGTTTTTCTCGCGCAATTC
The DNA here is from genome assembly GCF_003003695.1 of Phormidesmis priestleyi ULC007. NCBI lineage: Bacteria > Bacillati > Cyanobacteriota > Cyanophyceae > Leptolyngbyales > Leptolyngbyaceae > Phormidesmis > Phormidesmis priestleyi. The sequence goes on from NZ_PVWG01000002.1 coordinate 50,973, forward strand.
ACGAGCAACGGGGCCAAATACCCGCGTGCCTCTGGGGTTGCCGTCTTGGTTGATAATCACGGCTGCGTTGTCGTCAAATCGAATGCTCATACCGCTATCGCGCCGCATTGTGTGTCGAGTCCGAACAATCACCGCACGAACCACATCCGATTTTTTGACCGCCATGTTAGGGAGCGCATCCTTAACCACCGCAATGATTACATCCCCGACTCCGCCATAGCGACGATTACCGCCACCAATCACCCGGATACACATCAGCTTTCGAGCGCCGCTGTTGTCCGCTACATTCAGATAACTTTCTTGTTGAATCATGTCTAAGTCCCTCGCATTTAACCTTTAGAGGCAGTACCCAGGATTTCGGACACGACCCAACGCTTGGTGCGGCTGAGAGGTCGGGTTTCCTGAATGCGGACGCGATCGCCCGTTTTGCACTTGTTTTCTTCATCGTGCGCTTTGTAGCGCTGAGTGTTGACGACAATTTTGCCGTATTTGGGGTGAGCGGCTCGGTTCTCGATCGCCACAACGATGGTCTTATCCATCTTGTCGCTGACCACTACACCGACTCTTTCTTTGACTGCCATTGCAATTACTCCAGTAAAAAGGATGAAACAAAAAGGTGAATTTAGAACCAGATCTTGAATTCAGCCTTCTAGTCTTCAGTCTTTTTCAACTGCCGCTCTCGCTCGACAGTCAGCAGTTGAGAAAGCTGATGTCGTGTGTGCTTGAACAGATGAGGCTTTTCTAATTGGCGAGTGCCCTTTTGCATTCTCAGTGTAAAAAGCTGCTTTTTGACGGCAACGATTTGGTCTGCCAATTCTTGGTCGCCTAGATTTCTGGCTTCTTCGATCTTAGGAAGAGGCATAGGTTAAGACTCCTCCGTGGTTTGACGGGTAATAAATTTCGTCTTGATGGGCAGTTTGAATGCCGCAAGACGCATCGCTTCACGAGCGATTTCTTCAGTCACGCCCGCAATCTCAAACATGATGCGACCCGGCTTGACGACTGCGACCCAAAACTCAGGCGCACCTTTACCAGAACCCATTCGGGTTTCGGCAGGGCGCATCGTCACGGGCTTGTCAGGGAAGACGCGAATCCAGATTTTGCCACCCCGACGAATGTAGCGAGTCATCGCACGACGACCCGCTTCGATTTGACGAGAGGTAATCCAGGACGGCTCTAGGGCTTGTAGACCGAAATCTCCAAAGTTGAGGTCGCTTCCGCGAGAAGCCATTCCTCTCATTCGACCGCGCTGCTGTTTGCGGAATTTTGTTCTTCTTGGGCTTAACATGACTCGATACCAATTAAATTCAGGAGTCAGGAGTCAGGAGTCAGGAGGATTAGTCCTGCATCCTTTATCCTTCGTTCGATCGGTCTTCAAATTGTTGGCGACGACGCTGTTGACGACGACGGGGTTGGTTAGAAGGAGGAGCGGCATCAATAAGTTCTTGACCGGGGATGATTTCACCCTTGAAGACCCAGATTTTGATCCCCAAAATTCCGTAGATGGTTTGAGCAGTAACGTAGGCGTAGTCAATGTCAGCTCTTAGCGTATGCAGAGGAACCCGACCTTCACGAGTCCATTCAGGACGCGCGATTTCAGCCCCGTTTAAACGACCACTGACTTGAATTTTGATGCCTTCAACGCCTGCTCGTTGAGCGCGTTGAATCGCTTGACGAACCACGCGACGGAAGGAAACCCGACGCTCTAGCTGTTCGGCAATATATTCGCCGATTAAGGCAGCATCGGCATCGACACGAGCCACTTCGACGACGTTGACGCGAATTTGACGATCGCTGCTGCCCAATGCTTCTTGCAGTCCCAAGCGTAGGGTTTCAATCCCGGCACCACCGCGACCCACAATTACACCAGGGCGAGAAGTGCGAATTTCTAAATCAATCTGATCGGCTTTACGCTCGATCCGAATCTCAGAAATTCCAGGCTTTTTAAGGTTGTCAAGATTTTTGGGATTCTTAGCGAAAAACTCGCGAATCTTGAAATCTTCTTTCAACAGTTCAGGATAGCGGCTAGTATCGGCATACCACCGAGAGCGGTGATCTTTGATGATCCCTAGCCGAAACCCAGTTGGATTAATTTTCTGTCCCACGAATGCGTTCCTCTGAGATAAAGCAGTTTAAGTAGGAATAACTGAACTAGGATTCGGCTCCGGGAGCCACTGCCACGGTGATGTGACAAGTCGGCTTGCGAATTTGGTAAGCCCGACCCTGTGCCCGCGGTCTAAACCGCTTCAGCGAAGGACCTTGATCGGCAAATGCTTGGCTCACCACCAAACTTGCCCGCTCCATGCCTTCATTGTGTTCAGCATTTGCTGCCGCAGAACGCAGCACTTTGAGTACAGGCTCACAGGCGCGATAAGGCATGAACTCCAGAATGATCAATGCCTCCCGGTAAGACAGTCCTCGAATTTGGTCGAGAACTCGGCGCACCTTGTGAGGGGACATGCGGATGTAACGTGCGATCGCTTTAACTTCAGTCGTATCAGTAGCCATAGTTTTCTCCTTACGGGCGGGCGAGGGATTGCAATCAGGCTTTCACCCGTCACCCTCACACTCTGCTGCCCTTTCTCCTATCGACGTGCTTTCTTATCGCTACCTGCGTGTCCCCGGAAAGTCCGAGTCGGAGCAAATTCGCCGAGTTTGTGACCGACCATTTGCTCAGAGACATAGACGGGAACGTGCTGACGACCGTTGTGAACGGCGATCGTGTGTCCAATCATCTGAGGCAAAATTGTCGAGGCTCGTGACCAGGTTTTGATGACTTGCTTGTCACCTCTGGCGTTGAGCGCTTCAACCTTACTCATCAGGTGGTCAGCAACAAAGGGACCTTTTTTAAGTGAACGTGCCATGTGAGTCTCCCTAAGTCAAATTACGATTCCCGTCCGCCGCGTCCACGTTTCGAGGACTTACGACGACGACGCACAATCAGCGCACTGCTTAACTTCTTCTTGTTGCGAGTTTTGCGTCCCAGAGTCGGCTTACCCCAAGGTGTGACAGGACCCGCACGCCCGATCGGTGCCTTTCCTTCTCCACCACCATGAGGGTGATCAACGGGGTTCATGACGCTACCGCGCACTTGAGGACGACGACCTTTGTGACGGGTGCGCCCAGCTTTGCCCAGGTTGATATTTCTCGCTTCGAGGTTGCCCACCTGTCCGATCGTGGCGTAACACTCTTTGCGAATCATTCGCACTTCAGTCGAGGGCAATTTTAAGGTGACATAATCACCCTCCTTCGCCGCAACTTGAGCCGCTGCACCTGCCGCCCGAACAATCTGACCCCCTTTGCCAGGAACGAGTTCAACGTTATGAACGATCGTACCGAGCGGAATCTTTTCGAGGGGCAATGCGTTGCCGATCTCGATCGGAGCATCAGGACCGGAACGAATTACAGTGCCGACCTTAAGGTTGTTGGGATGAAGAATATAGCGCTTTTCACCATCACTATAAAACACCAGAGCCAGACGAGCGTTGCGGTTTGGATCATATTCGATCGCCGCCACTCGCGCCGGAATATTCAACTTGTCACGACGAAAATCAATGATGCGATAGAGGCGTTTGTGACCGCCGCCCCGGTGACGACAGGTGATCACGCCTCGGTTGTTGCGTCCTTTATCCCGGTGTTTAGTCGTAGTTAGAGACTTTTCAGGCTCGGTCTTCGTGATCTCACTGAAGTCAGAAACACTACGCTGGCGACTACCAGGAGTCAAGGGTCGATAAATTCGGATGCCCATAATTTGCTACTCTCAGGGGTTTCTAAACTTCTGGGAACAAGGTGATTGAATCCCCGTCTGCTAGGGTGACGATCGCTTTCTTATAGTGAGGTCTGTGACCTGCAAACTTGCCGACACGACGAGCCTTGCGAGGAGGATGCTGAGTGGTAACTCCAGTCACCTTCACCTCAAACATCAGTTCGACGGCTGCCTTGATCTCAGGCTTGGTGGCTTTAGGCTGAACCTCAAAGGTGTATTGGTTGAGTTCCAATCTCTGAGTCGCTTTCTCAGTGATAATTGGACGCCGAATTAAATCCGCTAAGTTGCGGGGGCTGAAATCACTCACCGTATACCTCCTGGATCTTCTCAAGAGCAGCAGGGGTCGCCACAATGTGGTCGGCTGCTAGCAAATCAAATACGTTTAGATTATTTGCCGAGATCAGTCTGAGCTTTTCAATGTTGCGAGCAGATAGATAGACCATCTCGTTCCGCTCTGCCATGATGATTAGCACTTTCTTATCTGGCTCAACACCCCATCGGCTAAGGGCTTGCACCATTTCTCTAGTCTTGGGACGGGACAACTGAGCCGCAAAGTCTTCAACGACAATCAAATCAGCGACGCGACTTTGGAATGCCGTCCGCAGTGCCAAACGTCGCTCTTTGCGATTCATCTTCAGGGTGTAATCTCTGGGTTTCGGTCCAAAGATTACGCCACCCCCACGCCATAGAGGAGAACGAATAGAACCCGCACGAGCGCGACCTGTTCCTTTCTGTCTCCAGGGTTTGCGTCCGCCCCCGCGCACTTCTGCACGAGTCTTGGTGGAAGCGGTGCCTTGACGCTGATTCGCCAACTGACGAACCAATGCTCTGTGGACGACATGAGCCGCACTTTCTTCTCTGGCAACTTTAAGCTCGATCGAGGCTTGCCCCGCATCGTCTCCCTGCCAATTTTTCACTACACAATCAACCATTTCTGTCTCCTTCTGCCCTAGCGCCCAACTTTCTTAGCGGGCATGATTTGCACCAGAGCACCGGGCTTGCCGGGAACTGCTCCTTTGATCAAAATCAAGTTCCGTTCCGTATCTACACGCACCACGGTCAACTTCTTGATCGTGACTTGAGTTCCGCCCAAACGACCCGCCATCCGCTTACCAGGGTAGACACGTCCGGGGGTGGTGCCTGCCCCGGTCGAACCGGGAGCGCGGTGGTTTTTAGAACCGTGAGACATGGGGCCTCGTGCGAAGTTGTGACGCTTCTGATAACCCGCAAAGCCTTTACCAATGCTGGTGCCTGTCACATCGACGATCTGACCTGCTTCAAAGATGTCAGCTTTGATCTCTTGACCTAACTCGTAGGCGCTGTAATCTTCTGAAGGTAGGTATTGGCGCATCTCAGTAAGATGCCGCAGGGGAGCAGAATTGGATTTGGCGAGGTGCCCCAATTCAGGTTTGCTCAATGACTTGACTCGTGTTTCACCAAACCCGATTTGAACGGCAGTATAGCCATCTGTTTCAGGAGTTTTGACTTGGGTGATGGGGCAAGGCCCTGCTTGAATGACGGTCACAGGAATTGATTTCCCTGTTTCGTCAAACACTTGAGTCATGCCGAGCTTTGTGCCGAGAATGCCGACAGCCACGGTAACTGGTCTCCTTTTCTACACACTTGAACATAGCGAAACCACGACTTTGAGGACGCAGCTTCGTTATCGAACGGATTCCACGGTCTGAGACCAGATGAATCTTACCTCTCGTGATTTAAGAGGCAGCGGATTCCGCATTCCTTTAGACACTTTGGTCGATTCTGCAAAGCTGCTTGAGAGCTGCTGACTGGCATTGCTCTTTTGTGCTTCTCCCGCCTGGACTTGAACAAATAGTTGCTCAGTATCCGTTGATGGCTGGGGTCAAACGCGCAAGCTGGGTTTTGCAAACCCTGAAGAAGTTTCTCGCTCCTTCGCCCGAAGTCTCGAAACAATTTCCCTCACGCGAGGTGAAAAAGCTTTCCGAGATGCGCTACAGCTTATTACTATAGCTCAAATTTGATTGCTCTCTCACGGAAATTGCACAATTAGAAATTTAGCGACAGTTAAGTAGTGTAATACAGTGGTGTGGCGATCGTCTACTAAATTGCCCAAATTTCTTTTCTCAGGTGAACAGTTAACAAAGTTTGATCACAACGATCGGATAGAAAACAATTCGAGAAATGCTTATTCTAGGGTCATCCTGAAAAAGACTCGCTGTGATCATGTTGCCATTAACCTTCGTGTTAGGAAGTCCCTGGACGTTAAACCCTAGTGCAATTCCTTGGAGTGCTTTATTCGCATTGTTTTTTTAACACAGCAATCGCTTACACAGATCATGGTTACGTTTTTGATTCCAATCAGTGCTTTATTTCTTAGCGTGTTTATTCTCCGTAAACACTTGCATTGGAAGACGTTCGCAGGCACGATATCAATCTTTGTAGGTCTAGCAGCGATCGCCGGACGATTGCTCAGAACATTATGACTCAACTGATTGAAGAAACCTTTTGGCAAGCAGTGCTCGATCGCGATCCCAGTTTCAACGGAAAAATCTTTTACGGCGTACACTCCACGAAAATCTATTGTCGTCCACCTTGTCCCAGCCGTAGACCCAATCGAAATCAGGTTTCATTCTATCGATCGCCCCAAGCTGCCGAAGCAGACAATTTTCGTCCTTGTAAGCGATGTCATCCGCAGACTGTGATCGCTCCCAATCCCACAAAAGATAACGTCATTGCAACTTGCCGTTACATCGAAGACCAATCCGAACACATTCCCACTCTCGCCGAGTTAAGCGATCGCGTTGAAATGAGTCCGAGTTATCTGCAACGACTCTTTAAGCAAATGATTGGCGTGACTCCTCTTGAGTATGCAACTGCTCATCGAATCAAGCATTTAAAGCAACATCTTCATCAAGGGGAAGCGGTTACTTATGCTCTTTATGAAGTGGGTTATGGATCGAGTAGCCGACTTTACGAAACTTCATCGGAGAACTTTGGAATGACTCCCGCATCTTATAAGCAACATGGCAAAGGGGAAGAAATTCGTTATGCGATCGTCAATTCTCCCCTCAATTTCCTTATGATCGTAGCCACAGACCGAGGACTATGCAGCGTTCAACTTGGCGACTCGCTCGCAGAACTTGAAGACCAACTCCGCACTGAATTCCGTCATGCTTCAATTCGTGAAACGGATGACCTTCAGAACTGGATGCAAGCGATCGTGAACTACCTAAGCGGCAATTTGCCCTTACCGGATCTGCCTTGTGATGTCAGAGCGACTGCCTTTCAGATTCAGGTTTGGGAGGCGCTTAAAAAGATCCCGATCGGAACCACTGTTCATTACAGCGATGTTGCTTGCACGATCGGACAGCCAACTTCAGTTCGGGCGGTGGCTCGTGCTTGTGCAACTAACCCGATCGCGCTTCTGGTTCCGTGTCATCGAGTCACTCCTAAATCGGGCGGGCTAGGAGGTTATCGCTGGGGAGTCAGCCGCAAACAGGCACTTCTCGATCTGGAGAAACGTGCTATTAAACTAGCCGCAGAAAACAAAGCCATCATAAGTTGAATTGATGATGATCAGGCGGCTACCTTCGCAAATGACTTAGGAACGTGGATTTATTAAGGTGTAACTTCTCGCCATCTCCCTAAGGAGTTACGGTGTACACCAATCTTTGTCGCTGCGTTTGGGTCGGCTTCAGCCTCCTAAATCCCTCATTCTGGGGGACTTTGAGCTAAGACTCTGGTTTCAAAGTCCCTCACTCGTGGGGGATTTAGGGGGCAAAAGTCTCGGCGATGACAAATCAGAGGACTTTTACAGGTTATTTAATCCACGATCCTTAGCGTCTCACCTATCGTATGGATAGAACTTTTTAATCAGTGAAGCTCCTCACTGAACAGTAGAATGATCTCTAGAAACTTAAGATTAAAGCTATAGCATGTCTTCAAGGCTTCTCTCCCAAAAATTGAGGTCGTAGAAGCGGAAATACTATTTTGTTTTAGACAGCACAAAACCAAGGGGCGGAACACAAATCTATGGCACTGATCACAACAGGCGGACAACTGATTCGAGACTTAGAAAAATTTGGAGCACTGGGCGTATACGTCCCGCTAGAAGGCGGATTTGAAGGACGCTATCGACGGCGAATTCGGGCAGCAGGCTACACCTCTTTGAGCATCACCGCACGAGGATTGGGTGACGTTGCCATGTATTTGACGGGTGTACACGGCGTTCGTCCTCCTCACTTAGGCAAGAAAAGTTCGGGTTCTGGAGCAGCCGTGGGTTACACCTACTTTATTCCTCCGATCGTCAATACCCAAATCGAAAATCTTCCTCCCAAATCAAAAGGCTTGCTGCTGTGGATTATTGAAGGACACATTCTTTCTAGCCAGGAGCTAGAGTTTCTCTCTAACCTGCCTTCTTTAGAACCTCGACTCAAAATTGTGATTGAGTTAGGAGGAGAACGCTACTTCCGATGGACTCCGCTCAAAGACGCGATCGCTGCTGCATAAAGCCAAAAAAATTGTCGTCTCACCGATCCCATCTTCACAGCAACGAGGATGGGATCGTTTCGTAGTATGAAAATTTGTGCCGTTCGGCTCGTAATTATCTGACTGGCGCATTAGCATAGAGAAGTGACTGATTTCTTAAACCCTCTACGCTCACTCAAGGAAGGTCACTGGTTCAAGCTCATTTGTGGAGCGAGTTCCCACCACCTTCCTGCCATTCGGAGTCTTACGCTCGCCTATGCGATCGCGGGGGCAGACTGCATTGATGTCGCCGCTGACCCGGCCATTATCTCGACTGCGCGCGAAGCTTTAGCCGTGGCAAATAGTTTGGCTGAAGAGGCGCAAGAAAAAGGATTTGCCGCTAGAAAATCACCTTGGTTAATGGTGAGTCTCAACGATGGGGAAGACCCTCATTTTAGAAAGGCTGAGTTTAGCGCTGCCAACTGTCCGATCGAGTGTTCAAGACCCTGCGAATCAATTTGTCCTGCTGACGCGATCGTGTTCGATCGTCCAGACCATTTCTCTGGAGTGATTGATACCCTCTGCTACGGCTGCGGTCGCTGTTTGCCAATTTGCCCGATCCAACACATTTCTACTCGCTCTTATGTTTACACGCCAGAGGCGATATCTCCGCTGATTTTGCAAGCAGGGATAGATGCGATCGAGATTCACACTCAGCCTGGACGGTTAGCCGATTTTAAGCGATTGTGGAAGGCGATCGCGCCACAAGCCCATCAACTTAAGCTTATAGCCATTAGCTGTCCTGATGGCGAAGACTTGATTGATTATCTATGGGCAATCCACGAGACGATTTCTCCGCTTCCCTGTCATCTGATTTGGCAAACTGATGGTCGCCCAATGAGTGGTGACATTGGTGATGGAGCCACACGTGCCTGCGTTAAGTTAGGGCAAAAAGTTCTCGCCGCAGGGCTACCCGGATCGGTGCAGCTAGCTGGTGGAACAAATCGTCATACCGTTCCTAAACTCAGGACTTTAGGGCTGCTAAAGAATAAAAGTAGTACAATAGTATCAAAATCGATTTCAGGAATCGCTTACGGAAGTTATGCCCGGAGTTTGCTTTTGCCTATTCTCAGCCAATTAGACGCGATGGAGATTAAACCATTGAAGATTGCTCAAAAGATATATCACAACAGCCCCTCGCCCAGTGATCCAAACATCAACTCGCTGCTAACTCGTCTTGAATCGAGTCCTGCTCTCTTGTGGGAAGCCGTTGATCTAGCCCATCAGTTAGTTTCCCAACTCAAAAGCGCCTGTTAGCAGAAATTAGACCTTCAAACGACTCAGGTGCTTCAGAATACATCTACTAAGGTCAAAGACTCTCTACGCTAGCTGACAGGCTGCTTACGTTCTCGGTTTCGTTTCCTCAAGCTGTTTCACAAATTGTCATGGTGAATCGTAGCGATATTAACTTCTCAGACCCCTCATTCAACGCTGAATCTTCTCTTCATTTAACGTCTGCAAGCCAATCTCAACCAGACATTTCTAGTGCTGGAGATGGTGAAAATGCTGAAAGCCCTGTTGTACTGACTATGCAAAACACGGACGATCTCGATAAACTCCTGAGCATCTTGCCCGATCCGATTCGAGTGCGTTTAGAAGAACACCCTCAACTTGACAGCCTCATCGAAGTAGTGATGGATCTGGGAAGACGACCCGAAGCCCGGTTTCCTGGCAAAGCAGAATATTTGTCTGAAACACCCATCACCCAAAACGACCTCAACGAGAGCATTACCAGAGTGGGCGACTTTGGTGGAGACAATCGCGCTGGCATTGAGCGCACTCTGCATCGGATTAGCGCGATTCGCAACCGTCGTGGAGAAGTGATTGGTCTGACCTGCCGCGTGGGACGGGCGATTTTTGGCACGATCGGCATGATTCGCGATCTAGTCGAGAGCGGTCGCTCAATTTTGATGCTGGGTCGTCCTGGGGTCGGCAAAACAACGGCTTTAAGAGAAATTGCGCGCGTGTTGGCAGACGAGTTAGACAAGCGCGTCGTGATCATTGACACTTCAAACGAAATTGCTGGAGATGGAGACGTGCCCCATCCTGCGATCGGACGGGCCCGAAGAATGCAAGTTTCTCGCCCTGAGCTTCAGCACCAGGTGATGATCGAAGCCGTCGAAAACCACATGCCAGAAGTGATCGTGATTGACGAAATCGGCACCGAGTTAGAAGCTCTAGCAGCCCGCACGATCGCAGAACGTGGCGTTCAACTCGTCGGCACCGCTCACGGAAATCAGTTAGAAAACTTGATCAAAAATCCCACCCTCTCTGATCTAGTGGGAGGCATTCAGTCTGTGACATTGGGCGATGAAGAAGCGAGACGGCGCGGCAGCCAAAAGAGTGTTTTAGAACGCAAAGCCCCGCCAACATTTGACATTGCAGTTGAAATGACAGAGCGGCAAAAATGGGTAGTGCATGAACAGGTTGCAGAAACGATCGATATGCTGCTTCGGGGCAGGAAGCCCAACCCTGAAGTCAGAACCGTTAACGAGACTGGAGAAGTCACGGTGACTCATGAGTTGTCGAGCAGCCCAGAGATGCAAACTGGAGGGCGATCGCGATCGAGCAGTGTTCGCCATAATCCCCTCTCGATCGCGCCAACGTCATCTCAGGAAGGATTTTTTACTCCTCCTCCTCAAGGGCGCGGCTGGCGATCGTCTGGCAAGATCAAACCGACTCAAGCCGCGCCTCTGTCGCCCGAACAGCAAACCTTTGAGCAATTGCTGGATGTGTCTTTGAGCCGAGCGTTTGACGCGAGAGATGAAGGGCTACGAAGCGAAGATTCTGAGAATGGGGAGTATATTCCCGGCCCCAACGGCGAGGATTTGCCGTTACATATCTATCCCTATGGCGTGAGTCGGCATCAGTTAGATCAAGTCGTTCGCACGCTGAATCTTCCGGTCGTGTTGACCAAAGACATTGATAACGCGGATGCAGTTTTGGCACTGCGATCGCACGTCAAAAATCATTCTAAACTGCGCCATTTAGCAAAATCTCGTCAAATTCCCATTCACACACTCAAGGCTAGCAGTGTGCCGCAGATTGCCCATTCTCTGCGCCGACTGCTGAATATGGATGACCCCGCCATGCCTGACGCAGCCGAACTAGACCTGTTTGTACGAGGAGACAGCGAAGACGAACTTGAGGCACTCGAAGAAGCCAGACTTGCGGTGGAACAGATTGTCATTCCCAAAGGGCAACCAGTCGAACTCTTGCCACGCTCTGGGCTGGTTCGCAAAATGCAGCATGAGCTTGTAGAGCACTACCACTTGCAATCCCGCAGTTTTGGAGACGAACCAAACCGCAGACTGCGAATCTACCCAGCATAATCAAGAGTTTTGAGGTTTGAATTTAGGCACGTCGCTGCTAGACTCAAAACTCTCACAGATTGCTGTTCATCCCCTCAAAACTCTCTTTGCCATGCTTGAGTTCATTCGCTCAGACCTTGCCCAACTTGCGGCTTATAACACTCAACACACCGACAATTCTCAGGAATCTAAATCCTCAGAAATTTTGGTCGATCGAGTGGATGTCAACGAAAGTCCCTATGACTTGCCCGATGAACTCAAGCAAAAACTTAGCTGGACTTATCAGCAAGCAATCGAAAATAATCGCTATCCCGACGGTGGATATGAAAGCTTGAAACGCGCGATCGCTGACTATGTAAATGAGTCAGCTAACAACATCACCGCCGCTAATATCTCGATCGGCAACGGCTCGGATGAGTTAATCCGCTCTCTACTAATCGCAACTTGTATTGGGGGAGAAGGCTCAATTCTAGTCGCCGACCCAACCTTTTCGATGTATAGAATTCTGGCACAGACTTTAGGAGTTTCGGTGGTGACGATCGGGCGTTCTCTCACCAATTTTGAGATGGACTTAACAGAGGCTCAAACCGCGATCGCAGTCACCCAGACTCCTCCGATTCGAGCCGTTTTTGTCGTTCACCCCAACTCACCTACTGGAAACGCGCTCACCTTTGCAGAGTTATCTTGGTTGCGAAGTCTTCCTCAAAATATTTTGGTTGCAGTAGATGAGGCATATTTTGAGTTTAGTCAAACGAGCGTAGCCGACGAGCTGTTGCAACATCCAAATTGGGTAATTTTGAGAACGTTCTCAAAGGCATTTCGACTAGCCGCCCATCGAGTGGGGTATGCGATCGCCGATCCCGAATTAATCACAGCTTTAGAAAAAGTCCGTCTCCCCTACAATCTTTCCAGCTTTACTCAGGCAGCAGCTTTGGTGGCGGTCACTCATCGCCGTCAGCTACTCTCCACAATTTCGCTGACTTTGACTGAGCGAACCCGACTCACCCAAGCCCTTTCCCAGCACCCAGAATTTCAGGTTTGGGAGAGTGCCGCTAATTTTGTCTACTTACGTCTAAAAAACGCAGATGCTAACGAAAAACTGGCTACAATTTGTCAAACTCTTAAAGACCAGGGAACTTTGATTCGGCACACTGGCAACGGGCTGCGAATCTCGATCGGCACACCTGAAGAAAATCAGCGAACCATTGCGCGATTCAAAAAAGTTTCAAAGTACTAATTTTTAGGGATGATTTCTAAACTGCCCGAACCTTGACGCACCATTTGAATTGTATGAGGCAGAACCCCAACCAACAGCGCGAAAGCATCATCGGGCAACTGCGCGATCGTGTCTGCTCCAAAATAATTTTCAAACTGATTCAAAATCAACTGAGCGCGCTGCAACGGCACAGGGTTGTCGGTAAATTGCTGAGTTAGTCTGATCCACTGCCGTCTAATTAAATAGGCTTTCTGACGTTCCTCTTGATCTGCGGGGTGGATCAAAGAAAGATCACCTACGGGCAAAATTCCTTCGCAGTTGAGGTCAAAAAAGCTTCCGACAGCAGCACCAGGACCAGCAAACTCAGCGTGAAATCGCTTATAAATGATCAACCCATTGCGTCTGCGACTGTTAACGACCAGCAACTTTCCATCGTTTAGTTGAGTCAAAATATCCTGCACGATCGCGGGTTCGACAACGCCCTGATGATTCAGGCTCTCGTTTTTCATACGGTCGAAGCCTTGAAAGCTGGTAACACGGCTATGGCAGATGAGGGAGCAGTTTAGCAGTTGAAGTCAAATTGTCACAACATTAAGCACCAAGCTACCCAAATTACCTGGCTCCCTTGCTGTAACCGAAAGACATCAGTATAACGGTCTTTTAACCACAGACAGTTAACCTTGCAACTATATTCTAGGGTAACTCGCTAAGATCAGGAGAATTCGGTCAGGACTTTGAAGTATCTGTGAAGACAAACTCAAAATCTTAGAGAACTCTCCAATAAAATCTTTATAAAGATTAATATTATGTTGCTTTACCATCAATCAAGTCGTACAGAAACTCAGCCAAAATGATAAGCTCGATGACCTAAGGCGATTCTATCGAAGCAAACAGGTGAGTCATGAGTAATCAGCCGATCGAGCAAAGCTTTGATGAGAGCCTCAATTCTGGGCTAACGCCGCCGCCCCGCGAACCCTACCGATCGAGTTTGCAAGAAGACATCGGGCAAGGATGGGCGTTTGTGCAGTTTGTCTGGCGTATTTCAAAGCGAATTCGGGGAGGCAAAAACCGCATTCGTTTTATCGTTGGGCTAATTTTTTGGAAGCCTTTCTTGCCCGATGATCAGTAGAGGCATTGCAGAGTTTTGAGTGTTGTGTGTTGAGTTTCAAGCAACGTCATGTATTACGACCCGCATCAGTTTGAATTTGTCGATCGACTTGAGTCTAATTGGCTCGTTATCAAAGATGAACTCAGTCGCTTAACGGCTGAAGATTTCGTTCCCTATCCTGAAAGATATTTGCTGCAAAAGAAAACCGGGTGGGAGATTTTTGGCATTTATTTTTTAGGTGTTAAAATAGACATCAACTGCGAACTCTGCCCAGAAACCGCCAAATTAGTCAAAAGCATTCCTGGAATGGTCACAGCAGGCTTTTCTCGACTGGCACCAGGCGCGCATATTGTGCCTCATTCTGGCAAGCCAAGCAGTGTCTTGCGGTGTCACTTAGGGCTGTCAGTGCCTGAGAAATGCGCCCTTCGAGTCTCGTCAGACATCAAAGCGTGGGTCAACGGTGAGTGTCTTGTGTTTGATGACACCTCTGAGCATGAAGCCTGGAATCTGAGCGATCGCCACCGAGATATCTTGCTTCTCGACTTTAAAATTCCACCAGGTTTTGCTTTAGAGCGCTAGATATCAGTCACTCAGCGCCTTGCTCAGGCACTGCCCAACCCAAACGAGTCGGCTGTTCGTAAATTCGTTTTAAGGTGTTCATATCTCTGGGTGAGATCAACGGCGGATTGTGAACCTGAGAGAAATATAGGGCATCCGTTTCTAGAGAACTGTGCCCCCAAATTCCCAAGGCGTGACCCAATTCATGACGAGCCGATGCCAACACGTAGCTCTCTGCCTGATTGGGTTGCACTACAACCAGACAGCGATGCGCCAAAACTGGCAGCGCGTTGGGTATAGATTTTCTATAGAGTTCATATCGTGTTTCAGCCGCCCGAATTCGCTGTGAACCGAAGGGCTGTCCAGGTGCGACTCGAAGCGGCAAGAACGATCGCTGCACCACAATATCGCCTACTTCTACTCGATTGACGACTTGCAAAGGCAGGTAAACAGCCCACTCTTGCACCGCTTGACTCACTGCCTTAATCCAGGCTTGGGCGCGGGCAGGATTTGCGACTTCTGATGCCTCGATCGGCTGCACATAAACCTTAATCGGAAACTCTGACCACACTAAATAGTCAGGCTGAGTTTTTTGGACTTGATCGAAATAGTCTCCCCGATTTGCAGGGTCGCTCCATTGGGCTAGCAGCGGCGGTAAGGGGTGAGCTTTAAGGACTGGAAGTGTCTCTTGGGCGAGAGAAGAAGATTGCAAAATCACCAAAATCAGCGTCAGAAAAATGCCCCCAAACCAGCAAACCATTGCCAGAGGGTGCATTCTGCCTCGACGTAAATTCCATTTAGCCAATGCTTATCGACCTACCCAACCCGCACTGAGCACGATCGTCAAACCCATAAAGAGAACGGTAAGCGTCCAGGTGATGCGGTTGAGGGTCGTCTCAGCGCTTTTGGTACTCGTAAACAATTGAGCCTGTCCGCCCAACCCGCTCAAACCATCTCCTTTAGGGCTGTGCAGCAGCACGAGAATGATGATCCCGACTGCACAAAACATCCAAATCGTCCTTAGAATCAAAACCAGCGTCATGATGACAAATCCAATTAAAACAATTAGGTGAGTTGATCGTGACTTCTACAACTCGTCGCTAGATTCATTATCGCGCAATCTTGACCGGAGTTCGATTTGCCCGCACGTCAAATGCAGCAGATTCTACGATCGAGCGACCCGTCATCTCAGTGGGCTGCGGCAGCCTGAGAATATCTAAAATCGTCGGGGCAATGTCGGCTAACCGACCATCTTCTCTAAGAGCAACGTCTGTTCCGTGGCCGGGAATCTTCAGCCCTTCTCCTTCTACCAGGATAAACGGCACCGGGTTAGTGGTGTGAGCTGTCCAGGGGTTGCCGTTTTCGTCCCACATCAGTTCAGCATTTCCGTGGTCGGCAGTGATTATGGCAGTGCCTCCAGCGCGATTGACCTTTTCTAACAGGCGACCCAAACAGCGATCGACCGCTTCTAAAGCAGTGACTGTCGCATCCAGTTGCCCTGTGTGCCCCACCATATCGGGGTTTGCATAGTTGATGACCACCAGAGAATAGACTTGCTTCTCGATTGCCGCGGTCGCGACATCGGTGACTTTCTCTGCCGACATTGCCGGAGCGCTATCGTAAGTCATTACCATCGGACTCGGCACCAGTTCTCGATCTTCACCGGGGAACGGCTCTTCTAAACCACCGTTAAAAAAGTAAGTGACGTGGGCATATTTCTCAGTTTCTGCGGTGCGAAATTGGCGTAACCCATGCTCAGAAATGACTTGACCCAAAATGTTATTTAAGTTTTGCGGCTCAAACGCTACCAGAACCGGAAGCAATGCGTCGTATTGCGTAAACGTCACCAAGGGCAGGGGGCGAATCTGCTCTCGCTCAAAGCCTTTGAACTTGGGATCAGCCAGAGCTTGAGTCAGTTGACGCGCTCGATCGGGACGGAAGTTAAAGAAAATCACGCCATCCCCAGGGTTGATCGCACCCGGTGCGATGCGAGTTGGGATCACAAACTCATCGGTTTTACCTTCAGCGTAGGAGGCTTGTAAAACGTCTAGCGCCGATCGACCATCGCCTTCGCCATCTTGAGTCATCACGTCGTAAGCCAGTTTGACGCGATCCCATCGATGATCGCGATCGAGGCTGTAATAACGACCGCTCAGAGTGACAATGCGACCCGTGCCAATGCGATCGCAATAGTCTTGCAGCCGTTGAATTGCGTCTGCCCCTTCAGTTTGCTGAGTGTCTCGTCCATCGGTAATGGCGTGAATGCAGACATTCTCGATGCCTTGCTCTTTGGCCAAATCGAGCAAACCAAATAGATGACTGAGGTGAGAATGCACTCCACCGTCTGAACATAAGCCAACCAGGTGCAATTTTCCCTGATTGCGCTGCACCTCTTGGCAAACTTTCACTAGGTTGGGATTACTTAATAAGCTGCGATCTTCAACCGCATCTGAAATTCGCACTAACTCTTGAGGAACCACTCTGCCCGCACCAATATTGAGGTGCCCGACTTCTGAGTTGCCCATTTGCCCATCGGGTAACCCGACATCTTTCCCGGCTGTGCGAATCAACGTGTGGGGATAGGCTGCCCACAAGCTATTCATCACGGGTGTTTTAGCGGCGGCAATGGCGTTTCCGTCTGTTTCTTCGCGGTAACCCCAACCGTCTAGGATGATCAGCACTACAGGAGAGACAGGCACCTGTGCCATAAAGAATTCCTTCTAATGAATAATTTCTTCCGCAAATCATACCATTGCGATCGAGATCCTTAAAACGATTCACTCCCAGCAGATTCACTCTATATAAGAAGTAAATCTTAGGTTGTGCTGATGTGGAAATGATGGGATCTCGATCGCTGAGGTGACTATTGATTAACCGCTTGGAATGGTGAGCGTTCTATCACTTCACCTGAGTGCGAGTTTTCAAAGCTTTGTCATGACTTACCTCTTACTTTTACCGAAATTAACGGCTCTTTTGAGTTTTCTTTGTCTTTTCTTTCTCTTTCTGTTTTTCTCGCTTTGACTCAATTTTGGCGGTTTTCTCGGCTTCGATCGCGTCTAACCGCACTTTGTCTTTCTCTTCGGCAATTTTATCGAGATAGTAGTGATAGTCTCCACGATAGAGGCGCAGTTCGCCATCTCGGATCTCGACGATTTTGTTGACTGTCTGAGAAATGAAATAGCGATCGTGGGAGACAATAATCACGCTGCCATCATAGTTTTGAATCGCCTCTTCCAGCATTTCTTTAGCTGGAATATCTAAGTGATTAGTCGGCTCATCCAAGATCAATAGGTTGGCAGGACGAAGCAGCATTTTTGCCAGAGCCAACCGCGCTTTCTCGCCGCCGCTCAAAGCTTCTACCTTTTTAAAGACGGTATCGCCACTAAACAAAAACCGTCCCAAAAGCGTCCGAACTTCCTCATTTGTCCATTTGGGAACTTCGTCATGAATGGTTTCGATCACCGTTCTGTCTGAGTCGAGCGCTTCGGCTTGATTTTGCTCAAAATAACTGGGGATCACGTTGTGATCTCCTAACTTGATGCTGCCATCGGTGGGCTTTTCTGCGCCTGTAATTAAGTGCAGTAACGTTGATTTGCCTGCGCCGTTGGGCCCGAGAAAGGCAATACGATCGCCCCGCTCAATCAGCAAATCGGCTCCTAAAAACAGAATCTTATCTCCGTAAGTGTGAACAAGGTTGTCAATCATGACCACTTCTCGCCCGCTACGAGGGGCGGGAGGAAAACGAAAATGCAGCCCTCGCATATCACTATCAGGAGCCTCAATGCGCTCGATCTTGTCCAGTTGTTTTTCGCGGCTCTTTGCCTGGGTGCTGCGAGTGGCACTGGCCCGGAAGCGATCGACAAAGGTTTGTTGTTTCTCCAATTCTTTTTGCTGACGCTCAAAAGCACTCATCTGGGCATCGCGCTGTTCTTGCTTTTGCTGCAAGTAGGCGGAGTAGTTGCCGAGATAAGTTGTTGAAATACCGCGCTCGGTTTCAACAATTTGGGTGCAGAGACGATCGAGAAATTCGCGGTCATGAGAGACGATGACCATTGGGGTTGACAGCCCTTTGAGATAAGTTTCTAACCACTCGATCGTTTCTAAATCTAAGTGGTTGGTCGGCTCATCGAGCAGCAGCAAATCGGGCTTTTGCAGCAAAATCTTGCCTAAACTCATTCGCATTTGCCAGCCGCCGCTAAAGGCACTGACTAAGCGATCGCCATCTTCGATCTCAAAGCCCAACTCTGGCATAATCTTTTCAATTCGAGCGTCTAAGCCGTAGCCGTCCATGCCTTCAAAGCGCCGTTGGAGCTTGTCCATTTTGTGGATCAGCTTGTCTAACTCTTGAGGATTCGCGGTCTCCATATCACGATGCACTTGAGTTAGCGCGTCGTGAACGTCATTTGCCTCTCCAAACGCTCGCCAAAACTCTTCTCTGACTGTGCGCGTCGGATCGACTTCAAATTCTTGCGTTAAGTAAGCGATATGCAAACTTGAAGGACGAATCACTTCTCCCGTAGTCGGCTCCATTTCGCCTGCTACGATTTTAAGCTGGGTCGATTTTCCTGCCCCGTTTACGCCGACCAAACCAATCCGATCGCCAACTTTGACCTCCCAGTTGATGTCTTTCAACACTTCGCCAGTCGGATAGATTTTGCTGACGTGTTCGAGTCGCAACATGAGGGAGGCTCCAGAGAATCGGTTGAGAATTGTAAAATCGTAACTAAATCTTAACAAAAGCTGGCTCGATCGAACGGGATTTGGTTAGGCGGATTTCATCAATTTGTGATCCTCTAATCAGAAATCGTGGATTGTTTGCAGGGGCAATGGACACGGCAGTGCCATGTCCGTACGGAGGATTGGTTGGTTTATGGTTTTTAGAGGTCTGATTCTTCGGTGATCGCGAAGAAATCTGTCTGTTCTTGCAAGGAGGCTTCGAGCAAATCTGTCGCGCCTAGGTTGACGTTTTCGTGATAGAGATAGGCGATATCCAACGCTTCTAAAGTTGCCCGGATGTGGGTGCGAATGGGTTGACTCCCGATCGCTCGAATCAAGTCAGAAACTTCTAGTTTGGCATTCCAAGCATATGCCACGCCGTGAAGTTTGACCAAGCGATCGAGCAGTTGAATTAAGTTACCAGTTTCTAAGGGGCGAATGGTGGGACAGGTAGATCCGATCGCGGTTTCAAAAAAGTTTTGCATCACCTGCCCAGCATCGGCGCCAAATTTTTCGATCGCCAACTCAGGAATTTGACTGCGATCGTTTTTAGCGCTTGGTGTGCTGGTGCCACTAAACCAGACATCGTTTCGCAAACTGGAGGCGACAACCCCAAAGGTGTAGATCGGGTAGGGATTCTCACAGAATAATTCTTGATCCCCATCTCGACGCACGGGACGATCTGACCAGTTTAATAGCCAATTGAGGTTGCGATATGCCTGAAGCCGTCCGACTTTGCCCAGTCGTCCAATTAGCTCGACTTCATCCAGCAACAGCACCCAGCCTTTATAGCCACATAGGGCGATCGCGTCTGCCATCACGCCAAAATAAGCGCTTCCATGCTGCGTGGTGCGAAAGTTCATTTCAAATTTGGGCAGCGACTCGCCCCGGCAGTTGCGATGAATGCGCTTCAGTTCGGGGCTGGTAATCCGCGTTCCCATCAAATCGCCGTAAAGAAGATCTTGTTCTTCGCCAGACGTGAAAAAATAGTCTTCTAAAACGATTTCTGGGAGAGGATGACTGTAGCGATCGCGATCAGCCAGTGGGCTATTGAGCAAATCTCCTGCTTTTTTAGCGCTCAAAGCTTTAGTCAGTCCTGCCATTTTAGAATCAGGGGTACGAAGCACCGAGGCAACTCGTCCATAAAAGTTGAGCAGGTGATGACAAGACACCTCGCGGCTGAGAGAAACTCGACTGACAGCAAATCCTAGATCCAGTGCGACGTGTTCAACAGTGGTCAGAGCATGAGTTTTGCCTTGCCCATAAGGGCCCCACGCTAGCCGTCCATCGGGGCGCTTACCCTGAGAGAACTGCTCTAAATCTTGCCGAATCAGGTCGGTCAGCGATTCTCGCAAATCGGGCAATTCTCTAGTTGAAGTGCGGGTGGGAATTCCAGCGCGGAGAGATTCGACAACGGCGATCGATTTTCTGCGATTAGCGTCATATCGTTCCATTGCATCTACCTCAAAGATTTTGAATTTTGGACTCGGTTCATCCGTCGCTGAGTGCCATTAAAGTTGCACCAATTACGCTGGCTCGAAGTTGACTTTGTTCATCTAAAGTGGGGAGATCGCGATCGACCACCTGAAATCCCGCTTCTTGAAATAATCGCCGCAGTCTCATCTGCACCTGTTCGGGAAAGCTTTTGCCGTTAGCCACCAGATGACTGTCGATGTCTACAATGTCTGACAGGGGATTAAATTTGTCGATCGGCAGCAAGCCAGTTTGTAATCGCATCCACAGTGCCTCGTAGCTTTTAAAGCCCCGACGATCGTCTTCAATCATTTCGCGCCGACCTGCCAGCAGCAGCAGAAAATGATCGAGCAGTTCTACATCATCAATGATTTGGCGGAACAGTTCGCAGGTGTCTTTGATGGCGTTGGCAGTGTATCGGAAGCGGCGAGTTTCAGGATGGCGTTCGGTCATGACTTCTAG
The DNA here is from genome assembly GCF_003003695.1 of Phormidesmis priestleyi ULC007. Taxonomy (NCBI): domain Bacteria; kingdom Bacillati; phylum Cyanobacteriota; class Cyanophyceae; order Leptolyngbyales; family Leptolyngbyaceae; genus Phormidesmis; species Phormidesmis priestleyi. The sequence goes on from NZ_PVWG01000002.1 coordinate 72,089, forward strand.
ATCGTCGATCGCGACCACTAGCCCAGTCATTCCTGCCAGATGCAGCAGCCGAATCAAGGAGTTTAACCAGTATCGAGCGTTCGGTTTTTGCAGCCGTTCATAGAGTAGGGTAGATTGCTTTTGGTAGCGCTCTAGTTTCTCGCCAGACAGCCACTTCAACGCGAGTCGGATGCTGTCTTCGTTGCCACTGATCAGCCGATTGTTGATCACACCGTAAGCAAATGCCCGAAACGACGACCCAAAATCAACATCTCTGAGCGTCAACCCGATCGCTTTTTTGATCTCATGCACTGCCAAATCACGGGTCAGTCCTTGATCTTCAATCAGCAGAGACAGAATTCGATCGCTGTCGTCATATTGCCCATAGCCCAGTTTTTTGGTGACGAGTTGACACAGCCCACTCACCAAGCGCTCTTTGTCGAGTTGTTGAACGATCGCCCGATAAAACCCTGTCAAATCATTCAAGCGATATTCTCGTGCTGAGAGATAAACGGTTTGGTAATCTCTAGCTTGGGCATCTTGCAGCCCACAGCGCAAGAGATGAGTTTTTCCCGTTCCTACACCGCCCACCAAAACTTTGACTTTGCTGCCGCCATCGGCAATGTAGTTGGTTAGATAGTGTTTGTGCAGATAGTCGAGCCAGCGATCGCGCCCCAGCGTCATCCCGATCAGAAGTTCCTGGCTCACCGGAGGCTGACCCGACAGCAATGCCTCGATATCCAGTTCGTCAATCTGCATGGGTAGCCTCTATCCCTCTTCAACTAGATGAATTGCCAAGGTGCTGACTCGACTTTCTTGCCCCTGACTGTTGACGAGCAAAAAACTACTTGACTGGTTACGAGAGGGTTCTAGCGCAAACTGATAGCGATCGTAGCGAATTTCAGTCTGTTCTTTTAGCCGCGCCAAATCGTAGGTAAACAGCGGCTCAGGATAATCTTGTTTGGTGGATTGCTTCAGCGTCAAGAGGCGATAAATGTCTTTGAGCGGCACAGACTGCCCCCAAACGACCTCCTCTTTTTGCAGCATCAGCCGATTCAACATTTCATAAGTGCTGAGTAGCTCTCGACAAAAGCGCAAAGCATCGAACTTGCTGTCAATCACCCGCCGATATTGTCCCTCGACCCAGGGTGCTAACTGTTCAGGTGCAAACGCTTTGATCTGCTGCGATCGTCGCCCCATGCTCAACCGCACCACGCCTTGCTCACGACTAAACGTCAGCTTAAAGGGGGGAAACTCGTAGTTAGGAAACTCACCTCTGACTGGAATTCCAACAGCTTTGAGAGCATTCTCTAACTCGGTTGGGTAATCATTAGACGAGACAAAATCTTGATCGGCTTGCAGCGCCTCGCGAATCACAGTTTGTTGTTCGAGCCAGCGATCGCTCAGTTTGCCGAGTTCTTCTGTCAACACCTCTAGCGTTTGAGTCGAGGTTTTAAAATCCCATTCTTTACGAGATTTCTTGACCGCCGCCCACACTTTGATCAGGCGTTTTAAAGCGGTGTCAATCTCGCTTAAAGCAACTTTTTCTGATGCACTGTCCGACGATTCCATAACTTGAGACAGGTAGAAAATTGAATTCTCCTCATCGTATCTCACAGGTGGACTGCTAGAACTACTGGACAATACTAAAAGACCCGGTTGCACTAACCACATCAGAGTGACTGATTGAGTCAAAAGAGGACTAGCGGCGGGTGAACCGGGTGGGTTGGTGACGGCTTGACCCTAAAAGCTTCCTGGGTTGTCGTCAAGTGCCATCAAGAAATTGACGAGATCGTTTTGCTGAGAGGTCGAGAACCCGGCTGACGAATCGACATAGAATTCATGACCTGTGCCATCAAGATTGCTTAACTGGAGAGCCGGATTCGCTTGGTTAGTAGCAATGACTTGGGCACGGAGGGTGCGATCGAGCAGTGCCCGCAAACTATCTGCTGCATCTGCCGGAATCGCCCGACTGAGCGTGCCTGAGAGTCCCAATCCCGTAGGGTCAGCAATCCCAAAACTGCCATCTGCTCCAACTTGTAGCGCCCCTTTACGAACGGCAACTCCGCCATCATGTAGGTAGGGTGCCGTCAGGTAGAGTCCTCGAAGCGACGGCGTTTTGTAGCCACCGTCTGGAAGCAACCCTTTGGGCAGCGTAGTCGGCGTGTCAGAAATTCCCGCGGTTGGCACGTCGATGACTTCGGCATTGCCTGAAATCGGCACCGAGGTATTCAACGTGTAGATTTTGGGCGGAACGAGCAACTCATTTTGGGCAAGGCGCGACTCAGCGCGGGCGCGATTGGTTTTGATCTCAGCGATCGGGTGAATCTTGTTATCCGTAAAATATGGTGCTTTATGGCAGGCAAGACACTGGGCTTGTTCAAAAACTTGGGCACCGCGATCGACCGAGCCGCTCTGCAAAGCTTGCTGATTTTGAAGCGTTTGGTTAGGAGGCGGCACCAAACTGTTTTGCCATGCAGCCATCGCATTTGCCGCAAACAAGAACGGACCACTGGCAATATCTAACTTATATGTATTGGGACTGAAAATCAGACCGTTGTAAGTAAACAGCGATAGTTTGAGATTGGGATAGCTCCCCACACCCGGAGCCGCAATCTGATCTTCAAGTTCGGCTTTCGCGGGGTCTGGCGCTACCTTTCTCAGCCAATCGGAGGGCTTAACAGGCGAACCTTCGGGCAACCGAATTTTGGGGTCAGCCGCATTTTGCAGAACAGTGCCTAGGTAGACTTCGCGATCGAGTCCCAGGGTTTCTGCACTTCTTTGCGCCGCCGCCAGCAAATTAATCTCGGACGAGTGAACGCCATTATTAACGGAACTCAGCCCCCCAAATGGCCCCACCGCAAACTCTCCGCCCGACGTATAGGGACCCGACTGGAAGGTAAACACCGTCGGAATTTGAGTCGTATTATCAATGCCGTCAGGCGAACTCTCAAAGTGACCATAAGGAACTGCCAACACCGCATTATCAAACGCCTGTTCAAACTTTTGGGGATCGGGAAGCTTCACAAGCTGACCTGCACTGTCAAGGATGGTCTTACCATTGCCCTGATACTGTGGGTCAAGCGGATTGAACTTCAGACGGGCAAACCCGGCGGCTGAGTTGGGAGCCAGCGCGATTAATAAAGGAATACCAAGATCGCCGTTAGGAACTCCCTTGAGGCGATCGCCTTTGGGTGAAAGTGCTACATGACACACTGCACAGGTTAGGTTGCCGTCCAGTTTGAGTCCGATCGGCAACACTCCCCCGCGAGGCACGTCTAGCCCAGTACTAACGGTGGTTCCTTTGGGAAAAGTTTGACTTCCTAGCGTAATGTTCTTCTGAAGCACAATTTTTAGATTGCTGGTGGGTTGTCCTCCTAACTTGAGAATCGCCACGGTAAATTCTGGCAAAACTTTGGCGATGCCTTGCCCAAAACCAAACACTTTCTGCAAACCAAAACTATCGCCAATTTTGCGATCGAGAAAGATTTTCTCTCCTCTATCGATGAGTGGTTGAGTGATTTTTACCGCCCCAATTCGAGCATAAGAGGTTGAACTGTTGGGGTTCAGCCCTTTTTCGCGAACCAGATTAGCCGCTTCTTGAGCCGTCAACGATCGCCCAAAATAATCATAGGAACCGATTGGCTGAATTGGCGCAGGGGCAAGCAACGGTGAAGTGGCGATCGAGGCACTTGGCTTCATCAAAAGGTTGGATAACAGAAGCGCCAAAAAGCTGACCAAAAGGCTAAGGAAAAAGAGAAAAATTGTCCGACGATGACGCATAAGGTTCTCCTACTCAAATTTGATTCAACGGTTCGCAAAAGCTGACCTCTCGTTGATTCAACGGTGCCTCATTCAAAGAATTGCCAATTGAATGCTTTTGCGTCTGTGAATTTTATTTTTAAGATTTGTAAAACTTACTTCGAGCGAATTCTAAGTAGATGCCTGCTGCGATCGCTCACCCTATAAAAATGTTGCGATCTCTCTCCGAGTCTTTTAGAGACAAGTCTTTTAGAGCATTATCGAGATCATGACTAGGCGAAAGGTTGCACCCGTTTTACAGTTCTTCTTTGCCAAATGACTATGCAGTATTACTCAGCTTGAGAGGGCTGTAATAACCTTCTTGTTCAATATTCTCTACGTAAATCCGTCTGATATTTATAAAGTTTTAATTCTGACAAATTTATTGAGAAATAGTCTCAGCTAATAGAAGAAACCTTCTCAAGCCAGGAACCATTATTCATATTCCTTAACACAAGTTATTCACGGGAGAAGACATTGCTACTTTAATAATAGATAAACAGATGTCTGAAGTGCTGACTATATCTCACTGCGCCTTTGTTTGAACGAGTTATTTCTTCATGAGAATTCTTTTATGAAACTTACGATCGCTCTCATCGCAGCATTTTGTTTCTTCCTGCTATCTATCCCTGCTGTTTTGGCTCAAGAAGCTGATTACCCCTGTTACTTTCAAAGTTCAAATCACGGAATTGTCGATCTTTCTAAATTGTGTGGTCAGTCTGTTTCCCCGCCCTTATCTTCAGATGCGGCATTTTTGAGCAGCTTTCAGAAGTTGGCAAGCGGATATCCAACACCAGTGAGCCAAGCGCTAAATCAGTACATTGGGCAAAATCAAGCAAGCGCGATCGCCGCCGCCAAAAGCACTTGTCGAGTCATCAAGTTGAGAGGCGCTTCTGCCCAAGAAACCCGCAAAAGAGCGCTGATGTCCTACGATGCTGCTCCCAGTGCCCAAGCCAAACAGCAGATCACCTCAAGCTTGGCAGTGACCCACTATTGCCCCGAATTGGGAGGATAGCTTTAAGCACGGTCTCGCCTCACGCTGCTTTGACTCAAACCTTCATTTCTGGCAGTTCAAACAGCCCATTTTTTCCGGGTGCAAAATTCAGAATGTCTACCACTGCATCCAGGTTCAGCACGCCATAAAGGTGAGGAAATTGTTCGCCGTTTTCAATCGTTTCGTATTTAATTTCGGCTTGAACTCTAGCAGCATCAATGCACAACAGCACCAGCGAGGGTTGGGCGCGGTAGAACGAATCTGCCACCCAAACGACTTGTTCACGTCTGGAGCAGTGAATAAAGCCTTCAGATTCTAAGGAATCACAGCGGTAAAACCCTTGCTGCTGCGCCTGTTGCCACTGGTCTTTGTGCGTGATGTGGAAAATTAGACTCATGGCGACGATGAGAGGGGTTTTCTACTGATTACAGCTAATTAACTTCGCTTAGATTCCTGTTTGTGAGAGAAAGGGTCTGGGACCCCTCTCACTTCATCAAAAAATTCATTCAGCATTGCAGCGAATTTCAATCAAAAAACCATCCGGGTCATAGAAGTAAATGCCTCTGCCCGTCGGACGGCTAACCGGGCCGTGATCGATGAGAATCTGATTTTGCTGAAGGACTTCAACCGCCTGATCAAAAAACTGAGGCGCAATATCAAAGGCGAGATGATTGGCACGAGTAAACTGCTGCTTCGGGTCAGCATTAGGCGGAGACAAATCGGGTTCCCAAAACAAATCGAGAATCGTGTCATCAGGCGTTCTAAAGTTTGCCACTTTTCCGGCGGCGACTTCTGCTTTCAAGGTTTCGGGCACCTCCGCCCCAGTCAACTCATAAAGTCCCAAAATTTTGCCGTAGAAGTGACGTGACCTTTGCATCTCTTTCACATTAATTGCAAAGTGATGAACACGACGCAAATAACCTAACGGTAAAGCCGTAGTAACAGGAGAACTGGAGATCATAAAAGTTTTAACGCTAATTACTTTCTTTTTTAGCGCGAGATGTGGATAACCTTATCACTTTTCTAAAATTGCTTTCAGACCTTGCACTAATCGTCCGATGCCGACGATCGCCGTTTCTTTCGGCAAAGCCCCATACGCAACTCGCAAATAACAGCCTGACTCTAAGCCAAACGTCGAACCTGGAAGGGTGGCAACGCCATGTTCACGAATTAAACGTTCTACCAGTTCCATTGAGGTTAAATCAGTGTGGACTTTGATTAGAAAATAAAACGCACCCTTTGCAGGAGGAACGGTACAAAGATCAGGAATCCGATCGAGTTCTTGCAAGACAATCTCACGCACTTGAGCGATCGCGGCTAACTTCTCTCGACAAAATTCTGCCCCAGCTTCCAACGCTCCCAGTGCGGCATATTGCGAGATTACGGGAGGACAAATGACGATCGTGTCTTGAATTTTTCTCACCGATTCTGATAAATGTTTGGGCAAAACCATGTAGCCAATGCGCCAACTGGCAAACCCATAAGCTTTTGAAAGGGTGTAAATCGAAATCGTGTGCTTGCCGCTATCAGGAATCGACCCCGGCGAAAAGTGAGCAGCCCCATAAGTGAAGGATTCATAAGCTTCATCGCTGATGTGATAGAGATTGTGCGATCGACAAATCTCATTCACCTCGCGCAAAGCCGCCTCTGAGTAAACCGCCCCCGTCGGATTGTTAGGCGAAACTGTCACGATCGCACGAGTCTTAGCTGTAATTGCTTGGCGAATCGCATCAGGCTGAAGCTGATAAGTTTCATCAGTCGGCACCAAAACTGCCCGACCGCTTGCCATGACGATCGCCATCTCGTGATTGAAGTAATAGGGCGTTTGCAGAATGATTTCATCGCCCGGATCGGTGATGGCCAGAACGGCATTCATAAATGCCATATTGCTTCCGGCGGTGACGACAATTCGGCTGTAGGGATCAAGATTAATTTGGTTTTCAGTGGCCAGTTTGTGAGCGATCGCGCTTTGCAATTCTGCAATTCCCTCGACAGCTTGATAAGCGTGATTGGTAGACTGACTCAAAAATTGAGTAATTTGCGCGATCGCCTGCGGTGGCGGTGAGTAACCAACGATCCCCTGTCCGAGAGAAATGGTACCGGGGCAACTACGTATCAATGCTCCCACCACTGGGATGATCGGTAGCTGGACGGCTTGCATACGAAAAGCATTCATCAGTTTTGCAATTTGAACTCATTTCAACCCTCATCTTAGGGCTGAAATTTGATACCAAAAAATTTGTGCTTAAAGTCTAAAACTTAAAGATTAAAATCGGGGATCAAACATTCTAACCAGGAAAAACTACTTTACTTAGGATAGATATTTTTGCTTTACAAAAACTTTATACTGTTGCACAGTCAATTGTATCTACTACTACAAATCAGATCTAAATACTCATGTCAATTTTTGGACTTGTTTGGGTAGCCTCCTGGTTTGGCTCCTTTTCGTCGCTGACAGAAAAAGTGTTAGAAGCGCCTCGATACCTGTCACACGTTTTCTTCAGCCAGCAATCTTTGACCCCTGACGATTCCTCTAACGAATCTAAACTTGTGTCTCAAAGTATTACGTCGTCTTCGATTGAGAGACTGAATTCAAGGTTTAGCTTGATCAGCGATCGCGTCAGCCAACCCACATCAACCACTGTTTGGTTAGGCGCGATCGAAACGCTTTTGTTGACTCCTGCCTTTCAGCCAACGAACTACTCTCTAGCGTTGAGTCATTCTGATGGTTATTCCATTGCTCTCAACGAAACCACGGCTAGTCAACCCCACGGGAACCCCCTCAATTATTTGTTAGGAGTGGTGCAAAGCTTTTTCTGGGCAGTTCCGCCTGGCATCGCAGCGACCGATTTTGCAAATCCGATTCCTGCTGTGGTGGTGATTCAGTCAAGTAACAACTCGGTAAGCCAGATCAATTATTGGAGATGTGCCGCTTGGCAAGAACGCCCCCCATCGCAGTCTGCATTGGGGGTTTTTCAGATCTGGGTGAAGGGATGTTTGGTGGCAGAAATCACGGATCAATCCACTGCTGACAAAGTTGCAGAGAGTCTAACCCGTTTGCTAGAGAATCCTGATCTGGATGCGTCGCAACTGACTCCTGCTTTTGAGCAAGATATGCCGATCGTTAAACTCGGCGATTGCGTGGTGTTGAGGTTTGATCGCGACCTTGCAGATCAGTTCGATCGTCCTGTTGAGCTAGTGGCAATTGATTGGGTTAACAATTTGCGAATCGCTTTGGGGCAACAACCCATTTCGATGGCAGATGCTCAAGTGAAAATGCACAGTTTGCAAGATACTGGCAGCAGCATTGGTGGACTCGCCTCCTGGTATGGCCCTTATTTTCACGGGCGACAAACGGCAACGGGTGAGATTTTTGACCAAAACGAGTTGACAGCCGCCCATCCTTCTCTTCCGTTCGGGACTTTTCTAAAAGTGACCAACTTACTCAACGGACAGAGTGTCGTCGTGCGAGTCAACGATCGCGGCCCTTATTTTGACAATCGCATTTTAGACCTATCTAACCGAGCAGCTCACTGTATTGGCAGTGAAGATAAAGGGGTCGTGCCGATCGAGGCCGAAATTATGCTGCCGACAACGAGTCAGGAAGTCGCAAGACTCTAAACAGCGATGTCAAACGGCAAAATAATGTGGCGACTGGAGTCGATCGTCAGCCATCCTTCTTCGCGCAACTGTCCGAGTAGTCGGGTAATGGTGACGCGAGTCGTGCCGATCGCGTTTGCTAAATGCTGATGGGTCAGCCGCACGTTGAGCCGCATTCCGGTTTTCACGGGTTGCCCAACTTCGTGCTGAAGCAGGATGAGTAATTGCCTTAGCCGATCTTCTACCCGGCGGCACCCCGCTAACGCCAGAAAAGCTTCTGACTGCTGTAATCGGCGACTCAAATGACGAAAAATCTCTTGAGATAGTAGAGGAGACTGCTCAATATCGACCATGCTGACCCCCATCAAATCGACATCAGTCAGGGCGATCGCTTGATAGGGGTTGATATAAGTTAGGGGCAAACCAAACGGCATGGAGCCACTTACCAAACCCAGCAGTGCCTCGTCTCCGGTTGGATAAAGCGTACTGAGCAAAACGACTCCCCGACAAACCACCCAAATCTCGTGGGGATACATTTGAATTTGCTGACCACTGCGATAAGGATGCAAAGTGCGTCCTTGATAGCGCTGTTCTAGAATTTGACGCAAATCAGAGGGATGGGAAGCTTCTGAAGCAAAAGATTGGATCATGGGAAATCATGATGGTCTAGCGAATCCTCGGATTCACTCTAAAGCCTGAACCTCAAGGGAAGGTAATTTGCAGGTTGGGATCTGGTTAAGCTTTGGGTGAAACTTGTGAGGTTTGAGTAGAGTCACATCGTGCAAAAATCAAAAAGTTTCTTCGTCTTGCAGGCTCCTCAACCTCGCTACAATAACTAAGAAGCAAATGAGGGCAGACTTGCAGGTGACTCAGGATAGAGCAACTCCCAATAGCGACGGACAAGTGCCTGATCAGAAGGCAGTTTCTTCTAGCTACTATACTTTGCTAGGGTTACATCCTTCAGCATCGGTGCAAGATATTCGACAGGCTTATCGCGAGTTAAGCAAGCTTTATCACCCAGATATCACGCAGTTGCCAGCCCCGATCGCGACTCAAAAGTTTCAGCAACTCAATGAGGCTTATGCAACGTTGAGCAACCCCGATCGCAAAACTGCTTACGATTTAAAGATTGGATATTCACGCGTTGTCGTGGTTCAACCTCTGCCGAGTCTCAATCGTCCTCAGCCTAAACCCGCCAACTCTTCGGCATATATCGATGCCACCGATCGTCCGCTCTCACCGGGCGAGATGTTTGCCCTGTTTATTTTAGGGCTAACTTTTTTAGCGTGTTTGCTATTGGCAATCACGATCGGGTTTACTAGAGGTGAATCTGCTTTTCAACCGATCACCGCAGACGTTCCCATTCTGCAAGAAACCGTGCCTGATCTGGAATCCTCTTCAGCAAGCTCGACAGCGACAGTTACCCCTGTGATTCCGGCTCCATCCGACTCGATCGATTTATCCAATCCTACCTAAAGATTAAAGACTGCATGACTTTGCCCTCTGCTGATACGCCTTTATATAATCATCCGCTGCCTCAGATCGAGTCGTGGCTCACTCAACACGGGTGCCAACAAGATTCAGAAGATGTTCACTGCTGGCTGATTGAGAAACTTGAGTGGCGCGCCGAACTTTGCCTGGATGTTGATCAAATTAACATCCGCTACATTCAAGACGACGGACCCGACATTCAGCGATCGTTTAAATATTCTCTCAGTCGCCAAGACCTTGAAGACGCGATCTTTGCAGGGCCTTAATTGAGTTAGACGCTAAAGAGTTCTAACTGCTGAATAGCTTCTGATATCGGTAAACCCCTCTTCTTGGCTTCAACATATTGAAGAACACACTCGGCGATATACTTGCCAAGATTTACAGGAACAGCATTGCCGATCATTTGTTCCATACAAGTTTTAGACCCAAACCATTTGAAGCTTTCTGGGAAAGTCTGGATATAGCTTCTTTCTAGAGTCGTCAGGGGTCGAATATTGTCACTTGGTTCACAGCGATCGCCCTCATGTTTCTTATACCCTTTGGGCAAAGGTCTGTTGACACCTCGAATCGTTGGGCTTGGTTCATGTACACTAAAAATTCCCCTTCTTGCATAGCTTCTAGGGTGTCTGTAATAATAGTTAAGGTCTAACTTTTCACCCATATAATCAAATATTGTCATGGGATTATCAGACTTATCTCTAATAAGATACTCGTCTAAAAATCCATCCTCTGAATGTAGATGTCCAATCAAAATAAATCTTTTTCTAGTTTGAGGAACTCCACAATAGCTGGCATCTAAAACGGTAGAACTTAATCCATAGCTGCCTGCTCTAAAAAGTGAAATTGCTTCTTGTAAAACACGGCTCTTTCTAATCCGTTCTACATTCTCCATCAGAAACCATTCGGGCTTCACTTCCGAAATAATTCGTGCATAGGAAATCGTTAAATCTGCTCGACCTAGAGTTTCATCTCTCTTCCCAGCGCTTGAAAAATCCTGGCACGGGGGGCCACCGATAACCATATCTGGTTCCCACTTTTTAAGAATCTTTAAATCTTCAAGGTTTGAAAGATCGGTTTGAAAAATAGGGTGATCAAAGTTCGCTGCATAAATATCACAAGCTTCTTTCCAGTTATCAAAAGCTGCAACGACTTCAAAGCCAGCTTTTTGAAACCCCATTGAAAGACCGCCACAACCCGCAAACAAGTCAATCACTCTCATTTTTTCGTGCAGTTTAGATAGGCTCAAAAATTTCTGGCGAGTTGAAGATAATCGCATCAAATCGCCGCTCAGGACTCAAGAGGTTTTGTCCACCGCCAAGAATGATTTCTTTAATTTGCTGCTTGGTAATTCTTGGCTTTGTTAAAATTTCACTCCGCATATATGGATATGTGACCTTACCGCTTACAGCAAATGCCTTGTCGTTCTTGGTGTCATACGACAACTCGTCAATGACGCGTCTATGGTCTATTTGACCGTTTAGACTAAAATCATAGAGCATTTTAAAGAGCCAGACGGCTGTTCTGACTTGACGGGTTATCGTTCTCAATGCAATAAGTTCTCTTCTTGCCACATCAAGAAACAGTTGGGTAAAAGCAAGATTGCTCCAAACGAACACATCTAAGCAATTCTCAGAAAGCTTGGGGCTTTTTCCCTCTGTTTTCCATATTGGCTGCATCACTAAAGGCTCCTGCTTATCTAAGATAGACAAAATTATTCTGTCAATTGCTTCTCTCATCTTAAATACAGAAGAACGAATATGTATCCCCTCTTGCCAATCTTCGATCGCTTCAAATCCTTCGCCAATTAGGGCTATTAAATCACTTAAATTATCTCGAAAATGTATCGCAATACTACAGGCTAAGTAGACGATGGTATCAGGTCTAATTACTAGTTCACAGCCAAATTTATCTTCTGCTAAATCACAGGTTGAATTATCTGGAAGGGCTGTCAGCTTTATTTCAATTCCCTTTAAACAGAGTCTGTTGTTTCTACTTAACGTCACTAAATCAACTCTTGGAAAGTTTCCTATAACAAGCTGTTGAAACGGAACATAAGGACTTTCAAAAGAATAGAAGATATCTTCAGAAATTGGGTTGGCTCCGTAAAGCTCTGCTGTACTGATACTACTGTGATAAATTTGCAGACTTTTATTAAGTTTCAAGTACACGTTTTCCAATCCTTGATGCTCAAGGAAAGCAGCTAATGATGCTGGAAAAGATGAATTAAATTGATTTTTACCCCAATTCTCCTTACTTGCAAAATTGCGATTTGAATGTTTAATTCCAAAAAGACTAGGTTCCTGATGATAAGGCATTTCAAGGTCTCCATAGCTCATTTAATGCGCTTGGTTTTAGGCTTACGCCTTGAAGATTTAAGCACAAAATCTACATCAAAGGGGCATTCCTTGATTTCTTACTAAACTCGCGACGATCGAAGTCGGGCCACAACGTATCGGTCACATCAATACAGACTTTCGTCAATGTCTTCGGGTTGCACAAGTCCCTGCTGAACTTGAATCGCGATCGCTCGACACGCCCTTAAAATTTCTTGCCGCCCGCCATAATTTGTGGCAACCGCGAAGCAAATTCCTGAGTAACAATGCCCGGATCGAGGGAACGTGGCGAGAAGGTCGATTTGAGATGCAGACTAGCCAAAGTAAATTCTAATCAATCAAGTTCCAATGAGCGAAAGTGGCGGCTTGACCACAGCACTGATGATTTTCGTCTAGCACATCCCAGAGAATTACGTCTTCGATCGAAAAGCGTTGCCCCATGCTAGAGATACGAATACCCCGGTAGTTGTCGATGTAGCCTCTGATCTTGGCTTCTGATAAGAGCCGATCGCGCTCTGTCTGCTCTATTGGCTCTGCCGATCGTCGAGAAGGCAATCTCGTGAAAGTCTTCCAATCAAATCCCCATAGATTCAGAGCTTGAGCATTGCCATAGTTAAAGATCGGATCGGCTTCAGTTCCGTGAGAAACGACGACAAAGGAAGCCTCAAAGAGCGATCGTGCCTGTTCTTCAGCAGAACTCGCGATCGCAATCAGCGGTTTTTTTGTCCAATATTGAAAGCTGTTGATCAATCGTTGACTGTGTTGAATCACAGCTTCTTGCTGCCAAGGATGGTCGGTCATTTAGAGAAATAGTTTTCACAAGCGGTGTCACAGGCGGGATAGGCAGTTTGATAAGTGTTGAGTCGCCGCCCAAACAGACTATATCGATTGTCTCGGACTTGTTCATAAACGCGATCGCCCATCCATTTCACGCCTGGCAAAGTTCGATAAGCGGTCACAAACAACTCTCCAAAAGGTAAGATGCGACCAATTTCTTCGGCGGCGCTGCTGCCTTGCCATCGGCGATCGAGATGGTCATTATCGATTAGAATCATTCCCATTTCGCAATCTTGAGCCGTGATTTTGTAGCGATCGAGTCCCGCCTGGTCTTGCATGGGGAGATATTGGAAGCGATCGCCCTTGTCTAAGGTTTCGAGCAGTTGCACCAGATTTGAGCAGAGATTGCACTGTCCGTCGTAGATCACTGTGTAAGTCATTCGGTCACGAGAAAAATCTAGTTCTCTTCTACTTTACAAAACGCTGACGGATGCGACCGACGAACATGTCAACTTCGGGTAGTTTGAGGCGACTGGCGATCAGGGCAAAAACGCCCAATCCAGTCAGAGCAGATAGGCTAAGTTGTCCGATCAGAATCAGTAAACCGTTCGTTCCTAGAAAGTGTTCAGAAGCAAGAAGAGTGCCCCAGCTAGCAAGACCCGCAAAGACACTTGCGATCGCTAATCCGACCAATGGCAGTGCCCATTCTTTCAACGGTAACCCGTTTAACTTGCGATCGAGAAACCACAACAGCGCAATCATTGAAATCACATTCACAGACACCGTTGCCAAGACCAACCCCGGTAAGCCGAGCGGTTTAATCAAAATAAAGTCAAAAAGAGCGTTGAGAAAAATGCTCACAATGCTGATGCGAAAGGGTGTATCTCCGTCTCCTAGCGCGTAGAAGACGCGAACCAAGACATCTCGACCGAGATAGACAAACATGCCGATCGCATACGCCATCAAAACAACCGCCACCAAATCAGAATCGCTCTGCTGAAATTCACCCCGCTCGTAAACGACTCGCACGATCGGGTTTGCCAACGTAATAATCAGGGCACTCATCGGCAACATGGCGATCGCCGTCAACAGCAACCCTTGCCGAATCCGCATTTTCAATTCTGGCCAATCTCTGGGGTCTGCCAATCGAGAAAACACGGGCAAAAACGGCACCAAAATCACGTTTGAGAGAATGCCCAAAGGAGTCTGCACCAAAAGATTTGCGTAGTCTAGTGCCGAAACCGCTGCCCCCGGATTGGGTAAAAACGAGGTAAAAAACATATCCGTGTAGACGTTAATTTGCAGCATTCCAGACGCAAACAGGGCAGGAGCCATGACATTCATCACGTCCTTTACGCCCGGATGCTTGAAGTCAAACCCTAAACGCAGCCGACTCAACCCCGCTTTGTGCTGTGCCCAAACCTGAACCAGCCACTGCAAAATCGTCCCAATGAGCGCCGCCCACGCTAAGACAATGCCTCCAAGCGCTGCATATTCAGGTTCTCCAATCTTTGGCCCTAGCGTCAGCGCGAGGGCACCCACGCCTGCGATGATCGTCACACTTGACAACAAAGGACTCACCGACGGCAACCAATATAAGTCTGCGGCGTTTAGCGTTCCAAACCCGATGCCGATCATGCCTGCAAACCAGACGATCGGAGCCATAATTCGCAGTTGCTGAATGGCAATCTCTCGAATTTCTAGCCCGTGCGCGGTTTGGTGCAGTCCCGGTGCGATCAGGTCAATGCACTGAGGGGCAAGCGCCATCAAAGCCAGGGTGATCACAACCAAAACGCCTCCGACCAGCGTCGAAACCGTTTCTACCAAAGGTGCCGATTCTGCTTTATCTCGTTTGGCAAGTGCGCTGACCATCGCACTGTGAAACGGCCCATTAATTCCGCCTAGCAGGATCAAGAAAAAGCCTGGAATGATACTGGAATATTGGTAGGCACCGTAAGCCGCTTTTGTGCCAAAGGCAGCCGCGATCGCGACTTGGCGCACCAATCCAAAAACTTTGCTAATCAGAGTGGCGATCGCCACAATTCCAGCAATACCTGCCAGGGAGCGAGAAGACTTGGGCGATTCAGACACGAGCGAGTGAGGGATAAATGGCTTCCATTCATTTAATCATCTTTGGTCGGGCATAAAAGGAGACAAGCAGGCAGAGAAGGAAGCGAGAATAGAATAGCTTTGAGAGTTTAGGAGCGCAAAGACAGTAGTGAAGCACCACGTTTTTTCTTGGGTTTTGAGATTGATCACGATCGCATTGCTGACTTTGTTAACGGCTTGCAATTTGCCGCAAGTCAGTGCAGAAGATCGGCTATTTTTGCCGCTGTCACTGGAGTTTTCGGGAGCCTACACCCTTCCTAAAACCACAGTTAAAGAGACGCTGGTTGGCGGGTTATCGGGATTGACGTACGATCGCAAACAAAATCTTTTCTATGCGGTTTCAGATGATCGTAGCGATCGTGCCCCCGCTCGTTTCTACACGCTCAAGCTAGAACTCGATTCCACTCATTCCACGATCGCCGAAGTGGTTGTAAAGGATGTCACGATTCTCAAGCAAGAAGACGGACAGCCTTTTGGAAAGAACACGATCGATCCAGAAGGAATCGCTCTTTCGTCAAGAGACTCGGTTTTTATCTCTAGTGAGGGAGTTATTCACGATGGAGTGCTGCCTTTTATCGGAGAATTCGACCTTAAAACAGGACAACTGCGGCGCAAACTTCCCATACCCGAAGCGTTTTTGCCCGATCCCGACCATCCACTTCAGCCGCGAGGCGTGCAAGATAATCTGGCGTTTGAGTCGTTGACGCTCAATGCACAAGCAGCCAGCATGAAAGGCTCAGAGCCATTTCGACTGTTTACTGCAACCGAGTCTTCACTGGCACAAGATCAAGATTTGTCAGATTTAAAGCAAGGGGCAAAAAATCGCTTCCTACACTATTTAATTGAGAACGATCGTGCCACTCTGATTTCAGAACATCTCTATCAGCTAGATCCCAAACCCGCTTACGCCTTTGATCAAGGACTCTGCGAAATGCTGGCGATCGACCAAGCAGGGCACTTTCTCAGCTTAGAGCGATCGTTTGGGATGCAAGGCTTCCAAATCAAAATTTTTCAAGCAGCGAGCGGAGGAGCGACCGATATTTCGACGATCGAAAGTTTGCGCGGCTCAAAAAGTATCGCGCCTATTAGAAAAAGATTGGTGATGGACTTAAACGATTTAGACCTTTCGTTAGATAATCTGGAAGGAATGACGCTCGGCCCTCTTTTCCCAGATGGTTCTCAAAGCCTCGTGATTGTTAGCGATGATAATTTTAATAACCTCACGCAGGTTACCCAATTTTTGCTCTTTAAACTAAACGGAAAGCGGTAATTTCAAGTCTTAGGGTCGTAGATTAAATGATATCCGTCACTCGCAACGCTAATGGGCACGGCAGTGCCATGCCCTTACAAATTCACGATTCTTAGAATATTTGTCAGACGCTTTCGACCTTCCTACCCTGTTATTTAGCAACCCGATTTGATTCATGAGCCATTCCACCGACATTGCCTCTCTGCTTCGCCTAATGTCAGCCGATTTTAGCAATCAAGAACAAGCGTTTGAAAATCCGCCCTTTTACGCTCACATTCGTGTTTGCATGCGTCCTTTGCCGATCGAGCTACTGTCGGAACCCAGTCTTTTTCTAGAACAAGCTCACGACTATACGCTCAACGACCCTTATCGGATACGTGTCCTAAAATTCGTCGAAAAAGATGGATACATTGAAATTGAGCATTACCAGGTTCGCGACGAAGCCAAATTTTATGGTGCGGCCCGCGATATCAATCTTCTGCAAACCCTAACGATCGACCAGCTTGAGAAAATGTCTGGCTGTAGCATGATCGTCGAATGGACAGGGCAAAGCTTTAAAGGACGAGTTGAGCCAGGAAAAGCGTGTCTCATCGTCCGTAAAGGTCAGAGCACTTATCTAGACAGCGAATTTGAGATAGACGACCAAAGATTGATCAGCCTTGATCGCGGCAGAGATCCCGAAACTGATGAACTAGTTTGGGGTTCTGTAGCCGGGCCGTTCCATTTTGTGCGCCGAGCAAGCTTCGCGGATGAAGTGAAAGCTTAGGAGGGTGAATTAGATAATATCGGTTCCTTGCAATGTCAATGGGCACGGCAGTGCCATGCCCATCCACAGATTCGAGTCTTAATCTGGATCTCAATTCGCAAAACTCCTATCCCACAGCGTCACCAAACCTGGTAAATTTGGCAAAGTATTCGTGAAGATTTAGCAAGATGAAAGTTTTAGTTATTGGTGGTGATGGCTATTGCGGTTGGGCGACAGCGCTCTACTTGTCGAATCGAGGTCATGAAGTCGCGATCTTAGATAGCTTAGTGCGGCGACATTGGGACATGGAACTGTGCGTCGAAACCCTCACCCCGATCGCGCCCATTCAGCAACGCCTTCAGCGCTGGCATGGCCTAACAGGCAAGTCTATTGAGCTTTTCATCGGCGACATCACAAACTACGAATTTCTCAGCAAAGCGCTTCACAAATTTGAGCCAGAGGCGATCGTGCACTTTGGAGAACAGCGATCGGCTCCGTTCTCAATGATCGATCGCGAACACGCCGTTCTCACCCAAGTCAATAATGTGGTGGGGACACTGAATCTCCTCTACATCATGAAAGAGAGTTTCCCCGATTGTCACCTGGTCAAGCTAGGGACGATGGGCGAATATGGCACTCCCAATATTGATATCGAAGAAGGCTACATCACGATCGAGCACAACGGTCGCAAAGATACGCTGCCCTATCCCAAACAGCCAGGTAGTATGTATCACCTCAGCAAAGTGCATGACTCTCACAATATTCACTTTGCTTGCAAAATGTGGGGCTTACGAGCCACTGACCTCAATCAGGGAGTGGTTTACGGCGTTCTCACCGAAGAGACTGGCATGGATGAACTGCTGATTAATCGTCTCGACTACGATGGCGTATTTGGAACTGCGCTGAACCGTTTTTGCATTCAAGCCGCCATTGGGCACCCGCTCACGGTCTATGGCAAAGGTGGACAGACTCGCGGATTCTTAGATATTCGTGACACCGTGCGCTGTGTTGAATTAGCGATCGCCACCCCAGCCAACCCTGGAGAGTTTCGGGTCTTTAACCAATTCACAGAACTATTTAGCATTGGTGACTTGGCAACCATGGTGCAAAAAGCCGGAAGCGCAGTCGGCTTAAACGTTGAAGTCAAGAGTTACGACAATCCTAGAATCGAAAAAGAAGAACACTACTTCAACGCTAAAAATACAAACCTGTTAAACCTGGGGCTACAGCCTCACTACCTTTCTGACTCACTGTTAGATTCGCTGCTAAACTTTGCAGTCAAATATAAGGATCGCGTTGATGATTCGCAAATTTTGCCTAAAGTAACGTGGAAGCGCTAAGTTACCCAATCAGTTGAGTATGAATCGAACTCTGGTTTTGCTAACACTCACGATCGCACCAGGCTTAGGTGCCATTATACTCAGTGCCTTCTTTCTGTTTTCCGAATGGGCAGCGCTAGATAAGAGCTATCAAAACTATGCAAAACTGGCAGCAACAAACGCAAGTGTGAAAGAGCTAGCGATCGCAGAGTCAGCAGAAATGCGACATCGGCTCAATTGTTTTGCTGAAGGGATTGGTGTTTTGTTAGGAGGTGTAATCTTCGCGATCGGAGTTCATGGAATCTGTACGCTTCCTAAAAATTGATTATCTTTGCGTAACCTTTCATACCCTTCACTTCCCTGTTTATGCGAATCGCTCTATTCACTGAGACGTTTCTACCCAAAGTTGACGGCATTGTGACTCGATTGCGTCATACCGTTGACCATCTTCAACGCTTGGGAGATCAAGTCCTGATTTTCTCTCCCGACGGTGGACTAACCGAGCATAAAGGAGCCAAAATCTATGGGGTATCTGGGTTTCCACTGCCAATGTATCCAGAGTTAAAGCTAGCGCTGCCTCGCCCCGCGATCGGAGAAGAACTTTCGCGCTTTAAACCCGATATTATTCACGTCGTTAATCCTGCCATTCTCGGTCTAGCTGGGTTGTTTTATGGCAAAACTCTCAACATTCCGATCGTCGCCTCTTATCACACTCACCTCCCCGAATATCTTCAGCACTATGGGTTAGGAGCCTTAGAAGGGCTGCTTTGGGAGTTACTCAAAGCGGGGCACAATCAGGCAGAGCTAAATCTGTGTACCTCAACCGTAATGGTGCAAACCCTCACTGATCATGGAATCGAGCGAGTTGATTTGTGGCAGCGCGGCGTTGACACTGAAACGTTTCAGCCCGATCTCGCTAGCCTAGAAATGCGAAATCGGCTAAGTCAGGGACACCCAGAAGATCCGCTATTGCTCTATGTGGGTCGCCTCGGTGCCGAAAAAGAAATCGATCGCATCAAGCCAATCCTAGAAGCCATTCCCAACGCTAGACTGGCACTCGTGGGTGACGGGCCAAATCGTCAAACCTTAGAAAAATATTTTGCAGAAACCCGCACTCATTTTGTGGGCTATCTGGGCGGTCAAGAATTAGCGTCTGCCTTTGCCTCTGCTGATGCGTTTGTCTTCCCTTCACGAACTGAAACGCTGGGGTTAGTTTTGTTAGAAGCGATGGCGGCAGGGTGCCCAGTGGTGGCGGCTCGATCGGGCGGCATTCCTGACATTGTAGAAGATGGGGTCAACGGCTATTTATTTGATCCAACTGACGACTGGGGCGCGATCGCAGCAACCCAACGCCTTCTATCTAGTCAAGAAGAACGCGAAACTCTGCGTCGCAATGCCCGCCAAGAAGCCGAACGCTGGAGTTGGGCAGCCGCGACCCGTCAACTACAAAGTTATTATCGACGGGTGGTTGCTAGACGACCGCTCTCGATCGCAACATGACATCTGTAGCCTAAGCGACTCAACCATTCTGTTTAGATAGCTGCATCTCCACCTTCTTGAGTCGGAGTGCTGCCGATGCCAAGCTGCTTCTTGCTTCTCTTGAGTTGTTTCCAAAGAGATTTAATTTCTCGATAAGACTCTTCGGGGGTCAGCTTGCCGCCAGTCTCTAAGCAGCAAATATAGGTAATGCGCTGAGAAAACTCCTGTAAGTTTGCATTAAAAACTAGGTTCTCAGGCTTAACCTCACCCCGATAGCGGCTGCGGGGATGCAAAAAGTCGAATTGATTAGCCATTTTTTATCTCCTTATTAAAAAGCGTCCTTGTACAGAGCATCGCCGTCTGTGCTTTCCTCTAGCGTTGGGGAACTTTGCAGAACTTCTGACTTCTAGAAATCTCGCCGCTCGATCGCAGAGACTCTTAGCAACTCATAAGAAACGTTCCTATCTTAACGACTAGTTAACCAAATGTTAATGTGATTAAGAAAGATTGTTAGTATTCGATTTGACTAACGCAGTTCTCGCACATCTGCCAAAGCATCTCGCCGCAGTCGTTCAGCAATTCTAAATAGCTCCTGTCCTGTATGGAGATGACGATCGTCGTAATTATTGGTGAAATATTCTAGCTCTTCGATGCCATCAGAGACTTGATTGAGGCAATGGTAGAGATTGGCAGCAGCCTTTGCTGCGATTGGAGGATTAGGCAAAGAACGCAAAACCGTCTGAGCTTTGCTCAGGGCTTTGTGACAATCTTCAATATATGCCTGAAATGCCTCCATCAACCGATCGTCAAACGGGTCAGCAGAAAGTTCTTTCATTTGAGCCTTAAAAGGGCGCAAAATCAGATTTATCTGTCGATTGATTGGCGTGTAAACTCGATTCAGCCATAGCTTAAGCTGACTATCAACATCTTGTTCGGCTTGGCGCTGCTGACGATAGAATTCTTGGGCGGCTGCGGTGCGCTTTTGGCGATCGCTGGCGCTCTCACCCACAACCTCTTCTGCTTCTAGGTCTAGCGCATATTGAAGCTGATAGTCATAAGAGCGGCGACTTTGCGGATCACCCAACACTTCATAAGCTTGATTAATTCGAGTAATCTTGTCGTGGTTTGCGGCTTCTTGATTGACATCTGGGTGAAACCGCTTTGCCATCCGCCGATAGGCTTTCTTAATCTCCGCTTGAGATGCGTTTGGCTCAACGTCTAACGTTTGATAATAACTAGATGGATGTGGCATGGTGCCATTTTAAAGGGATGAGGGGTCAAGGGTGAAGAGTAAGCAGTAAAAAACTTCCCATTCAACCTTCACTCTTCCTTAACCTTCTCTAGACATCGCGAGTTCTGGGTCTTGAAAAAGGGCAGTGCTGAGATAACGCTCACCAAAGCTGGGTTGAATCATCACGATCAGCTTGCCTGCATTTTCGGGACGTTTGCCGACTACGATCGCGGCTTTCAACGCGGCTCCGCTAGAGATCCCAGAAAGCAACCCTTCTTCGCGGGCAAGGCGACGACCATAAGCGATCGCATCATCGTCGCTAACGGCAATCACTTCATCGATTAAGCTCACGTTTAAAACTGGAGGAATAAAGCCCGCACCGATGCCTTGAATTTTGTGAGCACCCGGACGACCACCTGACAAAACGGGGCTAGTAGCAGGTTCAACTGCGATCGCCTGAAATGAGGGCTTGCGCTGTTTTAACACCTCTGCAACGCCCGTAATAGTGCCACCCGTGCCAATGCCCGCGACCACAAAATCGACCTGTCCGTTGGTGTCTTGCCAAATCTCCTCGGCGGTGGTTTCCCGATGCACTTGCGGGTTAGCTGGGTTGCGAAACTGTTGCAGCATATAGGCATGAGGCGTTGAGTCTACAATTTTTTGCGCTCGTTGAATGCAGCCCGCCATTCCCTCAATGCCAGGGGTTAGCTCTAGTTCGGCTCCATAGGCACGCAGCATCGCTCGTCGCTCAGAACTCATGGTTTCAGGCATGGTTAAGATCAAGCGATAGCCTTTGGCTGCTGCCGCCATCGCTAGGGCAATTCCAGTATTTCCTGAAGTTGGCTCTACCAAAACCGTTTTTTCTGGTTGGATCAAGCCTTCGCGCTCTGCGGCATTGATCATGCTGATGCCGATGCGGTCTTTCACCGAAGCAGAGGGATTCATGCCCTCTAGCTTGACCACAATTTGGGCGACACAGCCATCGGCTTGCGGAATTCGGTTTAGCTGCACTAGAGGAGTGCGACCGATCAGTTCAGTTACATTTTGGGCAATACGCATGGCGAGAAGAGGTTAGATGTAATACATAAAATCGAGTTGCTGTCGAGAGTCGCGACGATCGCGCAAATCTTGCAAAGTATATTTTTGCAGAATTTCATTTGCGGCGTGATGGGCTTCTTGCCAGATCTCAAGAATAACGGCACCTTCTACCGTTTTATCATTTTGGGTGTCGTTGTCTTGATCTTTGGGTTGATTTTCTAACCCATCTAGACAAATGATCACATCTAAAATATTGATCTTCCAAGGTTCGCGGGCTAACGTGTAGCCGCCTTTTGCCCCGCGCTGAGAGCGAATGATGCCGCCGCGTCTGAGAGTTGCCAGCAGTTGTTCTAGATAGCGATCGGGAATGTTTTGTTGAGCTGCAATCTGCCGAATTTGCAAGGGTTCGCCCGTGTCATAATGAGCCGCCAGTTCTATCAATGCTAGAAGGGCGTACTCGCTCTTACAAGAAAGTTCCACGGATAACATCACAGGGTAGGAGAGCGGTTCTGTTGGCAAGACCAACTCTTTTAGTATACCCCGGTTTTCCACTGGGGTTTAGTAGATTTGTCAACACCAAAAAAGCCCCGCACGAGGCAGGGCTTAAAATTCAGCTTAACTAAGAGGCTTAGAAAGTGAAGGTCGTCCGAACAGTGCCGACGTAAACAGTATCGTTGACGCTATTGTGTTCTGGGTTAAAAATCACAATAATGCCAGGCGTAATCGAGATGTTGTTGCTCACCTGATAGCGATATAGACCTTCGAGGTGGAAAGAGGTGTCCCGGTCTCTAAAAGCGCCTCCAAGACTATTGCTTGTCACTTTAGGAGGCTGACCAAAAACAATCCCTGCTAAGTTGCCCTTCTTACCCAGGTCGGGGAAGGCAAGCGTGACTGCCCAGTTCCAGATATCGGCATCTGCATTAGCGGTTCGGCTTTCCAGGCGAGCTGTAGTGTAGCCCCCCCAAGCTGCTAACGTGAAGCCAGGAGTGAGACGGATAGAACCTTCTATACCAAACTGATCAGTAGAGGTTGCAGCGTTACCAAAGGGTTGGCTTGCCAAGAGGCTGCCAGTGCCACTGCTGACGTTAACGTTGCCGCCACGATCGTAGCCCCGAACGTAGGTTAGACCTAAGTCAATAGTTGAACTTG
This sequence comes from Phormidesmis priestleyi ULC007, assembly GCF_003003695.1. NCBI lineage: Bacteria > Bacillati > Cyanobacteriota > Cyanophyceae > Leptolyngbyales > Leptolyngbyaceae > Phormidesmis > Phormidesmis priestleyi. The sequence goes on from NZ_PVWG01000002.1 coordinate 95,383, forward strand.
GTTTAAACGCGATTTGAGCCAGAGCAGCGTTAGAACCGTTAAGCAACCCATTGGCATTGGTTGGGTTAGACGCGTTGTCAGCAAGGTAGCCCAAAGACACGGTGAGCGCTTGGCTGAGAGGATAGTTTAAGGTCACACCCGCACCACTAGCGCTGTTGCTATTGCCTTGGCGATAGATGGGGTTAAACCGACCAAAGCGAGAGATCGTGCCCTGCCCATCACTGGCAAGTAGCGGGTTAAAGTTGGGAACGTTGTTGTAGAACTCACCGCCGATCGCGTCAATTGTCACGGTTCCAGCACCGATCGGGAAGCGATAGAAGAGCTTGTCTACAGAGAGCGAGTTGTTAGCAGGCGTACCAGAAGGACTGCTGCCCTCATAGGAGAGCCGCGCCATGTTGGTGCCCGTAGCATCTGCAAAAGCGGTAATGTTGCGAGCTTGTAGACGAGTCAACAAGCTGTCTTTGCCAGTGAAACTGGTCGCAAAGCTAAGACGAACCCGATCGCTAAAGGTTTGGTTTTCATCAACGTTCCTACGAGCGGCGGCATTTGCGGCATCTCTGGCTGCACCTGGCGGAAAGGTGTTATCAATCTGTCTTTGTGTAAAAGAACCGATCGCTTTAGAATCACCCAAAGCACCAGAGAATGAGAAAATTGCTTCCCCTCTGAGCTTGGTGGTGGTCGAGAATTGCTGCTTTTCAAGGGTAGTGGCGCGAGCTTCGAGCGCATCGACGCGACCGCGCAGGGTAGCTAATTCAGCCGCAAACTCTTCTTGCAGTCTTTGCAGGGTTACCAGGTCTTCTTTCTTAACCAGGTCAGCCGTTGCTGCCGCAATTAACTCATTGACGCGATCGAGACAGGCATTTAAGCCAGCCGCAAACTCAAAGCGAGTCAGAGCGCGGTTGCCGCGAAAAGTTTTGTCGGGATAGCCGACGATGCAGCCGTAGCGCTCAACCAAAGATTGAAGCGCCTGAAACGCCCAGTCAGTCGGACGCACGTCAGACAGTTGCGAAACTGAGGTAACTTGGCTGATTTCGGCGTTATCTGCGCCTTCGCTGCCGTAAGCTTTTACTGGGTCGAGGGAGGTATCGCTGGTCTCAGCAGTCGCTGCTTGAGCGACTTCGACAGACTTGGGTGCATCAGCAGCACTGGCAACGCCAGCCGTGACGATCGCAGCAGAAACAGTGAGAGTAGCACTCAAAAGTGCTGGGGTCGCAAGTAGCGACTTCCACAAAATGTTTTTCATGATCACTTCCGTATTCACACCGTAGATTGAGAAGACTCGCAATTCTTTGGACTACAACAATAGTATCTAGAGAGATTCCAGATCTGACTGAAGAGTTTTTCAGGGAGTCTTCAACAGTATACCCCAGTACAGTTTTTGATCTCTATCGGGGTCAAAACTTTTGAAGGAGTCTGGGACTTGCTTTGAGCAGTTTTTGCAATCTATGGTGTGGTTTAAAATACAAAATAAATTTGTCACATCTTTAACTTCTTAACCTCAGTCAACAAGTTCTTTAACTTTGATCATTGAAGATCCTAAGCCCACGGTAGATGTTGAGCTAGGTGGGTATCCGAGTACGATCGCGCATAGCAGAGTTACATAGGCGAGAAATTATGCAGTTTGTGTCTGATCCCTCGATCGCGGTCAAGATCCAGAAAATGGAGGAGCGAGTGCGGTGGCAAGCGGGTGAGATCGTCGATCGAGGAATTGATCAGACGCGGCTCGTCTTAGCAGACGGGCAAGAAGACACTCCAGAATTTTCGTTTTTGGTGATTGGCGATAGCGGCTCTGGGCAGCATCGGGGTCACAGTCCACAACGGCAAATTGCCAAGCAGATGCTCGACCATCGGCAAGATTCGCGCTTTATTTTGCACACGGGCGATGTGATTTATCTGGTTGGCTCTAGCGAGTTTTATCTCAAAAATTTCATCAAGCCCTATCGAGAATTCATCGTTGGAGGTGAACACTACAACCGAATTTCTCATGATCAAATGGTGTTTAATCTGCCATTTTTAGTGGTGCCAGGAAATCATGATTACTATGACCTTCCATTTGCTTATGGGTTGGCAATTCAGCTAACCTATCCCATTCGACGACTGCTGCAATCGCGCCTAGATTTTGATATCGGTTGGCACGGTTCGTTTCAGGGCAAAGCTTATGCTCAGGCGTTTTTAGATGGGTTGCGATCGATCGAGATGCGCGGCGGGTTAGGAAACCATCTCGATCGTCACTACACCGCTGAGACAGACACGGGGCGATGTTTGCGCTATGAGCCTGGAAAATTTACGCGGCTGCCCAATCGTTATTACACCTTTCGCAGTGGTGGGGTTGATTTCTTTGCGCTAGACTCCAACACGTTTAACGCGCCTGCACCGTTGCCCAAAACATCTGAGGGGCACGCTTATCGTCAGACTTTAGAAACCCGATATGCAGCCGTAGAGCTAGAAATGCAGCAAATGCTGGAGCGATCGGGAAAACTGAATCCCAACCAACCTCAAGATGCTGAACAAATGGATGATATTCGGGCCAAATTAGAGCAGCTTGAGGAAGTTCAGCGAGACATTTATAAGCAACTCAATGTAGACGAGAACACTGTGGCAGATGTCGCACAGTTGGAATGGTTGCGCGATCGGCTGATTCAATCTTGGAGAACGGCAGGCGTAAGAGGCAGAGTCCTGTTTTTTCACCATCCGCCTTATGTGACTGAGGCGACTAAATGGCAACAAGCACAAACGTTAGCGGTGCGGCGAAGAGTGCGGCAAGTCTTGGACGAAGTGGCTCAAGAAGTCGGCAATTTAACAAAAGGACGAGCGATCATCGATCTTGTTCTCAATGGTCACGCTCACTGCTTAGAATATTTGCGAACCACTGACACGGGTCATGCCGATGCCAACACTAATTGGATCGTGTGCGGCGGCAGTGGTTATAGTTTGCGCCGTCAAAGAGTTGAAGGAGCAGAGTTGACCGAATCGTTGGATGGAAGAGAAGAGACTCTGGTCGCAAAGTCACAGCTATTTATTGGGCGCGAGGGCAGAGGCTCTCAAAAGCACCGACCTTACTCATTTTTGCGAATCGACGTGCAGGCAGGCGAGCCTGTGAAGTTTGTGATTCGTCCGTTTGTGTCGGAATGGTTTCAGGGAAAGTGGCACGATCGGGCGTTGCCAGAGTTTGTGATTTAGAACGAAATGAATTCTGGCGATCGTGGATTAAATCGTGTGGGTTAGCATAATCAATGGGCACGGCAGTGCCATGCCCTACGCGTTTATTTAATTCACGATCCCTAGTTAATGTCGGCTCGACGTAAAAGACCTCGCAGCACAGCAGTCATTGTGCTTAACGTTTTGTAGCCAACTTCCTCAAACAAAATGACAACCTTATCGGCTTCATAGCGCATCACAGTGCCTTCACCCCAGGATTTGTGAATCACCTGGCTGTTGATTGGATAGGGCTTCAGCCCATCTTTGCTGGCAGCGATTCCTGCTTTGCAGTTGTCGCAATGACCACACGCCCGATCAACTTGTTCTCCAAAATAATTGAGTAAGTATTTGCGACGACAATCTCGCACCTCTGCATAGCCTCGCATCATTTCCAAGCGCGATCGCTCAACTTTGGTGTTGCGTTCTTGGGCTTGCAGCATATCAGCCGTTGCTTTATGAAGATCGGGGCTATTTTTTGCAGCGATTACCTCGCCAGTCGGCAGCATTTCGACGACTCCTACGCTTTGCAACTGGTTGAGCATTTTCTTGAGCTTAGACTTTGATAAATCGGTGAGTTCTTGCAGGCGCTTAAGCTCGATCGCAGTCGCCTGACTTTGCACCGTTTGAGCAACGCGCTCGATTTGCTGGGCATCAAGTTTGCCGCTACCAGAAAAGAATCGCCGCAGATTCAAGTCTTTAGGCACATAGAACAAAATGGTTTTTGCAGGGTTGTCATCGCGCCCCGCCCGTCCGATTTCTTGATAATGAGAGTCGATAGAATCGCTAATGTTGTAGTGAAATACAAAGCGAACGTTCCGCTTGTTCACTCCCATTCCAAAGGCAGTAGTCGCTACGATCACGTCTGCTTGATCATTCATGAATGTATCTTGTGCCTGTTCCCGTTCTTTGGGTTTCAGTCCAGCATGATAAGCAATGGCGTTAATTCCTTCTGCTTTTAGCAATTCTGCAATTCGCTCAGTGACTTTGCGAGTGGCAGCATACACGATTCCGGGTTTCTCTGCGTGTTTGACTCGATTGATAAACACCTCACGCTTTTCGTCATCATCTCCAAATCGCTCAACCGCCAGCCAGATGTTAGGGCGATCGAACCCACGGACTAAAATTTGCGGGTCGCGCATCGCCAGTCGTCGAACGATTTCTTCTCGCACGGGGGGAGATGCTGTCGCTGTCAGTGCCAAAATTGGAGGATGACCTAGCGAGTCAATAATCGTGCCTAAGCGCAAATAATCAGGACGAAAATCATGTCCCCATTCGCTGATGCAGTGCGCTTCATCGACGACAAATAGCGATGGTTTTGTGGTTTTCAACCGCTCGATCGTATCGGGGTTGTTAAACTGTTCGGGTGCTAAGAAGAGATATTCAAGTTTGCCTTCTGCCCACTGCTCAAAGATTTCAGTTCGCTGATGGGGGTTAATCGTGGAGTTAACCACTGCTGCTACACCCACATCTTGATGATCGATCATGCCGACCTGATCGTGTTGAAGTGCCAGAAGGGGTGAAATAACTACAGTGGCTCCTGGAATTTGAGACGCTGCTAGTTTATAGATCGCTGATTTTCCTGAGCCTGTGGGCATGACAGCAAGCGTGTCTCTGCCTTCTAAAACCGATCGCACTGCCGTTTCTTGACCAGGACGCAGGTCGTTAAAGCCGAGTCGATCGTGAGCAATCTTCTGAAGAGAGGGTGTCTGCTTGGGAGTCTTTGTCATACCCATTTGATTTGTGAATGTGGCAGATCCGCATGAGGGCACGGCAGTGCCATGCCCGTACGGGTTCTCTTGCGATCAGTTTTAGCGATCGCCCAATCCGCCTAGCAGGGCAGCTACGCCCAAGGCAGCGACCGCAAATGCGCCGATCGCTAACGCTGGGCCCTTGTCCAGCATGTCAGTAATGCTAGGAATTTCTAACTGATCGAAATCACCATTCACTTTGTCATAGCCTTGAATCGGCTCATACAAGTTATTGGGATCATCTTCAGACTTAGGCTCATCAGTTTTTTGGAATGGGAAGGCGATCGCTAACAGCAATAGATCGACGAGTCCTGGTGAAATTCTTTGGGCGATATCTAGAATGCGACCGACATCACTGACGATATAGTCACGAACCGGATGTTCTGCTGCATAAAGAATGGCATCTGTGACCAAACTTGCACTATAGTAAGGCGGAACTCCTGTTGGTTTTACACCTAGTTTAGTTTTGCCTTTGTTATAGAACGGTGTATTGATCACACCTGGCATAATGTTTGTGACACTGATTGGATAGCCTTCGTTTTTGAGTTCGAGCCGCATTGCGTCAATAAACCCGATCGAGCCATGTTTAGCAGCCGAATAAGCACTTTGATAAGGCAGCGATCGTCGTCCCTCTAGGGAAGTAATGTGAATTAACGCGCCTCGTCCTTCTCGCTTCAAATGAGGCAAGGCTACCATTGCGCCATAAACCTGTCCCATTAAGGTGACATCAATGACGCGTCTGAATTCTTCGGGGGTCACATTGTCAAAGGTGGCAAACACACTCGTTGCCGCGAGATGAACCCAGGTATCCAGCCGCCCAAAGTGCTCAACGGTTTTCTCTGCGATCGCTTTAACTTGCTCAAAATCAGCGACATCGGCAGGAACCGCGATCGCGGTTCCTCCCATAGCAGAAATTTCTTCAACTAAGGTGGCTAATCCTTCTTTGCTGCGGGCAGACACCACTACTTTTGCGCCTTTTTTAGCAAACCTTAAGGCCGTGTCTCTGCCAATTCCGCTTGAGGCTCCCACGACAACAACAACTTGTTGATCAATTGATTTTAAGTTCATTTTCATCCTTTATCTTTGGTGGTTTATCAGTTGTCATTGAGTAGCTGATTTCGTAATCGAGCAATTATAAGCAAGGCTAGGTTAAAGAATTTCTTCTTCCTCTTCTAACGCTTTGCGATCGTCATAATCGTCTGATGACTTTGGCTCTAGCTCCCAGCGTCGATCGTCGCGTTGTTCTAAAATTTCATTAGTGTGCAGATAGTTGAAATCATTCATTTCCAGACCAACTGCTTTACCCAAATCATCCACAATATCCATATCAGGCGTGTTGACGGTGCCACCTACCGACTCGTCACCATCTGCATTAGCTTGCTCATAGTCAGCATCAATATCACCGCCCGTTAAGTCGGGGGTTGCTTCGTTGAGATCGTGCATTCGATCGCGCATGGTTCGCCCGCCGATGCTAAAACCCGGCACATCGTGAACGCCCGTCCCGTAAGACTCTGTGACCTCTTGCGGTACGTCATCGTCAGCAATTTCTTCGTCGCTCTCTGGCTCTTCTAGCCGTTCAAGATTGCCGCCAAGATTGTGAACCGCTGACTCAAGATCATCGCGATCGGTGGGGCTAGCTTCGGCAAATTCTGCGTCAGACATGATGATTCCTCCAAAACTATCCGCTTATGACTGCACGTTAACGAATTTCAAAATTTACGCAAATCTTCAATTAGGTAGATCGCCAGTGATTTAAGCCTGAGATCCTTCTCTAGGGAGAGACGGGCTTATCTCCCTAGAGCGAGGAGAGAGATTGGGTTGCAGACATAGGCTTAACAGTGCTTGATAAGGCGAGGTCTGTAGAACAAAGCTCGTCTAAACGGGCCGCTCCATCAAGGAAGCGTCAGAATGCAAGGAGATGCCGCAATGGTTACGAACGGTCAAACAAGTGATAAGAAACGAGTCGCTATTCTCATTGAGCAAGGCGTAGAAGATTCAGAATTTCAGATTCCTTATAATGCGTTGAAGAAAGCGGGAGCCAATGTGGTGGTGCTGGGTTCTCGGATGAATGAGGAGTATAAAGGCAAAGAAGGTAAGCTTTCGATCAAAGCGGATGCGACTACAACGGAATCGATCGCGGCTGATTTTGACGCAGTAATCATTCCCGGTGGCATGGCTCCTGACAAAATGAGAACCAACATGAAGACGGTTCGTTTTGTGCAAGATGCCTTTACAGGGGGGATTTTAGTCGCTTCGGTTTGCCACGGCCCGCAAGTCCTAATCGAGGGCGATTTGCTCAAAGGGGTCAGAGCAACTGGCTTTCGCGCCATTCGCAAAGACATGCAAAACGCCGGAGCCGAATTTGTCGATGAGCCGTTAGTCATCGACGACAATCTGATTACCTCGCGTCGTCCTGGAGATTTGCCAATCTTCACCACTGCAATTTTGACCACTTTAGGATTGTCGGTTGCCGATACGACATTGCCCGATATCAGCGATGTGGACGCAGGTTGGTGGAAGCTGGGCGAAGAATGGGGCGGGTCTAGCAAGGGCGAAATCGTGAACGCAATTAACACAGCGATCGCAGGTGAGCGCTACGGGTTTGAAACCTTTGAACACTACGCTTCAAACGCGCCTGATGAAGCAACACGAGAACTCTTTCAAGAAATTCGGGCAAACAAGTCGCGTCATATTCAGACCCTTGAATCGCGCCTAAATGTATTGGGCGAAACTCCCTCACTGCAAGCCAATGCAAGCGGTGCTTTTGCAACTTTGAAGACCTTCTTTCAAACCAGTCAGCAGGATCTTGATATTCTACGACGCGCTCTAGGCGACCTGCAAACGGGCGTTGTCGATGTTTACAACTTGCGAAACAAGCTCACCGATCCGGCTACGGTCGCCATCTTTGATGCAATGGAGGTCACGCTTGCCAAAGACGAGCAGCGCATCGCTGACCTCTATAAAGCTCGGTTAGTGGGCACGCCAGAGGCTCCTAAACCAACCAGCAGACCTGCTGTCAGTGGCGGTTGAGCAGCAACGATTGTGGTTTAGGGACGGGGTTTGATCAAGTGTCCCTAAACAACGAACAGAGAAACGTTCTATAGAGCGTTCATAGACAACGAACAGATTTGCCATCACACTCATTCCTCTATACAAAACATCATGGAAACAGAATCAGACAAAACTAATCAAAGTCAATCTCAAGGTGATGCAACTGTTTCTGACACAGAACGCTGGGCATCGATCGTTGGGGGCAGTGCAATGGTGCTAATGGGATTGAAACAGCGATCGCTACGAGGAATCCTAACAGCGATCGCGGGTGGTAGCCTCGCTTATCACGGCGCAACCACAGATAAAAGCCTTCAAGAAAAAGTAACCGATGCCACGGGTATCAATAAAGCGATCAAAGTTGAGAAGACGGTCACGATCAATAGATCTGCTGAAGACCTTTATAACTATTGGCACAACTTTGAGAATCTGCCGACGTTTATGAAACACGTCAAATCAGTGCAGGTGCTCGATCTGCGTCGATCGCATTGGGTCGCAAACGCTCCGATGGGTCAAACGATCGAATGGAATGCCGACCTTATCAACGACCAGCCCAATCAACTGATCGCCTGGGCATCTGAGGAGGGTGCAGAGGTGGATAACTCTGGCTTTGTTCGATTCCAACCTGCTCCTGGCGATCGGGGTACTGAAGTCAAAGTTGTAATGGAATACAACGTACCGGGAGGGATGTTAACAGCCACGATCGCCAAGCTATTTGGTGAAGAACCCGAACAGCAGATCGGCGACGAATTGCGTCGGTTTAAACAACTGATGGAAACGGGCGAAATTGCTACGACTGAAGGGCAATCAAGGGGTCAATAGCTTACAGGAGAAATCTTAAATGAAAGCCGTTTGCTGGCACGGTACTAACGATGTCAGGGTCGATAACGTTCCTGACCCGACGATTCTCAATCCACGAGATGCCATTCTCAAAGTGACGGCAACGACGATTTGTGGATCTGACCTACACATTTACGACGGCTACATTCCCTCAATGGTGCCGGGTGACATTATCGGTCACGAATTCATTGGCGAAATCGTCGAGACAGGGCGCGAAGTCAAAAAGCTGAAAAGGGGCGATCGCGTTGTTGTTTCTTCGATGGTGAGTTGTGGTCAGTGTCGCTACTGCCAGCATCAAGAGTGGTCATTGTGCGACAACTCAAATCCTAAAGGAGCGCTACAAGAGCCACTTTTTGGCTTCAGCACCTCTGGAATTTACGGCTATTCTCACCTGTTCGGCGGTTATGCAGGAGCACAAGCCGAATATGTGAGAATTCCTTTTGCCGATTATGGTGCGGTCAAAATTCCTGACGGACTCACCGACGAGCAAGCCTTGCCGATCTCTGATGCCTTCCCAACTGGGTTTATGGGCGCAGATCTGTGCGACATCAAGCGCGGCGATATTATTGCCGTCTGGGGCTGCGGTCCAGTCGGTCAATTCACGATTCGCAGTGCTTATATGTTAGGAGCCGAGCGAGTAATCGCCATCGATCGGGTTCCTGAACGCTTAAAGATGGCAAGAGAGCAGAGTGGAGCCGAAACCATCAACTACGAAGAAGTGGACGCAGGCGAAGCGCTCAAAGAAATGACCGGAGGACGTGGACCCGATGCCTGCATTGATGCTGTCGGACTCGAAGCTCACGGCATGGGCTTCATGGGCGCTTATGACGAAGTGAAACAAGCCGTGAAACTGTCTCTCGATCGGCCTCACGTCATTCGTCAAATGATTCTGGCCTGTCGCAAGGGTGGCACTCTTTCAATCATGGGCGTTTATGCGGGCTTCCTCGACAAAATGCCAATGGGTGCCGCCTTCAACAAAGGCTTGACCTTCAAAATGGGGCAAATGTTTGGGCAAAAATATATGCCGATGTTGCTCGATCGGGCCGTTAAAGGTGAGATCGATCCCTCGTTTGTGTTTACGCACCAGATGCCCTTAGACCAAGCTAGTCAGGCCTACGAGACGTTCAAGCACAAAAAAGACAACTGCATCAAAGTTGTGCTGAAACCATAGTTCATCTTTGCAATTTCCCATTAACTCACTGTGACTCAAATGATTAAATCTTTAACCACTCTCCTATTTGGCATCTTCTTGTTTGTTGGTCTTTTGTTTAGCAATCCTGCAACGTTTCAAGCGGTGGCAGCCGTCACTCCTGATGCAGCCAAACAAGTGATCAAAGAGGCTGATAGCGCTCAAGAAGCCGCTCGAAATCTCAAGGCATTAGATTCTTCAGACATTCTTAAAAATCATGGCACCTTAGACCCGACAAAAGACGTTCTAAAAACGAGCGCCCAGGATCGAGTTACTGACCAGCCACAACGCGATCCTTTAATCAGCAGCGCTGAAAATAGCCTCAAAGAAGCGGTTGAGAATATCAAAGAAAAGCTCAACCTTAATGAGCCGATTCCTGAAAGCACTAAAGAGTTTGGCAGAGAACTGACCGGGAAAGCGAACGATGCCGCAGACAAAGCTGAAAAGGCTACCGATACGGTCACAGGCAAATCTCGAAAAGTCATTAACGACATCGCCGACAAGTCTAAAGCTGCGGCAAAAGAAAGCAAGGAAGCGATCGAAAACACATCAAAGCCTGGTTACTACCAGACAGAGCGATAGATTGCTAAACCTGACAGATCTCAAATAAACCCTTGGTGGGTAATGGAACGCTGCGATCGCCGCAAAAATCATTACCCACAATTCATAAACTCACTAGGAGAACCCTTAAATGAAAGCAGTTTGCTGGCGCGGTGCGAAAGACGTTCGAGTCGAAAACGTGCCTGACCCCAAAATTCTTAACCCTCGCGATGCCATTGTCAAAATCACCTCAACCGCGATTTGTGGCTCTGATTTGCACCTCTATGACGGGTTCATTCCCAGTATGATGTCGGGCGACATTATGGGACACGAGTTTATGGGCGAAATTGTCGAACTCGGTTCCGGTGTCAAGAATTTAAGCATTGGCGATCGTGTGGTCGTTCCATTCACCATCTCCTGTGGAAACTGTTATAGCTGCAAAACTGCTCAGTGGTCACTCTGCGATAACTCTAACCCCAACGCCTTTATGGCAGAAGCGTTATACGGTTATTCAGCCGCCGGGTTATTTGGCTATTCTCACATTTTTGGTGGTTATGCTGGCGGTCAAGCAGAATATGCCCGCGTTCCCTTTGCAGATGTTGGTTTGTACAAAGTTCCTGAAGGCTTGACTGACGATCAGGTGCTGTTTCTAACTGACATTTTTCCGACGGGTTATATGGCGGCTGAAAACTGCAATATTAAACCTGGAGACACCGTTGCGATTTGGGGTTGCGGCCCCGTTGGGCAGTTTGCAATTCGCAGCGCTTTTTTACTGGGAGCCGAACGTGTGATTGCGATCGACCGATTTCCTGACCGCTTAAAAATGGCCAAAGAGCAAGCAGGCGCAACTGAGGTGATCAACTACGAAGAAGTGGATGCAGGAGAAGCGCTTAAAGAAATGACCGGAGGACGTGGGCCCGATTCTTGTATCGATGCAGTTGGCATGGAAGCTCACGGGACGGGCCCCGATTATCTCTATGACCAGGTTAAACAAGCCGTCCGACTAGAGACCGATCGTCCGACTGCATTGAGACAGGTAATGGTCGCTTGCGGCAAAGGGGGCACCGTTTCAATTCCAGGGGTATATGGAGGCTTTTTGGACAAGATGCCGTTTGGGGCTGCTTTTAACAAAGGTCTAACGATGAAAATGGGACAAACCCACGTTCATAAATACCTTGACCCGTTAATGAGACACATTCAGAATGGCGACATTGATCCCTCGTTTGTGATCACGCATCGGATCTCGATCGACGAAGCGCCCCAAGCTTATGAGACCTTTAAGCACAAAAAAGATAATTGCATTAAGGTTGTAATCAAGCTGTAGCGTCATTGAGTAGTTCTCAGCGTTATGCCAAAATTCTGTGATGTGGGTGAATCAGTTCAATTGCGCTGATTCACCCACATCACTGCGGAGCAATTAACTCTCAGAAAATGCCTAATCGAGTTTGATTGCTCCGTCAAACTTGCTCTGGCATCTAAATTGTTGGAGGATGTTCACCCATCTTCACCCACATTCGTCGGACACGAAGCAATTGAGGACGATTCATCTTCAGCACAACAACGGTTGCTCTACCAGTAGGGGACAATCCAATGATTTCTATCGCTTCCTCATTCCACTTAAAATGGCTGCTCCAAGCTTGTTTCTGAGGATGAAATAATCCAACTTCTTCTTGTGTAATCGGATCGGTTGCGGTTTGGCGAATAGCTTTGTAGCGGTTGCAGGATGAGCAGGCTAAACAGAGATTGTCAAAGATGGTCTCTCCACCCTTTGAAACTGGAACGATATGTTCAAACTCAAAGGTTGTAACTGTCAGAGATTCAGCAGTCCGGCAGTAAGCACAACAATTTGCAAAACGAGAACGAACTTGACTTTGCAACTTAACGGAGATATAAGCGCTCACGTTATATTGAAACTCCGTAAAGCTGCTTTAGAGTGTATCTAGCTCTGGTTTTCAGAATGTTCAGGTTGTCAACTTGTGTCAAAAGCAGATCGATTTTTGTATTTGCTTCGGGCGGTAGTTGCCCGTCAGCATTTTGAATGAGCAGTTCACCGAGTTGAACCTGCTCAGTAGAGGCAAGTTGGCTGTCTGCTAGCGCCTGTAACTCTTCTAGGCTCAAGCCTGTCAAAAGATCTTCATCGGAAGCAGAAATATTAGAAAGGCGATGGTAGGTTTCGAGGTCTAATAAGACTCCGACTCGCTCGCCTTGCTGATTTGTCACGTATTGCACTGCTTCAGACATAGTTTTCTTCGTCTACATACGACCTAATCCTAGCCTAGGCAGGTATCAATGCTATCTTAGGCTTTAGGCGAACACGTTTTTTATCTTACAACTACCAGTCTTTGAGTGTTTTGAGTTATAAAGTTCTGAGACTTGAGGTGTTGAATTTTGACAAGTTACGATGATCTCGATGATGAGCTACAGCAATTGAAAGAAGCACTCTTACATCCTGGAAATCTGCCAGACTCATCAACTTGCAAAGAATCTCTAAAGTTGGGAACTCAAAGTCTGCAAGAAAGCATCAAAATCTTAGAGAATTTCTGTTCAGACTTTAGAAGTAAATGTCGAGTTAGCATGAGCAAGGCGACGGCTAGCCACAACAAAGCTCAAGCCGCACTAATCGAGCAGGACATGGCTTCAGTTTTTCAGCATTCGATCGATAAACAGGTTCACATTCGCCTAGTAGATGCATTGAAAGCAAGGATTGAACAAGTCGAGGCGACTAAAGCATCTTTAGAGCAGCGTCTAGCCAAGTTAGAAACCTTGCTGAAATACTTTTAATTCTTTGGGGCGTTTCAGGTGATTGACTTAACCAAATAGATGCTAAAGCATCATCGATATTGTCCTCTTCAAACCCAAACTTCTTAGAGAGTTCGTTAATGGTCTGAGATTGAATTATTCCCGTTTTCGATCGCTCTAAAGCTGTGGTTAAACGAGTTGCATTAGCAGACGATCGAACAGATAAAGCGTTTCCGAACTCATTATCAAAAAATTAGGTGTATTGTAACAACTGTACAACACACCTAATAATTCAATAAAATAAAGATCTTATCGCTAGACGAATTAGAAAATAACTCGTCAACCATCAGCCTAGTTAGCGCTAGACTCAACACCCGAACTAATGGTTTGATCACCGGGCTTTTGCTTGCGGTGCCAGCTTCCATCTTGACCGCGCTCAAAACCCTGCTTGACACTATTCCAAGCAACATTCATGGCAGCTTCCTTACTCAGACCATCTTTTTGAGAGTTTCTAAAGGCGGCTAAGAAGACCTGCTCAGAACCGTCCATTAGTTTGTCGGTTACTTCAGCAGGTAGACCTGTGTTTTTCTCATCTACATCGTCTCGTTTTGCAGCTTCTTGATCGAAATCTCGGTTAGACATTGCCTTCTCAGAAGGTTCTCCAATCGGGGCGCCTGTTCCAGTTTGTGTGTCCGTCATATTAATACTCCTAGATTAAAACCTAGAAATAATAGTAGATAACCTCACAGTTGAACTCCTCCTCCCAATTGTAGGTTGTGTTACAAAATCACCTCTACCTTGAGATTAGCCCAGCACACAGCCCGATCGCTCAGGCAAATGCAATTCCAGGTGTTGATCAACCCACTGGAGGTCAGCAGAGCCATACAACAACTTACTTTGGGGCTTTAGGTCGGATTGAGTGAGCGTGAGTTTAGCTGGAGTTGTTCCTGCATTGACTGCAATCACTAAGTTGTCATCTCCTAAGCTGCGAGCAAATATATAAACTGTTCCTTCAGCGTGAAGAACTTTGTAATCTCCGGTTCGCAAAGCAGGATGAGCATGACGGAGCGCAATCAGTTGACGGTGACACTCAAAAATCTTGTAATCCCAATCTGCTTCAGACGGAAAGCCCCGACGAGAATCAGGATCGAGCGCACCGGGCAACCCAACTTCGTCACCATAATAAATGCTAGGCGCACCTGGGAAGGTCAACAGCACGAGAGTTGCAAGCTCAACACTGGGGCGATCGCTGCCTGCAATTGACAGCAAACGAGCCGTGTCGTGACTGGCTAACAGGTTGAGTTGAGTCAGTTGAATCTGCCAGTCATAAAGCGCTAAAAGTGCCTGAATTTTTTCAGCATACTCCGCTGCAAATAAAGGAGGAAAGGGCTTATAGTCTCGACCTTGCACCTGATCGAGATCGACGCGATCGCCCGCCACAAACGCGATCGTCGGCCCTGTAAACAGATAGTTCATTACGCCATCAAACTGCGTTCCGTCGAGCCATTCTCGCGAGTCTCCCCACACCTCACCCACGATATAGGCTTCGGGATTGACCGCTTTGACGCGATCGCGAAACTCTTGCCAAAATCCCGGCGTTTTGATCTCAAAGGGCACATCCAACCGCCAGCCGTCCACGCCGAGTTTAATCCAATATTCAGCAATCTCCATGATGTATTCGCGCACTTCAGGATTGTCGTGATTAAACACAGGCAACGCCCGATTGCCATCCCACCCTTCATAATTTGCGGGATATTCGCCGTTATAGGCATTGACGGGCCAGTCATGAACTTTGAACCAATCGACCCAAGGCGAATGCGGACCGTTTTCTAACACGTCATGAAAAAAGAAAAAGCCGCGACTAGAGTGATTAAATACGCCATCTAAAACGACTTTTATATCGCGTCGATGTGACTCATCCAAAAACTCTTGAAAAGCAGCATTTCCGCCCAGCATCGGATCGACTTGATAATAATCGTGAGTGTGATAGCGATGATTACTAGCCGATTGAAAAATGGGCGTAAAGTAAATGGCATTGATGCCCAAATCTTGAATGTAGTCGAGCTTTTCGATTACGCCCCAAAGATCGCCTCCCTTATAGCCTTGCAGCGTCGGCAGTTCGTGCCAATCTTCCCAGCGATCGTGATGATGCAGCCGTTTGCGTAAGGTTTGGCTTTTGGCAAAGCGATCGGGAAATATCTGATAAAAAACCGCGTGTTTAACCCAGTCTGGTGTTTGAATCTGCATGAGTGTGTTTTTATTCCCTTCAACGCTAGATTACAATCACTTAACAATTTATACAGTCCTACCTCTGGTAGAAAAAGCAGGTTTCAGATGCCAAATATTAAATTTTGGACATAAAACTAATCCTCATTTCTCGTGTAGGGCACCATACGCATAGTTTAGGAGTTAAGCCATGCATCTAAAAGATTTGGTTGAACATAATGCGGTTGTCAATCTAGCAACGCTGACGAGCGATAAAGAATTGATTATCGATCTGCAAACTCGCTTAAGCGCGATCGGGTTTATGCCAGGAACTGACATCAGCACTGCCATTGATGGCGTGTTTGGGGCAGCGACCAAAGATGCGCTCGATCGTTTCTGCAAAGCGGCACATCTCAACAACTCCAGCACAGGCGTATTTGGAGCCACCTTTGCTCGAAAACTGATTGATACGCGTCCGCCCGTGATGCCAGTTACGCCCACTCTAGGGGCAAAAAAACAGCCGACTTCTGATGCGCTGGCAACTGCTCTTAAATTCACCTTGCAATGGGAAGGCGGATATGTGAACCATCCTGATGATCCGGGCGGAGCGACTAATAAGGGCGTGACTCAAAACACCTACAACACTTACCGCATCAACAATCGACTGCCGACTCAAGGGGTAGACCGGATTACTGACAAAGAAGTTCATGACATCTATTTTTCAATGTATTGGCAACCCTCACAAGCGCCGATCATGGTGTTGCCTTTAGCGATCGTGCATTTCGATACGGCGGTTAATTTTGGAGTGGGAGGCGCGATCGAGTTTCTCCAAGAAGCCTTGGGCATTAGCGCCGATGGCATCTTTGGCCCAGGCACTCAAAAGGCTCTTTTAGCCCACAACAATGCCCAGACTGCTCAAAAAATTGTTCGGGGTCGCGTCAATTATCGCAATCAGCGAGTGAATTCTAACCCCAGTCAAGAAGTCTTCTTGGTGGGTTGGCTAAACCGAGATAATGACTTGGGCGGATTTTTGGATTCCTCAAATGCTGGCATTGCTTAGAGAGAGCGATCGGGAAATATCTGATAAAAAACCGCGTGCTTAACCCAATCTGGTGTGAATTTGCACAAGTACTCTTCTAGTTCCTTTATCGCTAGGTTACAAGCACTTAACAATTTCTACAGTCCTACCTCTGGTAGAAAAACCAGGTTTCGAGTGCCAAGTTCGGGTGCTAAATCCTAGTCTCTTAATTTTGAGCAAACGATCGCTACCCGGAGGAGATATCCAATGAAGATCCTAACCATCCCAAGCGGTCTGGGCTACCCCTCTGATTGCAGACTTGCTTGATGAGCTTGCTCATCCCATTTGATTGGTGCCGGAGGTCTATTATTTAAAGCACCTAAAACCGTTTGATAGTGCTTTTCGACCTCGCTGCGATCGTACTCTTCAGATAACCCTTGGCGACTTCCTCGCAAAATCATCTCTGCATGGTGTTGTAAAACCATTTGTTGTTTTGGCGTTTCCGCATAGGCAGCAACGAGGGCGATCGCATCCAGCAATTGCATCATCACCACTGAATCTGACTGCCCATACTGACGAATCTGGGTAAAGGCACGATCAACCAGAAACTCAAACGTCACAGGCTCTACAATCACCCGTAGAGTGTGATGGTTGTCGTAACGGTAGGGAGAGGGGAAGTCTCGCTGAACCAGTAGACTTAAGCCTGCACCCAGACGGTCAATACAGCGAATCGCTGTGAAGGGATCATTGATCCCCGGAGAAAGCGCTCGCGAAGCAACTTCTACAAGTTGTTCGATCGGAAAGGCGATATCCTGCTTTTCGGTGCGTTCTTTACCGACTATAAAGACATCGTTAATCTGCTTCGTTAACTTAGGAGAAACATGCTCCTGTGGGTACACCAGAGCAAGGGGGATTCCTGGAATTAAATAGCTGCCAGGTCTAACTTTGAGGCACAGCAACACATCTGCTTGACGCGCAATTTTCATTAAGTTCTCATCGTCGATCAGTTGCAGATAGCCTTTTTTAGTAGCTTTAATGGGAGCCGATCGCTGCTCAAACTGGGTTGGGATTTCTCCAATTTGATGTTGAGTATCCCGTGAACTGTGTCCAATTTGTTGGGGAAACAGTTGATTGATTGTCCGCTCTAGCTCATCGCTCACGTTGGAAATCACGGAAGAGGCTTGAATAATTGTAGAAGCGTGATGAATAAAATAAATCAAAACGAGGGTGCTAAAAATTGCTAACCCCATGCCAACGGTAACGGAAAGCTGCGGCACAAACTTATCAAAGCCTTCGCCTCGAATAGTTCGCAGCACCAGCAGGCAATAGAGAAACGTGCCAATGAACGTCCCCAGAACGATTTGATTGCCAACATCATGCATGAAATTGCGAAGTAATCGAGGTCCAAAGTTCGATGATGCAAGCTGGAGCGCTACGATCGTAATGGAGAACGCTGTTCCTGAAACTGTTGCCATAGCACCTGCGACCGTAGAGAGCATCGATCGCGCCCCATCAGGGCCGCCTGTGTAAAGCCACCAAAACCCTGGCGATTTGCCCATCCAGTCAACATAGAGCAGAATCAACGCCAGTACTGCCGCAACTCCTGCAATTAAAGTTGGTAAAAACCAGTAACTTGATTGCAGCGAGTCCCACAGTTTCGTTAACTTCGTGTTTTTCATGAGTCTTTTGCCGATTCGGTGGGTTGATGCCCATTGCGTTGCTGCTTTTGTTCTGCAAGGTATCGCAATGCGCCCCCGATGCTTCGAGCTTTTGGAGTGTGCCGATCGTGTCCAGCGGGCCATCCTTCCCGTTGTTGAGTACGATCGCCGTCGGTTGCTTCGGTTTGATCATGAAACAGAATTTGCCGGGTTGGATAGGGCAGATCAATGCCATTCTCAACGTATAGTTTCTGTTTAATGGCGCTCAGTACCTGATCGCGAGACGTTAGGTCATCAATGCGGCGCGGCGGCGCAATCCACCAACGTACTCGGATGTTGACCGCACTTTCGGCAAGCTCTACGACCAAAACATCGGGTGCAGGATCTTTGAGAACTTCATCCACACTCGCGATCGCTTCGAGCATCAGTCGTTTTGCCTGCTGGATATCGTCTCCATATCCGATACCCACATCGTATTCCATCCGCCGATTCTCGAATGCCGTGTTGACCGTGACCGAATTGGTAAAGAGTTCGGAGTTGGGAATCACAATGCGGCGATTGTCGTAAGTCTTAATCGTCGTTGCGCGAGTTTCAATCCGTTCAACCGTTCCTTCAAAGCTTTTAAAGACAATTTGATCGTTAATCCGAAATGGCTCCGTTAACAAAATTAGAATGCCAGATAGAAAATTTTGAAGGATATCGCGAAACGCAAACCCGATCGCAACGCCACTAATTCCCAGAAGCTGAACGAGATCACCTGCCTTTAGAGATGGAATGACGATCGACAACGCGACAAACAATCCAATGAGAATGATTGCACCTTGAGCTAGCCGTCCTAAAACTAACCCTAAGTTTCGGGCACGACGACGATTGGCGGTTGCGCGTCGAACAATTCGCTTGATGCTTCTAGCAACAAAAAAGAAAATGGCAAAGACAATTACGGCTAGGACAACATTGGGCAGCAAGGCTAAAAAGCCACTAACCATGCCCTGGAGCTTGTTCCAAATTGCGGATAGGTCAAGCATTCTCATTTGTTCAGCTACCTCTAAGTCAACAGAAATAATAGACAAACAATCTAAAGTTGCCATCTATCTCTAGTTCTGGAATTGAGGTTGAGAAGGCGCTTCTAGAACGGTTATGTTGACGAGGGGCGTAGCATTAAAATCCCTAATATCAATAGATGGTCACTGCTCCAAGTCGGTTTGCTCAAACGATGAATTAGCAACTTGATGATTGCGAGACAAGCTTTGAATTTCTGTTCGTAGTGCAGCAATTTCTGTTTGTAAAGCTTGTATCGACTTTACCCCAGCAATCTCTGCTTGTTCATTTTCAGCATCTTGACCCACAAAGAAGGTGGCGATCGTAGCGGTGACATAACCGAAGATTGCAAAACCATACACCGCTAATATAAAGCATAAAATACGACCCTCCGGCGACTGGGGAAAATAGTCTGACCCCATGGTAGTCATCAGCATTGCAGTCCACCATAAAGCAGTGCTATAGCTTTCTAAACCGTTTGGCAGGTCTCGTTCAAAGGCATACATTCCCGCCGCGCCGCCTAAAGTGACGATCGCAGTCGAAGCCACAACGTAGCCAAATCCGCGCCGTTGAAAGCTAGCACTCAGCGATCGCATTCCTCTAGTGGTGCGGGTCATCACGCCTAACAATCGGACTCCTCGCGCTGCCCGCATCACCCGGAAAATTCGCAAGGTGCGGAGGGCAGGCAAAACCAGTGAGCAGACCGTTAACCAATTCCGCCGCAGATAAGCGCCTTTGTGGGGAGCCAGGACAAACTCTAATAGAAAATCAAAAATAAAGAGAATCCAAATCGTGAGGCTAACAGCATTGAGAAATGGATTGGTATCCCAAATGAGTTCAATAATAAGTAGAGTTAGCCAGCCAAAGCTTAACACTAGCATTGGCACATCAAGCCAGTCTTCAAGCTGTTGAAGAACTTCGCTGCGGACTTGCGATAGGGATTTTTCCAGGGGGTTCAAAGGATTCATGCTTTGTTGGCGGTGCTATAAGTTAGCCCACAGTAGCGCGATTGCCAATTTTCTATAGAGCGCTCTCCTTAAATGCTCGATCGCAACCCCACTCTTGATCTATCACTGAGCATCTAGCGCAAGGAAATACTATATTGACACAAGCGCGTCAGCCTTACTATTGTTCGCCAGCAATTCCAAATTCAAGCTCGAAAGCCACTTTTTGCGTGATCTGTTTCTGGCTTATTGAACCCATTCTCAACAAGCCGACGATAAACCAAGGCTTGTCGAGTTCAAGGATCGTCAGAAACTTTTGAATTTGGAATTGCTGATTATTCGCAGTTAGCGTTGTCCTACAATATATTGAGCGGTCGTCCGATCAGCGATCGGTTCAGCCCGACCTTGACTGACTAGGGCTTGATAAATTAAAGCGGCCATTTCTCCACGAGTCGCAGGTTGGTTCGGATTCAAAACTCTAACATTCGGATGATTCACGACAATACCTGCTCTCGTTGCAGCGGCAACCTCATCCACCGCGTAAGCAGGAATTCGGTTTGCATCCTGATAGTATTGGTTCAATAACGCAGAGGGCGATTGAGTTTTAGGTTGATTGGGGGTGTTTGGGGTGACTGGCGTTGCGGCGCTAGATTGAGTGTTTGCAGCAGCAGCAACTACAGGACGGATCAATGGTGCTAAAAGCGCTGTTGACGCGATCGGAAACATCAGCCCTTGTCGTCTAGCTGGCTGAGGGCGAGTTGACTGACTTGAGGCAGTAGGGGTCGCAGATTGCTGTGACGTTTGTGCTGCCTTTTGCAACTCTAGATTTCGCGCCAGTGATGAGACTGCTTCTACCTTGCTCACAGGCTGTCTCGGACGAAAGTAACCGCCTGGATAGCCAGAGAGAAATCCCGTTTGGTATGCCTCCTTGATCGCAGGTGCTGCCCAATATCCTTGGGGCACATCCTTAAAGGCGCTGCCGCTAGAAATGCTTCGCTCTTTACTTTGATTAAAAGCATCTCGAATAATCGCTGCAAATTCATCTCGGTCAACCGGGCTATTTGGACGATAAGTGCCATCTGGGTATCCGGTAACAATGTTACGGTCTGCCAGTCTAGCAATGAAAGGTTGCGCCCAGTGGTCTGACGTGTCTGGAAAGCTCACAGTTTGGGCAGTGACCGAATTTGACAGCGCAGAAATGAAGGGTGCAACTGTAGCGGTCAGGACTGCGATCGCAACAACTGCAATCTCTATCTTAGGGGTTGGTGTCAGTTTCAACATGGTTCATCTTTATAGATAGCCGCTTACAAGTTAACTTCTTTATATGAAGCATTCGTCCATCGGTAGAATGAGGTTAAGGTTTTTGTTGCTCTTGAGCAGCAGCAACGGGTAGACCTACTGATCAGCCCGCAACCGCCGCCGAAACTCTCTTAAATCACTTCGCCAGCCAGCAGATTGCAACCACGCCTGATACTCAGACCGAACTAGTTCAGCAAGTGCTATTAGCAGAGGCTAAAAAGGATTGGTTTTTTAGGCAGTTCTTAATCCAGCAAGGGCAGGAGGTCATTAAAACAATGCCAGAAAGTGTGATTTCAAAAGCGTTTGAGCAAGCGATCGAGCAGCTTGGTTAATCGACCTCTGGTTCTTTGCCTGTAATGGTTCGTTGCTGTTGATATTGTTCTTTAAATTTGCGCTGTTGTTGATTGTGATCGACGATCGCAGCCGGATAACCACAGCGATCGCGATCGGATTGCGAAATCTCTCCCGTAATCAAATCTTTAGTATCAACGCCGCGTAACTCTGGCAACCATTCACGAATGTAGTCTGCGTCTGCATCAAACTTTTTTGCCTGACTCGCAGGATTGAAAATTCGCAACGGCTTAGGGTCCATGCCACTTGATGCACTCCACTGCCAGCCGCCATTATTAGCAGACAGATCACCATCGTAGAGTTTTTGCATAAAATACTTCTCGCCTAACCGAAAATCTACGAGCAGATCCTTAGTTAAAAAACTGGCAACAATCATCCGGCAACGGTTGTGCATCCAGGCAGTTTCGTTCATTTGGCGCATGGCAGCATCGACGATCGGATACCCTGTCCGCCCCTCACACCAAGCCTGAAAATACTCCTCGTTGTTCTCCCACGGAAAGGTTTTGAGAACTTTGCGATAAGCCCCTTCTGCCAACTCTGGGAAGAAATACATCACGTGCTGATAAAACTCTCGCCACGCCAACTCTTGTCGCCACGTCTGAATGCTGGCTTGAGTTTCATCACTGCGGCTCTGCTCTAATGCCGTCACCGTTGCCGCCCACACCGATCGTACGCCAATCACCCCAAACTTAAGCGCCGCACTCAGCCGCGATGTCCCCGGATTTGCCGGAAAGTTTCGCTGTTCTTGATAAGCATTGATTGCCGCGTCACAAAATTCTGCTAATCGCGCTTGGGCAGCTTGTTCTCCCGGTTCCAGCATTAAAGCATTGTCCCAAACAAAGCCCAAATCTTTTGCAGTAGGAAGCGCGATCGCGCCCGCAGACTTTGCTGTTTCTGCCTCGGCTTCAGTCAGCCCTTCTGCACCCACAAAGTTAGGCATCGGTTCTGCTTTGGGTTTGCTGACCCAATTCCGCCAAAACGGAGAATAAACCGTGTAAGGCGAACCCGAACCTGATTTGATTTCTTCTGGAGAATGCAGTAGCTGATCCCAGGAAGTTTTGACTTCGATTCCGGCTTGGTTAAGGGCGGAGATCATTGCCCGATCGCGCTCCTGAGAATATGGCTCAACATCCCAATTCCAGAAAACCGCTTTGGCGTTCAGGGTTTTTGCCAGATTGGGAACTGCCACTCGTGGGTCGGCGTTGAGAATCAGTAATTGGCTTCCCGCTTCTGCATAGCGCTGCTGGAGCGATCGTAGACTCCCGATCATATAAGTGACTCGTGCAGGAGCGATATCATCTCGCTGCAAAAGATTGGGATCGAGACAAAAAACGCCAACGACTTTGGGCGATCGTTGACGCGCGATCGACAGCCCGACATTATCCGCAGTTCGCAAATCTCGACGGTGCAAAAACAAAATCAGATCAGACATAGAAATCAGTAGAGAGCGAATGGCTACACTTTCTACTATCCCCTAACTCAGGAATGGTTTCGCCAGCATAAAGCTACAGATTGACTTAGCATCGGTCAAATCGCCTGAATAGATCGCCTGTTCTACTTCTTTAGAGGTCATCAGAACTGTTTCAATATCCTCATCGTCATCTTGCTTAGGAGGATTTTCTAGCAGTTCTAAATCCGTTGCCAGAAATGCGTAAATAATCTCATCCGAATAGCCCGGAGCCAAAAAGAACTCACCGAGCTTTTTCCATTGCCCTGCTCGATAGCCGACTTCTTCTTGAATCTCGCGCCCGATCGTTCCCGCCGGAGCTTCGCCCACTTCCAGCGTTCCTGCTGGAAACTCTAGCAATCGCCCCTGCACTGTAAAGCGATATTGCCGAGTCAGCACCAGTTTGCCATCAGGCGTAACCGGAACTGCTAGAGCACCTCCCGGATGGCGCACACATTCCCACTCGCCTTCAGATTTGTTAGGCAAGCGCAACCGATTGACTTCAAAATTAAACTTGCGCCCCTTATAAGAAAGGCGCTGTCTAAGCAACTGAGGCGGTTCTGAACCCAAAGCCATGAGCAAAAAGGGTAAAGGGCAAAAAGTCTCTAACTGCTCGCCTGTCTGACCCCTGAACGATCGACGAGTTGGGCAAGTTGAGCGATCGTCGCGCCCGTCACAGGCTCTACCCAATCAGGGGCAATTTCTGCGAGCGGAACCAAAACAAAGGCCCGATCGCACATCCGAGGATGGGGAATTTGCAAATCAGACGTATTTAAGATTACATCATCAAACAGGAGCAAGTCTAAGTCAAGGGTTCGCGCACTCCATCGCTGCTGTCTGACTCTCCCAAACCCAAGCTCGACCTCTAGAAGGGCTTGTAACAATTTGTGCGGAGTGAGCGTAGTTTTCAGTAATGCACACTGATTGAGATAATCAGGCTGAGGAGGACTGTCAGGCAAGGTGAGCGCTTTAGTTAAGTAAAGGTGCGATCGCTGCACGACTTTGATCCCCGGTGTGCGATCGAGGGTTTCAAGCGCCGATTTTAGAATGGTCTGAGAGTCGCCCAGATTACTACCCAGCGCAATGGCACACGGAACAAATTGCATAAAGTTCAAACGGATCAAATTCTCAAACAGATTTTTATAGAGGAATGGTTTGGCTAGGGGCAATCCCCCGTGGTTGCCCTCCGTCAGAGGTAGGCATGGGGGCGTTACCCCTACAGCCATTTCATTCCTTCATTCTGCAATGTCCTTAAATATTAGGATAAAGAGTCGATTAAATTAGAGACACACGATCGCCACCAACCTACTTCACCTCGATCGATTGCTGCTATGATTGGCCGCGATCGCCCCTCTCAGCTTCAATAAATTTGGTATGTCGTCGTTCTTCCTCAAATCTCTCAGCGTCTTATCAAGCGGATTGATCGTCTCAGGCTTTGTGATCTTGCCTGTGTGCGAGGTCACTCCAGTTGTGATGGCGCAAAACAACGAGCAGGCGGCAGAAGCTAAAGTCAGTCAGGGTTTACAGCTAATCCAGCAGGGCAGACTCAACGAGGCGATCGACGCATTTCGGCAGGCAACGCAGATCAATCCCAAGATGGCAGCCGCTCACTATAATTTGGGGCTGGCACTGCGGCAACAAGGGCAACTGCAAGCCTCGGCAACGGCATTCCATCAAGCGACCCAGGCTGATCCCAATTTTGCCCTCGCTTATGCCAATCTAGGAGCCGCACTGATTGAAGGAAACAACCTCAATCAGGCGCGAGATTATTTGCAGCGATCGCTCGAACTCGACCCAAAACTAGGACTCGCTCACTACAATCTAGGACTGGTGCTAGAGCTTCAAGGCGACTTGCCAAGGGCGGTTGGTGCCTTTCGAGAGGCAGCCCAGTTTACGCCCAACGCGCCAGAACCACTCTATCACTTGGGGTTGGTGTATCAAAAACAGCAAAAACCGAGTGAGGCGATCGCGGCATTTCGGCAAGCGGTGCAGCGCAACCCTAACTATGCAGAAGCTCATTACAGCTTGGGTTCAACTCTGTTTAGTCAAGGAGATTTAGGCGGCGCTCTGACCGCGTTTCGCAAGTCCAGCCAGGTGAACCCTAACTATGCCAATGCTTACTATGGAGCAGGGTTAGTCTTTGTCCGTCAAAACAAGATCAGCGACGCTCAACAAACTTTGAACTATGCCAAAAATCTCTTTACAGCACAAAAAAATCTGCCTTGGGCAGAAAAAGCAGAGCAGCAGCTTAAAAAGCTTAGAAATCGCTAGAAAACCTCCCAGCAAACAAGGGGCTTAAGCCCCTCGTCAACTCAGTTTTATCAACCGGGCGAATCTAAATCCAAGGCTTGAGAGCCACCTTGCTCAAGCTCTGCCAAAATCTTGCCTAATTGCCACCAGACTAGCCAGGTGATTCCGATCGTCAAAGGCACCGCGATTCCATAAGCCAGAAACGTAGGAAGTCCAAAAATCTCCATGCCAGCAGACAGAAAGAAGCAACAGCCGCCCGCAATGCCTAAAAATGGGACTAAAAGCTGCATTCCTCGCACATTGGCTAGTGTGCGCGTCGATCGGTTTTTTGACCACTCGCGCACCGATTGTTTAAGGACGGCATCAAAGGCGGTGCCAGAAGCGAGACTCGCCAGCAGTCCGACAACGAGAAGCAGGTAAGGAGGTTCGGGAAAGCTATACACGGTTGGTTAAGAAGGTAATGGAGTTGATGGTTCGTCGCTTAAAACTTCTTCATCCTACCGTTCGCAGAGGGATCAGTCAAAGCAGCCACCGAGGGAATAATAGCAGCAGTACGGGCAGCAGAAAACTCTGCGATCGCACCAACCGCAGCACTGAGCAGACGATCGGGCTTGAGGTCGTCTTTGATCAGATCCCACAAGCGCCGGACTTCTTCAGTGTGCAGCCGATCGTCTTCGGTGAGTGCCAGCAGCAACTGTTGCCGCAAAAACTGACCTTCACCAGAGAGAATGTATTGCAGCCCTAGCTGAGCGGTTGGCAGCAGATCAAACCCGGCATCAGACTGAGCGATCGCGATCAGATTCTCTAGTCGCTGCCATTGAAACTTGCCGTCTTTAAATAGCACTTCGATTAGCCTGCGCCGCAGTTGAGCCGATTCGCCCGTCAACAGACGACGAGCGATGTAAGGATAGGCAACTTCGACGATTCTAAAATTGGGATTGAGGGTGAGCGCTAACCCTTCTTGAGTCACCAGCGATCGAATGATCAGCGCGAACTTTGCCGGAATTCGGAACGGATAGTCATACATCAGCTTCGAGAACTGATCGGTGATCGTCTTGAAGTTAAAGTCTCGGACGCTCTCGCCCATGATGTTGCCCAACACCGACTCTAATGCTGGAACGATCGGATAAATATCAACATCAGATGTCAGAAATCCCAGTTTTACAAAATCTTTGGCTAGCTCAACGTAATCTTTGTTGATCAAGTGAACGACAGCATCGACGAGCGTTTCTTTACCGCTTTCCTCTAGCTGATCCATCATGCCAAAGTCGATGTAAGCCATCTGCGCTGTTACCGGGTGATTGCCGTTTGTCGAAGGTGGCGGGGCGACAGCAAACAAATTACCAGGGTGGGGGTCGGCGTGAAAAAAGCCGTGTTCGAGCAATTGCCGCAAGCCAGAAGTGACCCCAATCCGAATCAGAGCATCGGTGTCTAGCCCCGCTTGTTTGATGCGATCGGTATCAGTCAGCTTAAAGCCATTAATCCACTCCAACACGAGAACGGTGTGAGTGGTGTAACGCCACACGATCGACGGAACTTTAACGGTGGGGTCACTGCGAAAATTATCGGCAAATTTTTCAGCGTTTCGCCCTTCGTTGATATAGTCGATTTCTTCAAACAGTTTGGTGCCAAACTCATCGACAATCAGCGTCAGGTCATGCCCCAAATTGAGCGGCAGCCACGGTGATAGCCAGCTTGCTGCCCAACGCATCAGATAGAGATCGAGGGTCAAAATCGGGTGAAGATTGGGACGCTGCACCTTGACAGCAACCTCTTCGCCACTATAGAGACGAGCGCGATAGACCTGACCCAAACTTGCGGCTGCAACCGGGTCAGGAGAAATTTCGCTGAAAATATCACCGATCGTATTGTCAAGCTGCGTCTCAATAATGTGCAGAGCAAGCTCGTTAGAAAACGGCGGCAACTGATCTTGCAGCTTTACCAACTCGTCGAGAAAGTCTTGCCGCACCAAGTCAGGACGAGTGGAGAGCGCCTGACCAACCTTGATAAACGTCGGCCCTAAATCAGTGAGAATCTGCCGTAGCTGAGAAGCGCGACGATATTTGTTCCGCTCCTCTTGCCCTTGCCATTCATCCCACTTGAGACCGAGGATAAATCCAACAAAAAATCCGGTGACTCTGAGGGCACGCCAGATAGCCCTCCACGGACGGTAGCGATAATATCGGGCGATCGTGCCCGCGTCATAGCGTCTAAGTTGACTCAGGGGACTTCGACCCACGTTCTGCTGTGCCTCTCAAGACTAAAAAAGAACTGCTACTAATTAATGATTACTAATTGTTACCTTTTGTTTAATTCTAGTATGGAAAACTACAAAATTTTTGCTTTGCGTCCTCTATGCCACTCTTTCGCCTCAGATTGTCAACCGTGAAGTTTCTAGACCTTGTGCTGATTGTTGCAGACGATCGCTCACACCAAACAATCTTTCAAACTGTAAACAACCTGGTCTTGCTGCTCGATCGACAGTTCTGGAAACATCGGCAGAGACAGCACCTCATGGGCAGCCCGATCGGACACAGCTAACTGTCCTGGCAGATAACCCAGCGAGTGATAAATCGGTTGCAGGTGCAATGGCAATGGGTAATAAACCATTGAGTTGACTCCCTTTGCCTGAAGTTGAGTACGGACGCGATCGCGCAGCAGTTCCTCGCCTTCAGGTTGACTCAAATCATCCACAATTCTGACGGTGTATTGATTCCAGACGGGGCGACCGTTAGCAGGCACTTGAGGGGTCACCACTCTAGAAATGGGCTGAAGGAGTTGATGATAGCGATCGGCAACGACTCGACGCTGATCGTTCCAGCCATCGAGATAGCGCAGTTTGATCTGCAAAATGGCTGCCTGCATTGCGTCGAGTCGGCTGTTGACTCCAAACTCTTCGTGATAATAGCCGCTCCGTCGCCCGTGATCGCGCAGCATTCTTAACGTGGCGGCGATTTCCGGATCATTCGTGGTGATTGCGCCGCCGTCGCCACAAGCGCCTAAATTTTTGGTCGGGTAGAAGCTAAAACAGCCAATCTGCCCAAAGCTGCCGACTTTTTGACCTGCCCATTCTGCACCCGTTGCCTGAGCGCAATCTTCGATCACGGCTAGGTGATGAGCGTTGGCGATCGCCATCAACCGCGTCATATCCGCTGGCTGCCCAAATAAGTGGACGGGAATAATCGCTTTTGTGCGAGGGTTAATCGCCGCTGCGATTTGACTCAGATCTAAGTTAAACGTCTGCGGATCGATATCGACAAAAATTGGCGTAGCTCCGACTGCGCTGATCGTTTCGCCTGTGGCAACAAAAGTGAAAGGCGTGGTGATCACCTCGTCTCCGGCTCCAATCTTTAAGGCGCGGAGTGCCAGATAAAGCGCATCGGTGCCAGAGTTGCACGACACGCACTCAGAAACCCCCACATAACCAGCAAGCTGTTTCTCAAACGTTTCGACGATCGTGCCGCCAATATAGCGACCAGAGGCAAGCACATCTAAAACCGCTTGATTAATCTCTTCACCGATGATTTTATACTGTTCTGACAGGTCAAAAGGGGGGATGATATTCACTCAATTGCACCACGCGCCGTAATTGCTAATGCCGCTTTCAGAAACGGTTTTCTTAGGCGTTAGACTATTAAACCTTTCAATTGTTTCAACAAATCCACTATCTGGCAAGATCGGGAGGTTGAGAAGAGCATTGACACGGTATGGATTTACTGATTCGACTTCCCTGGGCGCTGGGGCTGATTTTAGCAGCGATCGCGCTTTCATCTTGGCAAAAGCTCGGCTTAGAAGGCAGCTTGGCACTCGCGGCAGGGCGAACGATCGCCCAACTCACCGTAGTCGGCTACTTTTTGGGGGTCGTGTTTGCCTTCAAAAGTCCTTGGGCGGTGTTGGCGGTTTTAGGGGGAATGCTCATCGTTGCGTCGATCGTAGCTCGCAATCGCATCAGTCAAAAGATTCCTCGCTTGCTGCCGTTGATTGCTGGCTCGATTTTAGTTAGCACTGCTCTGACGTTGACCTACACCAGTTTGCTGATTGTGCAACCACAGCCCTGGTATGATCCGCAGACGGTGATTCCCCTCGCGGGCATTGTGTTGGGCAACGCAATGAATGGAGCGGCGATCGCGGGCGATCGCTTGGTCAGCACGCTTAACTCTAGTCAACTCGAAATTGAGACGCATCTCAGTTTGGGGGCAACTCCTCAACAAGCGGTGGCGCAATATCGCCGAGATGCCATCAAAGCGGGGTTAATTCCGACTATCAATTCGATGATGGTGGTGGGGCTGGTGACGCTTCCTGGAATTATTACAGGTCAACTGCTGGGTGGGGCAGATCCGATCCAGGCGGCGGCGTTTCAGATGTTGATTTTGTTTATGTTGGCGTTTGCCACGTTGCTGACTACAATACTCGTGACCCAGGGGTTGCTGCGACAGTTTTTTAACCAGGCGGCGCAGTTGATTCTGTGGTGAGCTAATCTTTGAACGACTTTTTGGTCGCAGATTGTCCAGCGAATGTAAGAGAATATTCTCGTGAGGTTGTTAGCGATCGCTTCCAATTACTTTTATCTTTGCTGGTAGCCCTTGAATCCTTATCTCAAGCGTTCCGTTCCGTCAGTCTTTAAAGGCATCGCTCTGTTTACGCCCGGTGGAGATTTGGTCTATTGCATCGACCCCGGCAAACAAGGACGGTGGCACTTAAACCTGTGTGCGACATTACAGGAAATTTTAGAGCTACCTGAACCGCCCCATTTTTTAGTGCCTTGCTATACGGCGACGCTCGATCGCTGGCTTGATTCTGCCACTCGACAAGTGAGAACTTTTGCCGAAGCCTATCCGCTCGTCTTTCGCTATCGGGCGCTATTAGATGCCGTGTTTGAGACTCAGCACATCAACTGGCAGATCGCACCCTTACCAGAAGAGGTCTGCGAACCAGCGCTGCTGGCCACCTATCGAGCGCAGTTTCCCCAACTTTGGGAGAGCCACGATTTGGTGATTCGAGTTGACAGCCCGATCGAGCGCCCCGAATCTGCTCATCGTCCTGCGATCGCGTTTTCTCAAAATTACACTCAGGGCTATGTGTTGCGGCTGTTTGTGTCGGGCTATAGTGCAGCAACTCAGCGAATTTTAGAGAACTTGCATCAACTCTTAGAAGAGTCGCTCAGTCACCCTTATACACTGAAAGTAATCGACATTTTTACACACCCAGAACAGGCAGAAATCGATCAGGTTTCGGCAACTCCAACGCTGGTCAAGGTTTATCCGCGCCCAGTGCGACGAATTGTGGGAGACCTCAACGATGTCAATCGGGTGTTGCGAATGTTGGGAGCGCCAGGTGAAAGATAAAGGGCAAACGATGAACGTCACAGAGATTCTAGAACGAGCGATCGCAGGCGATGACCTGTCGCCTGAAGCAGGGGTAGTGTTGCTGAAGCAAACTGAGCAGGGGAAGATCGAGCAAATTCGCGACACTGCCGATCAACTTCGACGACGACAAGCGGGCGAAACAGTGACTTACGTGATCAATCGCAATATTAACTTCACCAACATCTGTGAGCAACACTGTAGCTTTTGTGCATTTCGACGAGACAGTGGAGATGAAGGCGCTTATTGGCTCGATCGGGCACAAATCTTAGAAAAGACCACTGATGCGGTCGATCGTGGAGCAACTGAGATTTGTATGCAGGGTGGCTTAAACCCAGAGGCGCAGATTAACGGGGCATCGCTCCCCTATTACTTAAAAGTGATTGAAACGATTAAATCTGAGTTTCCTGATCTGCATCTCCACGCATTTTCGCCGCAAGAAGTCGAGTTTATCGCCCGAAAAGATGGCTTGACGTTTGCAGAAGTGATTGTTGCACTGCGAGAAGGCGGAGTCGGTTCGATGCCCGGAACGGCGGCTGAAGTGTTAGACGACGAAGTGCGGCGAATTCTTTGCCCTGAAAAGATCAACTCAGAAACCTGGTTAGAAATTGTCAAAACCACCCACCAGCAAGGACTCCCCACCACTAGCACGATGCTCTCAGGGCACATCGAAACCCCAAAGCAGCAGATGCGACACCTAGAATTGATCCGATCGCTCCAACAATCTGCCAAAACCCACGGCTACACAGGGATCACTGAATTTATTCTGCTGCCATTCGTCGGGCAAGAAGCGCCAAAACCTCTACGTCGGCGAGTCGGACGCGATCAGCCCGTTCTCTCTGATGCCCTCTTGCTGATGGCAGTCGCCCGGATCTTTCTAGGTAACTGGATTCCCAATCATCAGCCAAGTTGGGTCAAACTGGGGCTAGAAGGAGCCGTAGAAGCGCTGCAATGGGGTTGTAACGATATCGGCGGCACCCTGATGGAGGAGCACATTACGACGATGGCAGGCGCTTTGGGCGGCACCTGTATGGAAGTGGAGACATTGCAACAAGCGATCGCAGCGATCGATCGTCCGCATCAGCAGCGAGATACGCTTTACAGAAAAGTGGTCACAAAGTCGCCCATGATCAGACAGAAAGCTGGCACTTTGACAAACCCCTAGCAAGATTCATAAAGAACGTGCATACTTTCTAAGTGATCACGGCGTTGCTAACATTTTTCTGCTATTGATGAAAGCCAAAACTAAACCTCGATCGCAAAAGCTTCTTCTGTTGCTAACACTCGGAGCCTCTGCTCTTCTCATTGGTGGCGGAGCGGTGACTTATTGGCTGGTGTCTCGGCAAGGGCGCTTGAGCGTTATGCCAGTCGGCGCGAATGTCGTTCCTCAAGATGCGCTGATGGTCGTGTCAGTCTCGACCGAGCCAAGTCAGTGGGAGCGGCTGCGATCGTTTGGCACTCCTCGCAGTCAAGCCGCTTTTGACCAAAATTTGGCGCAGTTGCGCGATCGCTTTCTCACCAGCAAAGGGCTAGATTTTCAGCGAGATGTGCAGCCCTGGGTGGGCAAAGAAGTGACGCTGGCGTTTTTATCACCTCAGTTAGGAGTGTCGGTGCCCGCTCCGTCTCAGCCCGCTCTACCTGCCAACCCTGAACCGACGGTGATGGTGCTGCCGATCGCTAATCCCGCCAAGGCAAAAGAGATTTTAGATCAGTCTTCAGCCACTAAGACTGGTCGGTGGTCAGTCCGCAAATATAAGGCCGTAGACGTTCGCGAAATGCTGGGCACCCCGGCGCAAAGTGTGTCGATCGCCGCGCTAGATACCCAGTTGGTCGTTGCAACAACTCCAAAGGCGATCGACCGAGCGATCGACACTTATAAAGGGGGCAAAGCGCTCTCTGGCACTCCCGGTTATGGGAACGCTTTAGAACAGATTAAAGCCGAGCAATCTTTGGGAAGTGTGTATGTCAATATTCCTGCACTGGTTAACTCGTCGTCGGCAAACTCTAATCGTCCAGTGCCGTCCCAAGGGTTGATGAACCAGCTTCAGCAAAACCAAGGGCTTGCTGCCACGGCAACGATCGAGCCTGACGGCATTCAATTTAAAACGATTTGGTGGCTGACTCCCAACAGCAAGCAACGGTTTGAGGGCAGAAACACCGCCAAGATCATGCCAAGTCGTCTTCCAGCAGAGACACTAAGAATGGCATCCGGCGGGGACTTAAAGCAATTTTGGCAAGAGTTTACCCAAGGGGCTTCTTCAAGTTTGGTGCGCTATATTTTTCCGCAGGGACTATTGAGCAACCCAGAAAAGCTGCGCCAGGGAGTCAAATCATCAGTGGGTTTAGATCTAGATCAAGACTTGCTTAACTGGATGCAGGGAGAATTTGCGATCGCGCTGATTCCGTCTCCTCAAAAATCGTCATCCCCTTCACCGACCAGTTTGGTATTTATGGTGCAAAGCAACGATCGTCGCAGCGCAGAAAAAACGCTAAAACAGCTAGACGAAGTGATGGCAAGCAAATATACCTTTAAAGTCGAGGACGCAAAAGTTGAGGGTCAGTCGGTGGTCAACTGGTCGCTGCCAACGGGGGATATCAGCGTGACTCACGGTTGGCTAGATGGCGATGTCGCATTTCTCAGCCTCAATCTGGGGGCTTCTGCGGCTCCGAGCTTCTTACCAAAGCCTGCAAATTCGCTAGCTGAAAATGAAGCGTTTAGAAAAACGACCAAAACCACGCTAGAGCAGAATAATGGGCACTTCTTTATGGATGTCGATCGCGCCCTCAGCCTCAATAATTTCTTCCCATTACTGCAATTGCCCCCAATGAATCGCATGGTGCTAGAAGCCACAAAATCGATCGGGGTCACATCGGCTGTGACGAGCGATCGCACTACTCGTTACGACATTTTTGTCACCTTGCAAAAAGGCAATCAGCCTGGAGTGTTGCCTAGCCCTAGTGCGTCTCCGAGCGGGGGTGCTAGTCCATTACCCCTTCCTTCAGCGTCGCCGTCTCCCTAGGGAGTCGCATGAAAATGAGATTACATCACCAATGGCTAAATGATTCATCAGCAGGGACAAGCTGACGATCGAGCTAATATGGCACCCATTCTGCGATGGCATAACTGTCTGAATAGTAGACTGTTCATGCCCTTTTGACTGTTGACCGAATGCTATCATTTCCCTTTACTTTTTTCTTTCTCTTTAACAGCGCCCCGCAAACGGAACGCTAACGACCCCGTTCACCCGCCGCTAGTAGCTTCTCGAACTCCGCGAAGAGACTCTATACGGTCAGTGTGCAACGGATTGTTAGACCGCTTCTCACTGGTCTCGCTTATGATAAACGCATTCTCGTATGTTTGGGAGTTTGAACTATGTCTCTCTTTGAGTTGATTCCTTTAGTGAACAATCTGAGCCAGTCGGACAAATTATCACTCTTCAAACTTCTAGCCGCACAAATCCCAGACGCTGAACTACAAGTCATCTTTTCTGCATCAGAGTATCCAGTTTGGTCGCCCTACGATGCAACAGAAGCTGCACACATTCTGATGCAGATGATCCAGGATGACCAAGAGGCATCAACTCATGCCTAGTACAATCGAATTTCCCTTTTCTGACGATGAAGCATTACCCACAATTCCCATCACTCTGAGTCATTCAAGCTTTTCTGTCTCCACGAATGCACTGCTGGATACTGTGGGTCTACGGTTAATCTATTACCTTATGACATCGGGCTACAATTGGGTGCAATTTGGGAGGAACAAACTGTCCGCTTGCCATTGGCTGGGAATCTTGCAAGGGTTGAAGCACGAGGTATGTTTGTGCATATTCAAATTGGAAATTTGGAACCCGCTCGCCTAGCATTTGCTTGGGCACAAGCCTCTCAGATACCCTTAATCCTTGGACAAACAAACTTCTTTCGAGAATTCGATGTCTGTTTTCAGCGATCGCGACGCACGATCGAAGTTACTCGCTTCTAACAAGCGCTGATATCGATCGCCCCAATCTTGCCATAATTGCCTTCCTCGACTTGAGGGCGCACTTGAGTTTCATAGGTCTCATCGCCATATCGAGCGAATTCTTCTTTGCTGTAGCGGGGTTGCCGGACTGCCATAGGTTTGACCTTATTCCAACTTTTGTTCCTCTATTCTAACCTGAGCATTCGGCGTAACTATTGTCCAGAGAATAGATGATGTTAGGTTTCGGTACACTTTATCTGACCTACAAGTGAGCGATCGCCTCCTCCCGGCATCAACCTCTCTAAATCCTGAACTACAGAATCGCTCGCCCTCAAAACTTAACGTCTCCTATTAATCCAAAGTTGCTAGGTGAGTTTTGATTCTTCCGAGATCTCTTTTTCGTATCTTTTGCTATGGAAAACTATATAACTAATTCAAATCCACAACCTCCAATTGGTATTGGCTGACATAGCTCAACGTAATCCCACACTTATCAAGATCTGGACTATTTTTATAATCTTCGGGAAAATCTTTAGGAAAATAGAACGTCGCCTCATCATATCTAAAGGATAAAACTATGGGTCTTGTTTCTCCAGCTTTCAAATTCTTAACTCTACCAATATTATCTACAAATTGACTCCCTTTTAAACTCTGACAAATAGGCAGAAGGTTGGAACCTTCCTTAGGGTATATTCCCCAACCAGATACAGTGCCTTTGACTTTAATTGAAAATTCTTTTACATCAATATTGCTTGTATTTGTTACTGTTCCGTCAAATGTAGAAAAGTCTGAACCTTTAACTACTCTTGCGTTGAGTTCGATATCCTCTGGCTTCGGTTTCAATTCAGATGTATAAGAGGGCGATTGAGGTGATTCTGTTGATGCTTCAGAAGAGGGAGTTGGGGATGGAGAAGGGGATGGTACAGAAGAATAAGGCGTTATAGAAGATTGAGGTGATTCTGTTGATGCTTCAGAAGAAGGAGTCGGGGATGGAGAAGGGGATGGTACAGGAGAATAAGGCGTTATAGAAGGAGGTATGGATGAATTTTCTTGAATGCGAGATTGTATCTCTTTTACGCCAGTCTTCGCTCCAAGTCCAACCATTCCCGATACAAAAAAGATGAGGAAAAGATTGGATAGGATAACGACCCAATTACCAGCTTCAATGTTGACTTGAAGATACCGAAAATAATCTCGACCAACTTGAATCAGATCTCGACCTGCATTCCCTTTTTGAGACACGGCTATTTCCCCTATGGCTTTGTCGTTCTTTCTGTTGAGGTCGAACCGGGTTGGGGTGAAGACTGTTGAGGATTTCCTGAACCAGTAAGCCATCCAGAATTCACTGCCCAGGCTAATCCTCCTGAAGCCAAAACACCAAATAGAAAAAATGGAATCCAAACATTGACTCGTGTAGAGGCAATTTTATTTCCGCCAATTACCTCTGCATTCCTTCCTGCTTTTACTTGTTGAACAGGTCTTTCATCAGGTCGATTGTTTGTCATTTTCTTAATTCTTGATATCAATTTAGTAAACAGCTATTTCGGGTCTGTCGTTTAAGCAGCACGCAAAGGCAAAGTTGCTATACAGTAGACGTTGCTCATATAAAAATGGGTTATTTTGCTTGAGGTATTTCCTGTCAATATCTGCTCACCAAAGCCCTTAACCTCCGCGACAAATCGATTATTTTTCGGTAACGAGAGTCTCGATAGAAGACAGCTAACGGTCGCGCTCACCGGACGCAGATAACCTTTGCAACCAACCGACAATACTTCATCGTTCCGGTGCAGCGCGGTTGTTAGGCGGTGGTCATCCCAAAAACTGAGTCAGACCTGCATTGAGTTTGCTAAAGCTTTAAACCGTCCGGCAGCATCTTCAAGCACTCGCAAATCTGCTTCAACAGTTTGTAGTTTGGACTTTGGTATGACATCTAGTGAACCTGAATCTGCAACGGACTCAAGAGACGTACCTTGAAGGAAAGCACTTATCGTTCGTCCTTTATAAACTAATGCGTTGGCAAGTATTTGTTTATATCGCTCTAGCTTCTCTTCACCAACCTCCTCCCCAACTATGTCAAACAGGCTATATAAATATTCATCAACTTCTGAACACAAACTAGCTGGAACTTCGCCCTCACGAAACTTTTTAACAGACTGATTCAAACAATCTGAAATATTATTAAGATACGTTGCCACACGCTGACGACGTTCAAGGACAGATTTGTCGAGATCAGCTTTCAGACCCAGGAGATTTTTCGCTAAATCAAGTAGATCCTTTACCATTTTTAACCCTTCAAATTTAGAACTGATACGCTTTACAAGCTTAGAATAGATGCCTCTCACATAAGACTAAATCAATCAGCAATTGCTAATGATCTCAATGGTTTCAATAACTCCAAATATGCCTTAAGAGTAGCCCTTCTAACAACTATACCGACCTCAGACGAACGATCTTCTTGTTGTCCCCACCAGAAATTCAAGCCGCCTAATTGAAGCGAATTCAGCCGTGCTTGAGTGTGTCAAAATCTTGCGCGTGACTTATTTGTTGCATCGGCTGCAATGAGTAGTTAAATTGCAGTTAGAGTAATTGTAGCAGATAGTACAAGTGTAGTTTTTACTGCAATTTAACTACTATTTCTGCCGTTTGAACTCCTCACATAAAGTATAAATGCCCTCTACAAGGAAATTATGCTGTGTGGAAACCGGATAACTCCTGTTTTTTTTAGGTTTTACACCGAATCTTCACAGAATAACCCCCCTATTTCGGCAATTATCCTGATTGGAGTTTAGGCTCTGCGCTCAGAGAGTTACAGCTCCATCAAGTACCCGCTTCAATTTCAAAAACTGGCAGATTTAACTTGTAAATTGGGATTTCATTTTCATGCAGCTCCCTTAGGGTGTCGAGATTGTCCAAAGGGGCAGAGGTCGAACACTGGGCAACGCTGACAAGCGGGTTTTTGATAATAGCAACAGCGCTGACCGTGAAGCATTAAGACTTCATGATTGTCATAGACTTGCTGGGCTGTCCAGTCTGACGGCAATTGAGCCTCTAAAATGGCGTGTGATGGGGCAACCGCGATCGTTTCCACAATCAACCCCAATCGAATCGCAACTCGGTGATGATGGCTATCGACTGGGAGGGCGCGACGACGCAGCACACTAAATGACAGCACCGCAGCACTCGTTTTAGGTCCGACTCCAGAAAGCGATTCGAGCCACGCTCTTGCGTCTGTGACAGAAAGATCTTTGAGAAAATCTAGCGAGAGATCGCCATCCCGACGATCGCTGATCAGTTTCAAGATCTGTTGAATGCGGGGCGCTTTTTGCTCTGCCCAAGTGCAGCGAGCGATCGCTTGTTCGACTTCGGCAACGGGAGCATCGCGCACTAGCTCCCAAGTGGGAAACCGTCGCCGCAGTTCATGAAAGGCATTGGCAGAGTCGGCATTGCGAGTGCGGTGAGACAGCAAGGCTGAAAACAGTTCACTGAGTGGGTCTAGCTCGTGAAAGTAGGGAATCGGACACCCATAAGTCTGACAGAGCCGATCGTGCACCTGAATCAATTTTTGCTGAAGCTCTGGTGTGACCGTGAGGTCAAGCGATTTTTTAGCCCGCATGATAACTGCACAAAACCTACTCGATTAGATTCACGCAGATGGCTGAGTGGCACATCGGTTGTCAGGCAGAGATCTTAAGGGTGAACTGATTTTAGCCTCTAGAAAAACTATAGATAGTTTGAGTTTCCAGCGCATCGCAGATCGACGAGGGCAACTGATTGATCGAGAACGTCTGTCGATCGATCTGCATCTGCAAGCCGATCAAAGGATCAGACCCTGGCGAAATAATAAACTCCAGCGTTTGTACTGATGACCAGCAGGTTACATTGTCAAGAATCTGCCCGATCGCAGAAATATAAGGATGTCCGGGCGATCGATACCAATCAGCACCACTCACTAAGGCTTGCTCAAATCCAAGATGCACGATCAGCGATCGCTCACCAAACAACGCCGATGCTACAGGTCGCGCTTCTTCTTGCAGCGTCAAGTCGTAGATTTTAGCCAGATGCCGCAGCTTTTCGAGCCGTTCATAGCGTTCTGTCACCGATTCTTCATGCTCAAAGTGCAGCGCGATCGTCACCAGATAAGTTTGCAGAAACAAGTGACCCATTTTTTCGGCTTTGGTCGCTAGATAAGAAGAATTGTAGGAGGTGGCTTCGATCAATAGAGGCACGCGATCAACCATCTCCAAGCCATATCCTTTTAAGCCAGCGATTTTACGAGGATTGTTCGTGATCAGACGAATTTGTTTAACTCCTAGATCGTTGAGAATTTGCGCCCCCACGCCGTAGTCTCGCAAATCGGCTGGAAAGCCCAATCGCTCGTTTGCCTCGACGGTATCGAGTCCTAAGTCTTGCAGCGAGTAAGCCTTGAGCTTGTTAACTAAACCGATGCCGCGCCCTTCTTGCCGCAGATAAACGACGATCCCCATCCCAGCATTTTCGATCATTTTGAGGGCGGCTTGTAGCTGCATTTGGCAATCACAGCGCAGTGAACCGAGGGCATCGCCCGTCAGACATTCTGAATGCACCCGCACCATCACAGGGCGATCGCCAAACTCTCCGGGATCGCCTTTGACGATCGCCACATGCTCAGAGTGATCGAGCAAATTGCGATAGGCGTAAATTTTGAACTGCCCAAATTGGGAGGGCATATCGGCAACCGTTTCGCGGCACACAAAGCGCTCATGCCGCAGCCGATAGCTAATCAGATCTGCAATGCTGATGATTTTTAGATCGTGCATCTTGGCGTATTTCACAAGCTCAGGGAGCCGCGCCATTGAGCCATCAGCATTCTGAATTTCACAGATCACTCCAGCCGGATAGAGTCCAGCAAGGCGAGACAGATCGACGGCTGCTTCAGTATGACCCGCACGCTTTAAAACACCGCCTTCTCTCGCGCGAATCGGAAATATATGACCCGGACGACGAAGATCAGCAGGTTGGGTATCTGGACTGAGAGCCACCTGAATGGTGCGGGCGCGATCGTCTGCCGAGATTCCAGTCGTGACTCCAACTTTTGGAGAGGCATCAATGCTGACCGTAAAAGCAGTCTGATTGCTGTCAGTGTTTTCTCGCACCATCAGAGGAACGTCTAGTTCATCCAAACGGGTGCCAGTCATGGCAATGCAAATTAGACCCCGCGCATAGACTGCCATGAAATTGATCAAGTCTGGAGTCGCAAACTGAGCAGCACAGATCACGTCTCCTTCATTTTCTCGATTTTCATCATCGACGACGACGATCGCTTTCCCTGCCTTTAGATCCACGAGAGCATCCTCGATCAAATCAAAAGGAAACGGCTGGTTAGAAAGGGGTTGAGCGTTAACGGAGAGGTTCAAAGCGGTAACACCGTAAAGTTTTTTGAAGCGGCTTTATCTTTAATTGTAATTCTTTGACTTCGGAAGCGTTCTGATCTGGGAAGGATTTCTGTTGCCGAAGAATGCTTGAACCGAAGTGCTCAACCTAGAAACTACTAATTTCTGGGCGCTCAGAGAATCAACTAGGTAAATGCAGGAATAGAAAATCAGAGTACAGTATCTTGAACTCACTCTTTATATTTAAGTATTGTAAATTCCTCCACTCAAAAACTCCAGGCATTAATTACCTACTACGTCGCAAGTCATCTCATTTCAGGAGCTTTTTCAGAATAACAATCGCTTCTCCGTATCTTATGAAGCCAAAGTTAAGCTCAAACTAACGCTAGAGTGAAAGGCGATCGCTTAAAACCTTCAAGTCATTCTCCACTTCGACAATTTGAGGATTACAATGCAGCAGAAGTCTAGTAGTTCATCTGTCGTAAAGGTCAAGAAACATGGGTGACTTAGAGCGTGTACCCGTTGGTGTGATTGGTGCATCAGGCTATGGAGGGGTGCAGTTAGTGCGGCTCCTGACCGACCATCCAAAGTTAGAACTTGCCTATTTGGGCGGCGACAGCAGTGCAGGGCAAGAATATTCGAGCCTTTATCCGCATCTGGGGCATCAAGTGCAACAGATGATCGAGCCGATCGACCTTGAAAAGATTGCCGATCGCTGTCAGGCTGTGTTTCTCTCGCTGCCGAATGGCTTGGCGTGCAAAATGGCTCCGACACTGTTAGAGAAAGGCTGCAAAGTCTTGGATCTATCGGCAGACTATCGATTTTCTGACCTCGATACTTACACTCACTGGTATGGGCTGGAGCGAGACGATCGCGAGGTCGCTGAGACCGCCGTTTATGGTCTGCCAGAGTTGTATCGCGATCGCATTGCCGAAGCACAGTTGGTGGGCTGTCCGGGTTGCTATCCGACGGCGAGTTTGATGGCATTGTCACCGCTCTTTAAGCAAGGCTTAGTGCTGACCGAAACGGCGATCGTGGACGCAAAATCTGGCACCTCTGGCGGTGGACGGCAGCCCAAAACTGGCTTATTGCTGGCTGAGGCAGACAACTCGTTAGGGGCATACAGCGTTGCAGGGCATCGTCACACGCCCGAAATTGAGCAGATTTGCAGCGACCTAGCGGGGCACGAAGTATTGGTGCAGTTCACGCCTCACCTGATTCCGATGGTTCGGGGAATTTTGGCGACGGTCTACGCAACGCTGCGCGACCCAGGGCTGGTCAGAGAAGATTTGTTGACCATCTATGGCGCGTTTTATCGCAACTCTCCGTGGGTGAAGCTGTTGCCAGGAGGGGTTTACCCACAGACAAAGTGGGCTTGGGGCACTAACCTTTGCTATATCGGGGTCGAAGTCGATCCGCGCACCAATCGGGTGATTGTGATGTCTGCGATCGATAACCTAATGAAAGGACAGGCAGGACAAGCCATCCAATGTCTCAACCTGATGATGGGTTGGGAAGAAACATTAGGATTACCAAAGCTAAGTTTTTACCCATAGTAGCGGTGGAATTAAGAAAACCCTCCTCGTGAAGCGGGGCGAAACCCTCGCCAACCCTTCACGAGGAGAAGGGGGCAAGATTCAAAGTCCCTCTCCTTGGGGAGAGGGATTTAGGGTGAGGGCAGTCTGCTCTGGTCGAAACAATCGGCTATGGTCAGGGTGATAGAGCCGCGATCGCTGATCCGTCCAGTCCCCACGCTCAACTACCCCAAACTCTAGGGGAACGGTTTCTGCTGCTAAAGCCGGACTGATTACATAAAGCGTCGTTCTAATCAGGTCTTGCTCGTGGGTGACGATCGCCATTTGGTCGAGCCGCACGAGCCGAATTTTTTCGTCTGCCCAGCCCAGCCGAAAGCAGATCGCGATCGGAGTCTCCGCCGGATAGTGCTGCATCAATTTTGCTTGAGCATTTTCGACGTGACGGGCGCTCAAATAAAGACACAAACTGGCACGATGAGCCGCCAGCGTCGAGAGTTCTTCCGCGATCGGAACTTCGGTGCGTCCACTAATCCGAGTCAAAATAATTGACTGCACGACTCCCGGTATGGTGAGTTCGACCCGCAGCCGAGCCGCCGCTAGCTGAAAGGCACTGATTCCGGGCACCACCTCAAACGGAATCTGAGCGTCAACCAAGGCTTGCATCTGCTCTTGCACCGCACTATACAGGCTAGGATCGCCTGAATGCAGCCGCACCACTGAGCAACCCGATCGCACTCGTGCAATCATCAGTGGCAAGATTTCCTCTAAGGTTTTGCTGGCAGTTTGAATAATTTCGGCATCCGATCGAGCTTCTTCAAGAATCTGCTGCGGGATCAGAGAGTCAGCAAACAAAATTACATCGGCTTGAGCAATTAACTTCTGCGCTCTGACCGTCAATAAATCCGGGTCTCCTGGCCCCGCACCCACAATATAAACACCTGCCGCTAGGGGAACCGACTTTAAACGAGATGTTTCTGACGCATTTAGCATTGCTCAACCCTCTCGTCACAACTACTTAACTAGCTCAATAAAAAAATGATTTTTGATGACATGAGTTTTTCCGGATCTATACGGGCAATCTGAGTAAAAGGATATGGTAGATGCACCCTGACTATCCCCAGAGAGTTACTCTTTGGGGGTTTTTTATTACTCAATGCAAGGGTTCTGGAGGAGCATTGGGATCAGACACCACATCGGGGAGAGATCGCCCCAAGCCGTAGAGCCAGACAAGTCCGATCGTGCCGATCGCGATCCCCGCTAAACTGACCATCTGTGCTGCCCGCAACGGCCCCAACATCAAACTATCGGTACGGAGTCCTTCAATCCACACGCGACCCGAACTGTAGCCTATCAAGTAGACCAAAAATAGCGTGCCAACTTTTAGACGCGGCTTGCCTTGCAGATCTCGAAAGAACAGCGTCATCAATAGCCCAAACACCATCAAATTCCACAGTGATTCATAGAGAAAGGTGGGATGGTAATATTCAATCGTTTCAAATCCGGGTGGGCGACGGGCAATTTGTCTGCCACCTTCGACTACATAGCGAGGAATGAACAGTTTCCAAGGCAGATCAGTGGGTGCGCCAAACGCTTCGGAATTGAAAAAATTGCCCCACCGCCCGATCGCTTGGCCCAAAATCAGCGAAGGTGCCACCAGATCAGCCAGTTGCCAGAATGAAACTTGCTTCAGTTTTGCAAAGATCAGCGAGGCGATCGCGCCTCCTAAAATGGCTCCATGAATCGCGATGCCTCCCTCCCAGATGGCAATAATCTTTTGAGGCTGCTGGGCATAATCTTGCCACTGAAACAGCACATAATAAAGCCGAGCGCTCGGAATGGCGGCAATCACCAACCAAACCGCCAAATCACTCAGCAAGTCAGGGTCGATTTGCCGCCGAGCCGCTAGTGACTGAGAGAGGGTTGCCCCAATTAAAACAGCCGAGGCGATCAGCAACCCATACCACCGGATCGCGATCGGACCCCATTCGACCAAAATCGGGCCAGGAGACGTAAATTGAAACGCCAAAAGAGCAGTATCAGAGAGCATGAAGACTCAGACGAGATTCGTATCGGGCATCCAAACGATACCACTTCGCGACAACTCTATAAATAATCAGAACTCCGATCGAGCAATTCTTCCAAGGCTAAGATTGCAAATTCAATAAACCCAGCATCTGCATGCACGGCACTGCCGTGCCCATTGACCTTACAAGTAACCAACGTGGTTTAATTCACGATCCTTTATTTAATTTGCGATCCCTATTTAATGTGAGGCACGATCGAGCCTTG
Source organism: Phormidesmis priestleyi ULC007 (assembly GCF_003003695.1). NCBI lineage: Bacteria > Bacillati > Cyanobacteriota > Cyanophyceae > Leptolyngbyales > Leptolyngbyaceae > Phormidesmis > Phormidesmis priestleyi. The sequence continues at coordinate 139,409 of NZ_PVWG01000002.1, forward strand.
AGGAATGTCATATCCACCCGCATCGCTAACCAGACTGGCGTTGAAAGGCAAGCGAATCACAAACTGGCTCCCCTGTCCTTCGCACGATTTTACCTCGACGGTGCCAGAGTGAAGCCCAGCTAGGCGGCGAGTCAACGCTAACCCCAGCCCAGTGCCTTCATGACGGCGAGAGAGCGAGCCATCGATCTGCTGAAACGGCTTGAACAAAAGATGCTGCTTATCTTCAGGAATGCCGATGCCTCGATCCCAAACGGTCATCTGCACCTCTTCAGCTTGCATTTTGATGTCTAGCCCAATTTCGCTCTCTTCTTCTGAAAATTTAATGGCGTTTGCCAGCAAATTCAACAGCATTTGACGGATTCGTAGCTCGTCAGCCATCAAGTAAGGCAAGTGGGGCTGCACGGTGTAATGAATTTTGATTTTGCGGGCTTTAGCTTGCTCACTCACTAGAGCTAACGTGTCTTCACATAGATCGTTGACGACGATCGGGCTAATCTCTAGCCGCATCTGTCCTGCTTCAACTTTTGACAGATCTAACACGTCGTTAATCAAACTCAGCAAATGCTGTCCGCTTTTGTGAATTTGCTGAGTATAGAGTTGCTGCTTAGGATTTAATAGCCCAAAGATTTGCTGCTTTAGAATGGAGGAAAATCCTAAAATCGAGGTGAGCGGCGTTCGCAACTCGTGAGACATATTAGCTAAAAATTCTGATTTCAAACGGCTTGCACGTTCTAGCTCGATATTTTTGGAAGCTAACTCTGCTTCGATTTGCTTTTGCTGAGTGATATCTCGCGTGATAAACGAGACCGCTATGGGATGATTCTTTTCGTCATAAATCGGCCCAACCGAGACGAGTGCCGGAAACCGCTCTCCATTGCGACGGCTGCAAATCACTTCTCCGCTCCAGCCGCCTGCGATCGCTTGCTGAACGAGCCACTGAGTTTGTCGCCGCTCTGGGTAAAAGATCTCGGCACTTTTGCCTTGCAAAACCCCCGATCGCCAGCTAAAAATTCGACCAGCCGCCGGGTTAGCGTAGAGAACTTCGCCTCTCAAATCAGTAATCACCGCAGCATCATAAGCAGATTCCACCGCTCTCGAAAACATCTGTAACTGCTTTTCGATGCGTTTGCGCTCACTGATATCGCGCCCAATGCCCATGCCGCCGACGAGTTCGCCCTTTCGATATAGCAGTTTGCCATTGACTTCTAAGTGAATTTCTGGACCCGTGCGGGGTTGCAGCACAAAATCAAAATCTCTAAGCTCTCCAGTTTTGATCAGATTGTTGAATGCTTTTGCCGTTCTGGCTCGATAAGCAGGGGCTACAAAATCTAAGCAAGAATGTCCTAAAATCTCATCTTCGTGGCACCCTAGGAGTTTTTGCCCATAAGAATTAATGTAGGTCATGGCCCCTGCTAAATCTACGGTATATACCATGTCGTTGGCGGTTTCTACATACGCCCGAAAAAGCTCTTCTGACTGACTTAAACTAATTTCTACAGTGCCAATGCGGAGAAATTGATCTTGAAGCAGACTGTCTTGTTTCAACATCGTAACCAGTTAATTTAAGTAATTGAAAGAAGCGGTAGAAACACATTTATAGGGAGAGGCACTGACTTGAGCCTATCAGTTTTATTCGTTGCCTTGAGCCTGACTTAACTATAAAGTTTCTACCAGGTTTGCTGAGAAAGAAGCCGGGATTTTACGGATTCTTTCTCAGTAGATTCAACGGATCTCGCAGTTTATACCCAGTGTTTATACTCGTACTCAGTAGTAAGTAGCTAGGTGAAATTAAATAGAACGTCCTCCTCGCGAAGCGGGGCGAATCTGGCAATTCATGTCACTATTTAGCAATGCCGTTTTTGTTTTAACGATCGCGCTAGCTTTCTACGGGTTGGCTTGACGCAATCTCTTTTGCTTTCTGTTCTGGCTTTTCTGCAATTGTGTTGGGTTGGGAGATCGCGGCATGATCGGCGGGCGTGACAATCACCGGAGTGGGCGATCGCAACGCCACTAGCGCACTCTTAACCACAACCGCAGTCGGCACCGCAATCACAACGCCCAACAGCCCACCCACTCGCGCCCCGGTTAAAATCGCCAAGAACACCCAGACTGGGTTTAAGCCCGTCACACTGCCAATCACTCTAGGGGCAATCAGGTTTTCTACAATCTGCTGCACGATTAGAGCAGCAATCAACACTTCAACGCCGACCCCAATATCTCGCAGTGCTACTAGGAGTGTGACGATCGCAATGCCTACTGAGCCACCAAACGGCACCAGCGCCATCGTGCCGATCGTCAGCCCAAACAGCAACCCAAACGGCACTCGCATCACTAGAAAAATGATCGTTAGCGTCGAACCCATCAACGTGGCTGAGATCAGTTGTCCAAAGAAAAAATTCTGAAAGCTGAGGCGCAGGGTTTGCGAAAAGGGTTGACGAATCGAAGTCGGCAACCATTCGATCAGGCTTTGCCAGAGTCGATCGCTATGCTGCAATAAATAAAACGTCAGCACCAGCGTCAGCAGAAGATCTAGCAGGCTCGTCACCGTGAACACCGCTAGATTCAAGACTTCTCCGGTGATGCCCTGAAGCGAACTTTTGAGCCGATCGGTGATCTGTTCTGCCAAAATATCCAAATTGATCGGAAACCCGGCACTCTCAATTTGATCATTCAGCAAAAATAACTGGCGCTGTCCTGAATCAAACCATTCAGGCAATCGGAGGACGAGTTGCTGTGCCTGCTCGATCGCCAGGGGCACCAGCGTCACGCCCAACCCCAAAAAGATCGAGAGCGTGAAGAGGAAGACGACGATCGCGGCTCGTCCACGCGTTGCACCATGAGCCTGCATAAAGCTCACAGGGTAATTAAGGAGAAACGTCAGCAGGGAGGCAGCAATTAAAATCACCAGCAGCGAGTGAAAATAGTCGAAGATCGACGAGATCGCCCAGGCGTTTAAAACTAACAGAGGTGCCACGAGTGCGATCGTCACCGCACGAGCGACCGGGGTCATTAAATTCCACCAGTTAAGCACTTTGTTGCTTTTGTGCATATTGCAGCTAAAAATAACAGGAACTGCCCGAAAATCACGAGAGCCTCATACATTATCTCTTGCTGACTGCATCTAGTTCATCTTCCTTAATTGCGATTCTTCATGAACGAACTTGATTCTCTTGAAAATCAGGACATCCAACACCTGAAGCTATTTCTCTATTTGCTGCCTGTGTTTGGCTTTTTTCCGGCACTGTGGACGTTATATCGAAATAAGGGCACCCGACCAGAACGATCGTTAAGTCGTTTAGTGATTAAGCTGGCATTGGGCTGGCTAGTCGCCTATTTTTTATTGGGGGCAGGCGCGACGACTTCTGAATCGCTGCAAATTCCTCTGCTATTGACGAGTAGCCTCCTAACTTCAGGCTATTTCTTGGTGAATTTGTGGATGATGGTGCAGTTGTGGCGACGCAAAGCGATCGAGCTACCGCTATTAGGACGGGTGGGACGGTTGCCTTGAAGCGGAAAGTTTATTTTTTCCGAGTGCTTGGCGGAGATGTTTCATTTCTAAAGTTGCAGAATCTGCGGCGGCAAAAAAGGCAGCAGAACGGGCGATCGTACCAATTTCTCCGCCTGTTAAAGAAAATTTGGCTAACTCATTCCAATCGATATCACTTAAGGGAGCTTGAGGCGGAAAGGCTTGCTGCCATAACTTTAATCGAGCTGCCCGATCGGGCATTGGAAATTGCAGCGTTTGCTGAATCTGCGACCGCAACCTCTGTCCAATGATGGGAAGCCGTCGCACACTCAACAAAGTGAGACTGCGGCTCGATCGTCGTGCGGCTAAAAATTGGTGAAATTGATTCATAGGAGAAGTTCTGCTCAACCCAATCTCAGCCGACTTGATGAGTAGAACCGTTGGGGCTTGTCTGACGATCGTACCCATCAGATCAGCTTGCTCTAAAGGAGTTAGTTTCGCAAGATCGATCTGCATTAATGGAGTGTTGAGCGCTTGAGCGATCGCGCTAGCAGCACTCAGTTTGCCCGTTCCAACCGCGCCGACCATCAATGCCACAATCCCAGGAAGTCGCCCAGTGTCTAAATTCTGAAACCCCCACTCTTCATCCACTTGAACACAAAACTGAATCTGATGACAAAGGTGCTTAAGGTCAGTCAGCAAACTCTCAGGCAGCACCAAGGTTGAGAAAGATGCAGACTCAGAATGATGAGGTTGAGGGGTGCGAACTGAATCACTTAGTAGCAGATCGACCAGCCGATCACAGAGTTTGATCGAGCGATTCAGTAATGGTGTAGTCGGTGAAAGTAACTTAATCAGTTGATGTTGAATTAGCGGACTCGATGCTGTGAGACTCGATCGAGCGGCTCTCCACTCGATATCGGTTCGACAAAACAGCCGCAGCGCTAAATCAACATTGGGCAGATCAGAGCGCTCAGATTCTTTGCCCTGCAAATATCCATAGAGTTGGGCATAGCGGCGATGCACTTCGGGCGCAAGTCCCATCAAGATCAAGTTCTTCTCGAAGGGACTGAGGCTCAAGCGATCGCACAAAGCAGGCAAAGCGAGTTCGATTCCCTGCTGCTGGCTGGAGCGAATTCTCGCCTCAATCTGCTGATGATAATTGCCCTTCGCTTCCGACGGGTTAGATTTTCGCCGCTCTACCGGAGAATCGTGCGCGATCTGTCCTTCCAAGCTGACGATTCCTTTCCACCAGTGGCTAGTCGCACGATCGGCGGCGGTTTTGGCAACGCGATCGATTTCCCTGGTTTCTTTGCGCTGCCTCGCTACTGCGGTTAACAGCAGTCGTTCTAGCCAGTTAAGCTCAACTTTTAGATAAGTCCAATTGTCTGGAAAGGGTTCGGCTTGCATATCCCGCTATTCTTTCCCCAATTCGCGAATAAATTCGAGTGGCAAGCCGTCGGCATCAGCGATAAACGTGACTTCATAGACGCGATCGCCGATCATCTGCTGAGTTGGCTCTAAAAGTATCTTTAAGGGCGAATCAGAAAAGCGCTGTTTCAACTCGTCTAACCAGCGAGGTAAATTGTCGGTGGCTTGAGTCAAATCAAACGACAAATGATAATAACCTACATAATGCTCATCCCCAAACGCATCGGCAGCCGGGTGCGGCTCAGGAATTTGCACCAGCTCAATGCGCCCGCCTAGCCCCGCCATCCAGCAAGCCAGCGTGTAGCCCGTTGTAAATCGCTCTTCGACCGTAAAGCCAAGCTGCTCATAAAAAGCGATCGCCCGAAAAATATCAGCAGTCCGAATCGAAGCGTGATGCATAAAAGGCAGGTTCCAGGTTTCAGTCTGACCCTTCTTTACTCAAACAATCGAAAATAAGGATACCTAACGGGCGCTCCGGGTTCTTTCTCTAAATCGAAGTTAATCACATCCCAGCAAGGCTCGTCTTTAGGATCAGGGCTAAACTCAACGGTTAAACCATAGAGTCGCGGTTTAGGAGAGTCGCTCTGACCCCGCCAAGGAGTGCTGCGCTCAAGATAAGTGCTGATTAGATCTTGATAGCGCTGGGCGATGATCACTTTTGTGGCTCGATAACCTTGGGTATAAAGCCGATCGAGCGCCTCGTGAATCTCAAACCGAATGCCATCTGGGTGAGTATGCTGACGATACCACTCGTCTTTCCACAGTCGCCAGTGTCGTCCAGATTGCAGGTGAATTAGCTCACTCGTTTTGGGATCAGCTTCAAAGGCACCATGACGCTGGCACAGATAAGTGTCTGTCAAAGTCAATGCTTGAATCGTCTGACGGCAGTGAGGGCACTGAATCTCTGGACCAAAAATTGGGTATTGAAAGCCTGGGCTGGTCATGAATTGCTAGCGTTCATGTAAGGGGGCGCGTCATCGTGAAACTATTATAACTAGGGAAGTTTCCCACCCTCTAGAGCAATTCGGTGTAACTGTGACTCACTTTGATGAATCTTTCCTATCAGCCTCTCCCTCTTACTGGTCGCCGCCCGATCTCTCTCAAGCAGCATTTATTGCCCCCAACGCAACAGTTATGGGCTGGGTAGAGGTGGCACCAGGAGCCAGCATTTGGTATGGCGCGATCGTCCGGGCAGATATAGAACGAATTTTAATTGGAGCTTTCACGAATATTCAGGATGGGGCAATTCTACACGGAGATCCTGGCAAACCCACCATTCTTGAGGATTATGTGACGATCGGACATCGGGCCGTGATTCACAGTGCCCATATTGAGCGAGGCTGTCTGGTTGGAATTGGCGCGATCGTGCTGGATGGAGTGCGCGTTGGGGCAGGCAGCATCATTGGGGCAGGCTCGGTGGTGACAAAAGACGTGGCGGCACGATCGCTAGTGGTTGGCGTTCCGGCTAAACCCCTGCGTGACTTGTCAGAGACTGAAGTCAGTGATCTGATCAAACACGCTCAACATTACGAAAAGTTAGCACTTGTCCACGCTGGAAGGGGCACTGATCCCGGCTTTGACGTGCAGCATCCGCCAAGCTGAGAAAACTGCTTTGAAAACGTGCCCAAATAAGATAAAAATGAGAGTAAGAATTCTAAAAAGTTTTTGAAGAGAGAACACTGGTATGGATTTTGATTTTCGCATATTGATCGTTTTGCTTCCGATCCTAGCCGCCGGGGGTTGGGCAATTTCTCGGATTGCTCCAGTCGCAGTCAAGCAAATCCAAGCCTTCTTAGCAAAGTAGTTAAGCTTGGCTCCGTCCTGATTTGAATTCGATTCCTGATTATCACAAGGCCGATGCTTCTGATTGCTAGAACCATCGGCTTTGCCATTAGACAGGACTTACGCATTTTCCAAAACCTCGGAGGTTTTAACCAAGGCGACAGAGTGGCTTAAACCTCGGAGGTTTGCGTAAGTTTTATTAGAGATGATTTTTCGGTTCCATCCTTCTAAAATGAGTAGGCTCAACCCTAGAGAACAAACGAGGTATAGGCTCCGATGCTAGACGAACAGGCTAAAAAAACGATGTTGCGGAAAATTCCTCACGGGCTGTATGTCTGTGGGGTTAAAGACGGAGAAGAAGTCAATGGCTTTACGGCGAGTTGGGTGATGCAGGGGTCTTTTACGCCTCCGCTCGTGATCAACTGCGTTAAGCAAGACTCAAAATCTCATGCCATGATCCACTCTAGTGGCGTGTTTGCCCTTAGCCTTTTAGAAGATGGGCAAAAAGACATGGCACAGAAATTTTTTAAGCCTCAGCGGCGCGTTGGCAATAAATTTGAGGAGATCGAGTTTTATCTGGGCGAAACAGGTTGCCCCATTATTTCCGACTCGCTGGGCTATGTTGAGTGTCAGGTAGTCGGCAGGGTAGACAAAGGCGACCACACCGTTTTTGTGGGTGAAGTGATTGCGGCCGGAGTGCATCGCGAGGGCAACCCTCTCCTACTCGAAACCACAGGCTGGCAATACGGCGGTTAACTCTAAGTTCAGCATTTTATCTAAAAAAGAAGGGGTGTCCACTTTCATAGAAGTTGAGCCGCCCAAATCCTAAAAATTGCCCGTGGGTTTTCTCACCGGGAGGAAATGCTGTGACCCCAAACAAATAAACGCCGCCGTAGAGAGGATTACGATCGGGAGACAGCGCGATCGTCACGATCTTTCCAGGTGGCAGAGGCGGATTGAAGTTAACCGTCACCGTGCGCGATTTACGATCGGTTGTGATCTCTCCGAGTGGCAATTTTGTGCCGAGTCGCTGGCGGGTGCCCTCAAACGCCTCAATTTCTTTGGGCGAAAATCTTACAGTGTCGGTGCCCTCGTCTTGCATGATCGTCACCCGCTGCAAGGGTTCTCCAGCATTTTCTAAGTGGTTGAGGGTGAAATAGTAAGTCACCGACCAAGCATTGACAGAATTGTTAGTGCTGGAGGCTCCCACAAATCGGGGAGGCGCAATGAAAAATACAGTTCCGTCTGAGAGTTGTACCGCTTGAGTGGGTGAGTGAGGCGTGGCGATCGCGCCCACTACAGCGAGAGAGACAGCTCCTATAGACAGCGCAAAACGACGAATCATCATCAGAAATAGTTTTGGTTAAATTAAAAGCAGCGAATCGTTAGGGCAGATTAGGTTCAGTTTAATCGATTCATTATCTAGCTTGCTTTGTGTTGTTATTTAAGCGATCGTTAACTTCTATTAAATTCAGTCTTTATCTATTAAAAGTGACCCCACTTCTAGAGAGCGGTGCTAAAGTTTATATAGACACAAAGAGATGCAGTATCTTCACTCTCTTAAATCTTTTGCTTTTGGGTCTGTGTCTCCTGCCCAAAGCGCCTGCAATTCCCGAAAAGTACGTTTTAGCTCGCAACTAGTCTAGTCGTAGTGTTGTTGAAAAAGGAGGAATAGCTCTAGTTTCATGCCTACGGAATTGTAGTCACTGTCCCCTTATAAAACCTTCGTTTGTTTATAATCTTTCTTCAATGAACCTGACACGTTTCCGTCAGGTTCATTGCCCTTTTAAAGGTAGTTTTGTACGATCGCCCTCACTCTAGGGAGAGGGAACTAAAGACTCTAACTCCCTTCTTCTCCTTAGAAAGGTTAGGGATAAGGCAGAAGACACCTACAAATTTGACAGGTTATTGATCCACGTAGTTCGACGAGTTTTTTCGCTTCGTTGTCAGCGGCTTTTGCCCCCTAAATCCCTCATTTTGGGGGACTTTGAACCGGAATTTTTGGCTTGAAGTCCCCCAAAATTGGGGGATTTAGGTAGCTCTCCCGAATTCACAACCGGAGCAACCCCCTTCTATCTAACTGACGTTGATCCAGATCCTGAGTAGATCAAGGGGTAGTTAACGTTAGGAGTGCAGAGACGAATTTTACCAGTCTGAAGACTGCTTTTTGTCTGAAAGCTCACCTTCGTAAGGCTGAACCCCAGTTTCAGGGTAGGAATCATCATTAAGCCCAAAAATGCGAGTTAAGGCTCCAGAGACGTAACCAATCACATCTTTAATCACTTTGGGAAGGTTCATAAAATTCACCTCTAAGCTAGGTAGATTGTGTGGGAGAGCAGCCTATCGATGTAGCGGGCTGATAGCACTCTTCAGTTGATAATAAGATTATGCACAACCTGATTTAGTTTGGGTAGCAAAAGACTTAATTGTTTAGATGATCTTCAGAGTTCTCGATAATTCTAGCTTTCCTGTAAGTAGGCCGAATTAAACTTACGAAGTAAGGATTAAATCTTCTTTAGTCTCGTCGCAACTCTTCTGGAATGCCGATCGCAGAAAGCCCCGCGATCGCTCTTAAACTTTGACCCCTTAACAACTCAATAAAACTTAGCGGACGTTTCTCAAATTGAGCCACCGACTCGATTGCAGATAGCAAATACCCGGCTGCATCCGTTTCGCTATAGCCTCGCCGTTGAGCCACCTGAAGCGCACGCTCATCTGCATCGAGTTCGAGGCTAGTGCTGTGGTTGTTGCGCCAAATTTGAGTGGCCGCGATCGCGCTCAAGGCACTCGCTAGCGCAACGCCCACAAAATCTTGCTGAAAAAGCTCTATGCCCGTTCCTACTACGCCTGCTGCGACGAGTCCAAAATTTAGGTTGGGCTGAAACCATTTGACAGCCCCTAGCCAGCTAACCGTGCGTAAGATCAGCAAATCTCGCTGGGTTCTGGGTAGGCGACTCCAAAGGTCAAAGTTGATATAGATGGGGCGATCGCGCATCCACGGCATCGGAAATGGGGCATCAATCACCCACCGTTGCTCTGGCTTGCTCACAAGCTTAGTAGCCATGCGCCCAGAGGCTGGCATCACATCTAACAAGCGGCGAATTTCTGGCTCTGGGTTCATCATTCCCTGATTTTAAGGCAACCGGGAATCGATCGCGGATAATCGGTTGACCCATTACCGCGATCGATCGCCCTGTTCTTACAGACCCAAAGACAGCAAGTCTGGTGAAACCGAGTTGATCAAAATAAACACGGTGAGCACAAGACTCGTAAACAACACGGCTAACACAGCAGCGTTAGAAAAATATTTCAAGAGAGCAGATGGCATATTGAAACCTCCTAGAGATATAACGCTTTAGTTTGAACTTTAGATTTTGAGGCTAAGAATGATTTGAGACTCAAAATCTACTCACTCTCAAGTGCTAACGGGGCGAAACAGGAATTTTAGAATCATCCTCTTGGATTTCACCTGTGAGTATTTGCTTGACGAATGTCAAAGGCCAAAACAGGGCAGCAATGAAGCTTTGAATCGCAACAGGCACATCGATTTGAACTTCTTTATATTCATTGGTGCCATTCTTATGCACGGTTTGCAGATAGTTGCGGCCTGCCCAGCCTAACCAGCCAGCCAAATATAAGAACAGTAAGCCAGGAATAATAAACTCGCCTGCATGGTTAAGACGACCGTCTGTGATCAGATGTGGCAATCCATCATCTTTGCCGCACAGCAACCCAGAATCTGCATATTTTTGAAACCGATCGGCCGCCGTTGCGCTGACAGAATCTTTAGCGCGTTGAGCAAACATCTCAGAATCACGACAAGGAACGAGCAAACCAGACACGTCTGATTCAGCCGAGGCAGACGGAGCAACCCCAACCCAAAGGGCAAAGACCAAAATTAAAGCAAACAACTGTCGCATAGAATTGTTTCCCCTTAAATAAGAAGAGTGAGCGATGTAAAAAGACGAGACTTTTGTAGGACTGAATTCTCTAACCTGTGCAGCGTTCTAATGGTGATTAGAGATGCTCAGACAGAGTTTAAGCTACTGTTGAATAGCCCATTCCTTCAAAAAATTACCAGCAAATGGCAACGGTTTTAGCAATTGAAACAAGTTGTGACGAAACGGCGGTGGCGATCGTTAAAAATCGTCATGTGATCAGCAGCATTGTCTCATCTCAGATTGCCATTCATCGTCAATATGGCGGCGTGGTGCCGGAGGTCGCATCTCGTCAGCACGTCGAAATTGTCAATCAAGCGATCGCGCAATCGCTCACAGAATCGGGACTTGGTTGGTCAGACATTGACGCGATCGCAGCCACCTGTGCGCCGGGATTAGTCGGTGCGCTCTTGGTCGGGTTGACGGCTGCCAAAACGCTGGCACTGGTTCACCAAAAACCTTTGATTGGCGTTCATCATTTAGAGGGACACATCTACGCCTCTTATTTGACTGATCCGACTTTAGAGCCGCCTTTTCTCTGTTTATTGGTGTCGGGCGGACACACCAGCCTGATTTACGTCAAAGAGTGCGGTGTATACGAGATTTTGGGACAAACTCGCGATGATGCAGCAGGAGAAGCTTTTGATAAAGTGGCCCGATTGCTGAATTTAGGCTATCCGGGAGGCCCAATTCTCGATCGTCTCGCTACCGAAGGCAATCCCAAAGCCTTTCCGCTCCCAGAAGGAAAAGTTTCAAAGCCAGAAGGTGGATTTCATCGCTATGACTCTAGCTTTAGTGGCTTAAAGACGGCTGTTTTGCGACTAACCCAAACGCTTCAGCAATCAGGTCAACCGTTACCTGTGAATGACATCGCCGCCAGTTTTCAGGCAACCGTTGCAAAAGCGCTAACCAGACGAGCGATCGCCTGTGCTTTAGATTATGGACTGAACACGATCGTGGTCGGCGGTGGCGTGGCGGCAAATAGTGGGTTACGGCAACACCTACAAGATGTAGCCAGCCAGCACAATCTACGAGTGCTGTTTCCCCCAATGAAATTTTGCACCGACAATGCGGCAATGATTGGCTGCGCGGCAGCAGAACATTTTGAGAAAGGACATCGCTCACCGCTGACTTTGGGCGCACAGTCACGATTGCCTGTGTCGGATGTGATGAAGCTCTATGGGTCTAACGCTAATTCCCACTCTGCTGACTGACTATTCCAAATAGGTTGGGCGGTTTCTCCGACAATATAAGGGCCCCAATAACGCTGTGACCCATCTTGAGCAAAGGCAACCACAACATCGCCTTTTTTGAGCCTAACGGTACGATCGGGCAGAGACACCAATAATCCCTTTTCGCTGCCTTCACTAGGTGAAAAATCCCAGTGAACCGGAGAGCCAAACCCCGCAGGAGCGGTCTCGCCCGATTTTGTATTGGTCGTTTTAGGTTGACGAGAGAGTAAGGCAACTCGGAGGGGATGACTCGATCGATTACTCACCCGCAAGGTGCCTTGATGGGCGGCGGTCATAGCAGGATCAGGCTTATCGATGGGTGAAGCAGTGCTGGAAGTTTGCCCAGAGGGTCTTGTCTCAAAGGCTTTCTGCTCGCTTGCTTGAGAAGGATCGGTCTTGATAATTGGAATTGAGTCGGGTTCTGTGACTCCGACTTCGATTTGAAATCGCCTCGACACTAGCCATCCACCGACTAGCAAGACAGCCATCGCTAACGCAATTTTGATCGCAGGGTTCCCTCTTGTCTTCATTTCGTTCATCCACCCCGCAGCCTCTTCTTCTACTCTAGTAATAGCAATCTCCAGCCCCGATCGGGGAGAATTTTTTCGATCGCTTGACCTTTACCCCTCCCCTTTTTTGATGCAAAATACTCGCCTCAATGGTCTGCTAGGAGCTGTGACTGATCAAATCGGTCAATTGTTTCAAAATCCGTGGCGGCGAACCTCGCTGTTGTTGATTAGTCTGCTCTTTGGTTTTTATGTAGGCACCGCGATCTCAACCACCGCAGGGCAGATGGCACAGTTGGACATTGTGGCGGCAGCTATTCTAGTGGTGTTGACCGAGGTGATTAGCCGGGTAGTTTATAGTCGCAGCGATCGAGTCCGGCGATCGCTGCCCGCAGAACTGATCAACACCCTCAAAATCGGCATGACCTACAGCTTATTTATCGATGCGTTTAAGTTGGGAAGCTGAATGCGCTCAAGAGCCAACTGATCACTTTCTAAACTGATAGGATTCGGTTTTTGCGCCCCAAACTTGTTTGCCGTCAGCCCCATAGCCGCGATCCCAGGTGTCCATTCCTACTGAGTGAAGCGTGATTTGATTAGTGATTCTCACGGCTCCTCTGACGTTAGCGGGGCAGCCATCGATCGGCGTTCTTCCGGCATAATCGTTGCCCGATCGTTTGAGAAAAACATTGCAAACGGGCTTGCCGAGGTCACTCAATTTAACCACACGGGCGGCTTCTGGCTGATTGCACAACCCAATCCATGCCTTTGGGTTGGCGGGGCGAAAAGAGCGCGATCGAATCGTCTGACTATAGGCGCTGGGAGAGATTTGCAGAAACCGTTGGCGATAGGGGCTGGCTAACTTTGCTGAAAGCGCTTGTTCTTGATAAAGATAAACCGTGTTGGCTTCTGGCGACGCATCGCTCAAGCTGATCTTGCAGGTCGTCATTCTGACATTTGGAGCTTTGGAGTTTGCGGCGGCTTGAGCAGAAGTATCCATCACCCCTGACAATCGGTTCACCACATCATTGACTTGCTCGATCGATTGCCCTGGATCGGCTGCCAAAACTGGCACGGCAACGGCGAGAAGACAGAGACTCAATAATAGTTTGAAGTCATTCATTTAGAATTTTTGAGATGCGATCGCCTCATAAGCCTTCTTAATAGATTAGAGACCCTCACCTCGATTAGCAAGCGTTTAAGATAATCAATGAACACACTGCTATTAGCCGAGCTTTGAGAATTGGAGACGAGACTATGGAGATCAACTGTGCCGAAGCTTGCAAAAACGGCTGCGTTTTGGGAGACAAATGTCCCAATCTAGAATATAAAGATCAGACATCCAAGTTCATTCAAGAAACGTCGCTCGATCAGATGATCGCGATCGCAGAAGAAGCCGCCCGCAAAAAAATGACGGCTCCTCCACAGTGGATATTGCCCGAAGATTAGACAAAGACAAACTCAAACAATGGCACCTCTCCTGCGGGAGAGGGAACAAGATTTCTAGCTTCCCTCTCCTGCACGTAGTTGTTAACAGTCACTTTGTTGAAGGACGATCGCTGAAACGATGCCAAATTTTCACCAATCCATCAATTAGGAATAATTGGAAATTCGACCAAAACCTCGGAGGTTTAAGCCACTCTGTCGGTCCCGATGCTTGATTTTTGGTTAAAACCTCCGAGGTTTGCGTAAGTCCTACTTATGCGTAAAACAACCGCGATCGACTGCAAAAAATAGTGTGACAGTTTCTCACTCTCAAGAAGCGTTCGATCGCACTATCGAACATTAGTCGAACTAGCAACAGTCGCGATCGGCACGCCTCGAAAGGGAACCGTTTCAGGAATCTGCAAGTCAACCCGGTTTAACCCGGCTGGAACTCGCAGCATCACCATCACATCAACCGACTCACCCGGGCGCAAACTGTAGAGCGAAAGCGCGTTGCCACTAGGCGTGCGGAAGTTGAGGGCTGGATATCGCATATTGGTTCGAGAATTAATGGCAGCGGTTTGAGCGAGATCAATATCGCTGCCGCGCAGTTTCTCACGCAGCCGCTGAACGCGCAGTTTCAAATTTACAACATTTGAATCACTGGCTCCGTTGACCCGATCGGCAGACAGCAGCTCAATCCGTCCATCTCCGTTATAAACAGGTTGGACAAAACGACCCGGCTCAATGCGTTGCGCGATCGGCAGCAAATTGCCTAGAAGGGCAAACGATCGGATACTCTTTTGAGACGCAGAATTAGCAGCGATCGGACGGTTAGCGGCTTGCAGAATTGCCTCAACATCTCGGTGGGTTCTCACAGCTTGAACCACTGCAATGCTGCTGAAAAGAAATGCCACGATCGAGAGCAGCAAGGCTAGCCCAGCCGCCGTATCGGTTGCTAAGTTGCTGCCCCCAACTCCTTCACTAGGCTTGGGACGAGTGACATTAGGACTAATATTAGGGCGAGGTGAACGCTGATCGATATCTTGCTCTTGAAATTTGGGTCGCTCAAGGTTACGTTCTTGTACCATGATATTTACCCCGAAGTGTGCGATTTGTTCAAGCTTATAAGAAGAATTAACTTTTTTGCTCCTTCCTAAAGGAGTGACTTCTAATTGGCTTTTTCATTCATTTGTCATAGGCAATTTAGGACGTTTTGATAGCCGATTTGACGAAACGATCGCGTTCTCAAGAACCTACTATTTAAACCAAAAAAGGGCGCTGTAATTGCGCCCCTTCAGAGTTTTGTAGAGCTTTTACACCGAGGCTTGCTGACGTTGGTAGAGCGACCAATATAGTCCTTTCGATCGCAGCAACTCGTCATGAGTGCCTTTCTCAGCGATTACGCCTTTCTCCATTACCAGAATTAGATCAGCGCGTTTGAGCGGTGCAAATCGGTGAGCGATCAGAAACACGGTTTTGCTTTCGGCAAGTTTTTGCAGGTTTTGCAGAACTTGCTGCTCGGTTTCACTGTCTAGAGCACTCGTCGCTTCGTCTAAAACCAGCATCGGGGCATCTGAGAGAAATAATCTGGCTAAAGCCACTCGCTGCCGTTGTCCTCCTGATAGGGCAGTGCCTCGCTCACCAACACTTGTCTCATAGCCTTGCGGAAGTTCGCTCACAAAGTCATGGGCGACGGCTAGCCGCGCCGCTTCGACCACCTGCTCTGCGGTCACATCGGGGCGACCTAAGCTAATATTTTCTAAAACGCTACCGTTAAAGAGAAAGTCTTCTTGCAGCACGACCGCCATTTGGCTGCGAAGTGAATGCAGATCGGCGCTCTTAATATCAAAGCCATCAATCAAGATCCGACCTGATTCGGGCTGATAAAGTCGCTGCAACAGCTTAGATAGCGTGCTTTTACCAGAACCACTGCGCCCAACTACGCCGATCAGCATTCCCGGTTCTGAGGTGAACGAGATGCCTTTTAGCACAGGCTCTTGCTGAGGGTTGTAGCGGAAAAAGACTTGATCAAACGTCGTTTGACCTTTGAGCGGCGGCAGCACCAAACCTGATCCGGGTTCTGCTTCAGGGGCGACGTTGAGAATGTCACCAATGCGATCGACCGACAGCAACACCTGCTGCAAGTTTTGCCAAAGCTGCACGAGGCGAAGCAACGGCCCCGTGACCCTTCCCGATAGCATTTGAAACGCAACCAACTGACCCACGGTTAATTTCTGTTCGATCACCAAGTGGGCACCAAACCATAAAATCAGCAGATATGAAAGGTTGGTGAGAAAGTCACCCAGATTTTGGCTGATGTTGGAGGTTGTAGACGCTTTAAAACTGGTGCGAATATAGCGGGCGAATAAACCTTCCCAGCGATCGCGCGATGCCTTTTCTGCCGAGTGCGCCTTAACCGAGTGAATGCCCGTAATCGTCTCGACTAAGAAAGACTGACTGTCGGCACTGCGGTTAAACGTCTCGTTGAGCCAGTTCCGCAAAATCGGAGTGGTGGTCAGTGTCAGCGCTGCATACAACGGCAATACGGACAACGCAATCCCGGTAAGCGGAACGCTGTAGAAGAACATTAACGCTAGATAAACTACGGCGAAAAAGCTATCTAGAATCACTGTCAGAGCAGTTCCAGTTAAAAACTGGCGAATCGTCTCCAATTCCTGCACTCGTGCGACGGTATCGCCCACTCGTCGCGCCTCAAAGTAAGACAGAGGCAACCGCATCAAGTGACGAAAAAGCTGCGCCGACAGACTCAAATCCAGTCGTCGCGCCGTGTGGGTGAAGATAAATAGACGCAGAATTCCGAGAACCGCTTCAAAAACTGCCACCGAGAGCAGCGCGATCGCCATTACATCCAGCGTTGGGATGCTGCCCTGCACCATCACCTTATCAATGACTACCTGAGTAATCAAAGGAGTAGCTAATCCCAAAAGCTGCAAAGTAAATGACGCGAATAGCACTTCGCCCAGCAGACCTTTGTATCGCCAAATCGCAGGTAGAAACCAGCTTAAGTTAAACCGTTCCTGTTTTTGAATCGGCTCGATTTGCCAGAGTTGCCCATCCCAGCGCTGTTGGACGGTCGATCGGTGAATCGCCTCACAGTTCATCGTCGGATTGATCGGATCAGCGATGATCAAGCGATCGCCCCGCACCCCATACGCCACGACCCAATGTGGCTCCACTTGAAAAGAAACTGCACCCTGTCCCTCGCCTGCCTCCTGCTCTCTACCCCACAGCATCATTGCCGGAAAATTGAGCAGTCGCAAACTCTGCCAGTTGGTTTCAATGCGCCGAAGCTGTAGCCCCAATTTCTCTGCTGCATCAACGACGTTTGTGGGGCGCTGCCCGCGAAGCTGACGCTGCACCCAATCCATCTGAGCCGGATTTTGTAAATGATTAGACACCATCGTCAGACAGGCGGCTGCCGTATTCATTCCGGCTACAAACGGAAAACCATTCACCGACTGAGCAGAGTGGTCACTTTCTGGCTGATAGCGGCGGCGCTGAATGGCCCAAAAGCGATCGATCTCCACTGAAGACAGCGATGACCAGTTACTTGCCGTCCACTGCACAATTTGCACATCGTTGCTGGCGGCTCGTGCCTTCCAACCCGGCAGTTCTAGCAGGTCGCCCACCCACTCACCGGGCTTTAGCAACAGCGATCGCCCGTCATCGGCGACCAGACGCACCTTGCCCGCTAAAACAATCAGTTGCACATCGGGCGTTTCTTCTGACCAGAGTAACGCTCCAAGCTTACAGCGACGGATTTCGGCTTTAGTCTTAAATTGAATCTGCTGTTCTGGGCTGAGAAACGACAGGGGCGGTGACTCCCAGGGCAGATTTGCAGCAACGTCATTAGTAATCATGGGGCTTTTGCATTAAGGCTAAATGGGGGGTTAAAGGCGATTCTCAAAATTTACTCTACCTGAAGCTTGACGGTCATTTTTTGGATTTTTTCTGCTAGCCAGCGCTCAAATAATTCAGTTTGCAAAGTTTGTCGTAATTGCTGATTATCAAGCGTTGCCGGAATCACTTGCTCGACTCTAAACAATGCCCAACGCTGCTCAACCTCGATCGGCCCAACCAGATCACCCGGTTCGGCAGAATCGATCGCCGCCCTAATCTGATCGGGCATCGTGCCACGACTCACCGGGCCCATCATGCCATTGGAGATGCGATCGTCGGCGATCGAGTGTTCTTGAGCGAGTTCTTCAAAACTCGTCCCTTCTTGAATCTGAATCTTTAGCTCATCGGCAAGTTCTTGATTTTCGACGATGATGCGAGAGAGGACGACGCGATCGAGAAACACCTTACGCTCAATAAAATATTCTTGCAGCTTTGCGTCTGCAATCACACTCTTGAGCTTTTCAACTTTAAAGTTTGAGTTAATTTGACTATGGAAGGTCGAATAATCTGACCCGTTGCGATTGAGCCATTCTTGAAAAACCTTCGGGTCGGTCAACTGCTGCTGAAGGCGGAAATCAATCACCGCTTGCTCAATTACCGCCGAATTAATATCCAAATCTTCTCGATTTGCGATTTCTTGTTCTAATACATATTGCCGTAGAATATCGCCCAAAAATCCTTGCAGTTTCCCAGCAGTCTGAAGATATTTCAGACATTCTCTTAAACTAATTGATTGCTCGTCAACGGTGAGAAAGGCTTTAGCGTCCATGAGTTTGTTTAGTTACCCGGTGTTCAAGTTTGATGTTAGCGTGCCCAAAACTACGGTATTTTCGACCAGTGCTTTACGAAATGTCTCAGAGATTTAACGGAAGCTATCGTGATTAAACTTGAAGATCTAGGGTTTCCGACTCCGCAATTTCAACCAAATATCTTAAAAATTAAGCTGTACCTTCATGATTCTTACTGGGTACTGACGTAAAATCACGCTACAAATACGGTATCTTCATAAATTGGGCTTCAGCTTTAAATTTACGAGTCTAAGAAGTCTGGATTAAATAAAGTGGGATAGCCATCTCGGTTGTCTGGGCAGGCAAGATGCCTACCCCACAAGATCTACATCTTATTTAATTCACATTCTTAAGTTAAAGATTTAGAGAGGGCGATCGCTCTCACAACCTTTAACTAAAATCGTAAATAGATCTGAACTCCGACCGGGAAACCGGGGTTTTATGGCATGATCTGTAAGTAACTATCTGCGATCAACAGGAAAATCGGTTATGGCTCTCCGACTAGGCGACACAGTTCCCAACTTCACTCAAGACTCTTCTGAAGGCACTATCAATTTTTATGACTGGGCTGGCGATAGTTGGGTGATTTTGTTCTCACACCCCAAAGATTTTACGCCCGTCTGCACCACCGAGCTGGGCACGGTTGCAAAGCTTAAGCCTGAGTTTGACAAGCGCAATGTCAAGGTTTTAGCGCTCAGCGTCGATGATGTCAACTCTCACACAGGCTGGATTGGTGACATTGAAGAAACTCAAAGCACCAAGCTCAATTATCCGATCTTGGCTGATCCAGACCGGAAGGTTTCAGATCTATATGACATGATCCACCCCAACGCCAACAATACGCTGACGGTGCGATCGGTGTTTGTGATCGATCCTCAAAAGAAATTGCGGCTCACTTTCACCTATCCCGCAAGCACTGGGCGCAACTTTGATGAGATTTTGCGTGTGGTTGACTCGCTGCAACTCACCGATGATCACAGCGTCGCAACCCCGGCTAACTGGACAGATGGCGGCGATTGTGTGGTGGTGCCTTCGATTTCTACTGAAGATGCCAAGAAAAAGTTTCCTAAAGGCGTGACCGAACTCAAGCCTTATCTACGCATGACTCCCCAACCCAACAAATAAGGGTGACAGAGATCTCACAATTAGTCCAAGTCAACATTTAAATTACGAGGGTAGGTTTAGACCTGCCCTTTTTTTAATAAATTTCATGAAGACGATCTGCCCGTGAAAAATCTTCTAAATTTATACAATTTCAGTCAAGCGATGGATTGTCGATTGAGAAGAAGCTTGTAAGTTCGTAGATGTTGAGGAGTGTATAAGATCTTGAGATTAAGACCAGAAGTTTTATTTCATGGTTAAGCGATCGCTACGGGCATCACTTTCTGGGGTTGAGCAAGCAAAGCGCGCCTTTGCTCATACGGGATGGACTCAAGAAAATCTAGCAGGAGAAGTCGGTTTAAAGACACGTCAATCAATCTGGCGGTTTTTTACGGGGCAGCCGATCGAGCGTCAAGTTTTTCTAGAAATTTGTTTAATATTAAGCCTACATTGGCGAGAAATTGCGGTCGATCCTCCCGCAGACTTTCCTGAACCTGGAGCGTTTGGCACAAAGCTTAATTCCCAGGGAACCGCTCAGGCTTCTGTTTTAGATATCGACACTTTGGTACAACAGGTACGATCGCAGCGTCAAGACAAAATTCAAGATCAGTGCGGCACCTTGCAGTTATTAGACGTTAACCACCCTGTTAAAATTGACGACATTTATATTGATGTCAACACGTTAGAGGAGATTCCGAGCCAGCAGTGGTTAGAGTTGGCTGATTTGCAACGCTTTACGCCTAAAGAATGCGATCAATCTGGACTAGGGGATGTATCCCAAACCCAAATTGCGGGCATGAAAGCAGTCAAAATCTACTCGAAACTGCGGGTGTTGGGCAAGCCAGGGGCAGGTAAAACCACTTTTTTGCAATATCTCGCGATCGGCTGCAACCGAGGTATCTTTGCGGTCGATCGAGTTCCCATTTTTATCACTCTGAGAGATTTTGCTGATGAATCTAGGGCAGCAGGCGAGTTTAGCTTACTCAACTATATTCGTGAAGAATTTCTCACTTCTGGGATTTCAGAGGTGGCTGAAACTCTATTTCGCGAGGGCAGAGTGTTGCTATTGCTCGATGGGTTAGACGAAGTACTTGACCAAGAGCGCAGGGTCGTTGTGAACGAAATTCGCAGACTCTCAGAGAAGTATCAAAAGAATTTGTTTGTCGTCGCTTGCCGCCCAGCGACCCAAGCCATTAATCTTAGACGCTTCACAGATGTTGAGATAGCTCCGTTTAGTCAAGATCAAATTGTGGCTTTTGCTCAAAAGTGGTTTACAACTCTGACAAAAACCACGATTCAAGCGGGGCACGAACAGGCAGTTCGGTTTATTGAGACATTAGACTTGGCTGAAAATATGCCCTTCCGCAGGCTTGCCGTTACGCCTCTATTTCTCCACCTCGCCTGCTGGGTCTTTCATCACCAGGGAAAATTTCCTACCAAGCGATCGGAGTTTTATAAGCAATGTTTAGATCTCTTGCTCAACAGATGGGACGAAACTAGAGGTATTGAGCGCGACGAAATCTATCGCGGCTTTTTATTGCCCCAAAAGCTGAAGCTGCTGAGTCAAGTTGCCACACTCACGTTTGAGCAAGGAGATTACTTTTTTGGACAAGAAGCCGTCGAACAACAAATTGGTGACTATATCCGCGATTTGCCCAATGCTGCGATCGAGCCAGAGGAGTTGCAATTAGAGAGTGAAGGCATCCTCAAGGCGATCGAGCTACAGCACGGACTCTTGGCAGAACGGGTGCAAGGGGTTTTCTCCTTCTCCTATCAGATATTTCAAGAATATTTTACGGCTCGAAAGATTGTAGCCAGTCACAGTCTGCAAGCCTCCGATCGAGCTTTAGAACGGCTAGTCAGCCATATCACTGAACCCCGCTGGCGAGAAATCTTCCTGCTGACGGTTGCGATGTTGCGAAGTGCAGACTCTCTAGTGCAGTTGATGAAGCAACAAATTGATGCGATCGTGGCTCATGATCCCTACCTGCAAGATTTTTTAGCGTGGACAAGCCAAAATCTTGCCACTCCGCCGCCTGCTGCAATTCGCTGGCACTTCAACCCTGATCAGCAGCAGGTGTTGCAGCGATACTATGATGCAAACCAATTGTTGCTCGACTGCCTCAACAGCAACTGTGAAGTAACGGCAGCCGTGCGGCAGCAGATTGAAACCACTTTATTATTGCCTCGAAAAGAACTTAAGGAGCGGGAATGGGGCAGTGCTTTCTGAAAAGCCATTTAAGTTAATTGTTTGAAGACAAAATTCCGCAGACCGCCCTTACCCTAATTCCCTCTCCCCAAGGAAAGGGAAGGCAGATTCATACTTTGATTCAGCAATGCCCAAAAAACAATGCACCCTTTAGCCAGGACTAGAGGATGCATTTTAGGTTTGCGATTAGCGAGAAGACTTTAACCGATCGTGCTGAGAAACGGATTGGCTCAGCTATGCTTCGGTGATTTCTTCGGGAATCGCTTCGGTGGTTTCTTCTGTCACTTCTTCAACGATCGCTTCTGGCTGAGGTTCAGGCGCGATCGGAGCTTTGACAGGTTTTGGGCCCCGCATCAAAGCAGGATTCATCATCTGCTTGGGTTCATCGTCTTGAGAGCCTCTCTTGCCTCTGCCTGATGAACGATCGTTGCTCCGTCCCGACGAGCGATCGTCGCTTCGTCCGGCCGGACGATCGTCGCTTCGTTCTGATGAGCCTGATGAACTCGATGAGCGCTGAGGCTTTGCAGGAGCAGAAGGCTTAGAATCTGAAGCTTGGGAAGTGGCATCAGACGAATTTGACAAATTCTCGGTCTGCCGCTCAGATTTCTTGATGGGACGTTCTACCATGGGTTGCTTCTGTTGACTCCTTTGGTATCATATCTTGCCAAGCGACAGACTGAACTGATTTCTCGCCGCTAACCGAACGAATATTAGGCGGCTTTCACACCGTCAGGAACCTGAGAAAGTTGTTCACACTTCGTTACACTAAAAACATCAGTTAAGCGTGAACATTCTATAGGGTCAGAGGTCGCTGTATGAACGGCAATATTCGCATCGGTAATCTGTTTGGCATTCCTTTTTACGTTAACCCGTCCTGGTTTTTAGTGCTGGGATTATTTACCTGGAGCTATAGCAGTGGCATTACGGCTCAATTTCCAGCGTTAAATAGTGGGGTGCCTCTGCTATTGGGTTTAGTAACTTCTCTACTGTTGTTTGCCTCAGTGCTGGCACACGAGTTGGGGCATAGCTTTGTTGCACTACGTCAAGGCATTGGGGTGCAGTCAATTACGCTGTTTTTGTTTGGCGGACTTGCCAGCCTCGACCAAGAATCGAAGACTCCTGGCGAAGCATTTTGGGTGGCGATCGCAGGGCCAGTTGTCAGCCTTCTGTTGTTTGGGCTGTTGAGTCTGATGACATTAGCAACTGGCGCAGCTACGCCTTTGACTGCAATTCTCAGTTTGTTGGCTTCTGTTAACCTCGCCTTAGCCCTGTTTAACTTGATTCCTGGGTTGCCGCTTGATGGTGGCAATATTCTGAAAGCATTAGTCTGGAAGGTGACGGGCAACCCCTATAAAGGAGTTGCGTTTGCCAGCCGGGTTGGGCAGATTTTTGGTTGGGTCGCGATCGCCTCTGGGCTGCTGCCGCTGGTTATTTCAGGTAGCCTTGGCAGTGTTTGGAACCTATTAATTGGCGTGTTTTTACTGCAAAATGCAGGTCGAGCTGGACAGTCTGCCAAAATTCAAGAACAGTTTATCGGGCTGACTGCGGCAGATGCGGTTGCCCTGAACAGTCCAGTCGTTTCTGCACAACTTTCGCTCAGAGAGTTTGCTGATCAGCAGATTTTGAGCCGCGACAACTGGCGTAAGTTTTTGGTGACCAATGCCGAAGGGCAACTGGTTGGTGAGATTGCGATCGATGCTCTGCAAACCCGATCGGTTGAGCAGTGGGTTGATACTCAGGTTCAAGACTTGATGAAGCCGATCGAGCCATCGCTAACGGTTGCATCGGGTCAACCTTTGCTAGAAGTGGCGAAGCTGCTAGAAGAAAAGCAACTGCCTGCGTTAACCGTCGTTCGTGATAATGGGGTTTTAGTTGGAATTCTAGAGAAAGCCTCGATTCGAGATTTGATCCAGCGTCGCACTCAAGCAACTCCTGCCTGAGTAATCGGAGTTCACGCGCTTGCACCCTTTGTATGCAAGAAAAGGCGTTGCAGAATGAGGAGATGAAATGGCTGTAGGGGTAGCGCCCCCGTGCCTACCCCTGACGGAGGGCAACCACGGGGGGATCGCCCCTACCCAAATCATCGCTACGTTCAGGAATGCCGAAAGTTTTTGACTGTATATTACAGATTGAGTTACGATCGGGCGAGCTGATTCTAGTTTGTCTAGACTGGTCAAAGCCCTGCGATTTTTCCAACAAACTCTTTATTGCATGCCATGTTGGATCTGAGTCAACTTCTGAGTGAGAAAATCGAGGTCATTACTCAACAATGGGTAGAAGCTGTCTCCGACGATCGTCAAATTAAAAGCGCCGATTCTTTGCCTCGATCGGCGATTAGAAACCATATTCCGATGGTTCTTAAAGCGCTAGTGACGATTTTGTCACAATCAGAAGTGAGTGACACTCAGACAGTGATTCGTGACAGCTTAGTTCACGGTTCTGAAAGAGCCGAACAGGGCTTTGATGCGGCTGAGATCGCACGAGAGTATCATCTTCTGCGGTCTGCGCTGTTTAGAAATCTTCAACCAGATCTGATTAACACAACGACAGCGGAAGTATTTAGGGTAATGTCGCTGATTGATCAAGTGATCGATGAAGCGACCGCGCAGTGTTTTAAGAGTTATATGCAAGAACGATTGCAAGAACTAGAGAACCTGCAAACTCAACTGATGTTTAATAATGAAGAACTGAGTCGATTAATCCGGGCAAGCCAAAAAAACTTTTCTCATCTTGCCCATGAGCTAAAAACGCCTCTGAGTTCGATTATCGGTTATTCAGAACTATTTTTAAGACAGCAGCGACGATCGGAATTAGAAGATTCTGTTCCCAGTTTAGAGCATATCGATCGGGTGGTGCGAAACGGTCGCCGCTTGTTGCGATTGATTAATGATGCTCTAGAGCTTTCTCGTAACGAGACGAGTGAAATTGAGCTTCAACTAGAATGGACAGACGTGCGATCGGTGATTCATTCAGTTCTAGAAGTGGTACAGCCGCTAGCCGACGCACGAGCATTGCCTCTTTTATGGAACTGCACTCCAGACTTCCCTTCAGTGTTGATAGACTCGTTTCGTCTGCAACAGATTTTGATTAATCTCATGAGTAATGCCATTCGCTATACTCAAACGGGTAGCGTCACTTTGGCGTGTTGTGTTCTGAACAATGAGCAGTGGACTATGAGCGTCATCGATACTGGAATTGGCATCTTGCCAGACGTTCAAGCCCGAATTTTTGACCCCTTTTTTCGAGGGCAGCCCTCTGATGCGAGTCAGATAGCCGATAGCACCGGGTTGGGGTTAGCGATCGTTGATCTGCTAGTGAAGCGACTACAGGGCACGATCTCGGTGACTTCTGAAGTTGGGAAAGGATCGACGTTTACGATCGTGTTGCCCATCGAAACCTAGCGTTGTTGAATAGAAGAATAATTTGGGTAGGGGCAATCTCCCCGTGGTTGCCCTCCGTCAGGGGTAGGCACGGGGGCGCTATCCCTACAGCCATTTCATTCCCTCATTCAACAATGTCTAAAACCTCAGATTCTGTAAGCCTTTGGCCAACAATTTCCGGCTTAAAGAATTTGTTCCAAAATTGTTGGGTCTTGAATCTCCTTATCCTTTGAGAGCAGCACCACTTTAGAAATCACTTCTGCTGTTTTAGGGTCATTATCAACAAACGGCAGAAAGATCCGACCCCGATGCTGAGAAGCTACTGGAATGATGCAAAGCGCTCCTCCAGGTTGACGGTGAACTATTGCACTCCCTAGGTGAATCGAATAGCTGCCCAAATGCCCCTCAATCAAAACGTGCTTGCTCTGAATTTGGACATTTGAAAGCTTCAGCAAGCGGCAAGTTTCTCGCACCAAGGTCGATCGCATTTCCACGGTCGAGGCAGTGGCTTCTGGATCGACTCCGCCTTGATGGGCCACACTCACCACTAAATCTAAATCTCGCATCACTTCGCTGAACAAAGCGGATGGGACTTCGTTTAAGGGCAGTGGTTTCCATTCATCGCGGCGGTAGAACCGCACATCTGCGATCGTTAATCCTTCCACTTCCAGCGGCGTATAAAATCCATTCAGAAAGTCTACTTCTGCGATTAACCCTTCTGTGTGAAAAGTGCGCCGCACACCTTGATCGGGTGACGTAATCCAACCGCGTTGACCAAATAGCGCGATCGCTTGTCGCGGATTCACCTGATGTCCTTCATAGCGATGCGATATCTGTTCAGATTGCTCTGCGGCAGTCGGCACATACAATTCGCGGAACACTTGCTTAAACGGTTGGGCGCGAGACTGATTAAAACAATCTTGCTGCCACAAATGCCACTCGTTGGATTGTAGTAGATCATACGGGTGAGCAATACGAAGTGTGTCAGATTGAATCGCTCGAATGGTTTCGTCATGGTGACGTAATCCAGTTTGCTCTAGATAACCAATGTCGCGATCGTCCACTAGAATCAGTTGATTCAACATTGGCGCAAGCACGGGATGATTGCGAAGCTGAATCAATTCGTTAACAGCAAAGCGATCGCCGCGACACATGGCTTGCTCTAACGAAATCCGCATTCGAGAAGCTTGTTTGGTGATGTCTTGTTTACGGCTGGTGAGTACTTGAATTTGAGGATCTTTCTTGAGCTTGATAGGGATGGATTTGAGCGGTTTGCCAGCTTTAGACACTGCAATTTCGGGTTCTCCTAGTGCATTGATCGATAAGCTGATACTCACCGTGTCGATCGCAATAGTTTGCGCCTGACCTGCGAGATCGGCAACAGCCGCCGCTTCCATCGCCCATTGCAGGCGTTGTGGATCGATGAAACCCGCAGTTCTCGCTAAGTTTTCTAAGCCAATTTCGACCGCAAGTTTTTCACTAGCTTGACGCTGAGAGCCAAACTTTTTGCTCGATCGTAGAAACTCCTGAAGCAACTGATAGCGATCGAGCAGTTCTTTTTCACGTTTCTTGCCTTTGGGTAAGGGCAACAATCCCAAAGCGCGAACCGCATCTTGATGGCGTTTTTTGAGGATGCGATCGCGAACTTCTCCAGATTCAAGATTGCCCAGCATTGCATCTGCAAACAGTTTTGCACGTTGATGTCCGCCTCCACTCGAGGCAAACTGTGCCATCTCATAAATCTGTTGCCAATGTTCCTTTTTCAATCGCTTCCGAATGCTCAAAAACCAGGCAACATCAACCGCGCCATCCATCAAACTTCGAGTTGAAAGCGGTGTGCGTTCGCTAATTTGAGCCTCCCACGTTTCTCGCACATCTTGCTCAACTGACCAGCTTGTGTCTTTGGTGTGGGCATGAATCCACCACACTGCATCTGCCAGCCCAACCCAACTTAATGAATGTTCAACATAGTTCACCCACTGGGGCGCGTAGAATGCAAACTGAATCAGTTTCTCATCTGCGATCTGAGCCGACATCACACGCTGTTTAAACTCTTCGGGCGTGTCTTCTGGAGCCGGAAAACTGACTCGCATTAAATGACTAAACACAGTCGCTTTGCTGAGATTGTTGTAGCTATAGCCTCGCACCAGTTTTTCTTGTCCTAGCGCTTGAATTAACTGGACTATTGTTGAAATTCCGGTCAGCGATCGCAGAGAACAAGCTGCACTCGAAGCCGCTGTAGGAAAGTTGCCCCGTTGAAGTTCAACTGCGAGAATGCGTTGTCGAATGCGATCGGCAATTTCACGTAAGTATGGCAATGCTTCATAACTATGTGGTTTGCGTCGAGTGAGTTCGGCTAGTTCTGAAAAATGGGTTCTGAGGGTTGCTTTTGCCTCCGCTAATGTTCCGGGTGTCAATTCAGGCTGTGCTGTTAGATCTCGCTCTGGTGCGCCGACTAAATGAAAGATTAAATCTGCTTCCTTGGCTGCTCCAGCTTGATAAGCAGCATGAACATCCCACACGGTTGTCACTGAATAGTAAGACGGAATCCAGCGATCGAGCCAGCGATTTAGCTGCCACCATCGTACTCGATAATCTTGTTGTTGGTCTTCAGGAATTAAGAACTCATACGAGTATGCATAACGAATCCAACTGGCTAGGAAATTATTAGCACAACTGCGAACTCCCCAGTAATGGTTATTGAGCCACTCTGGATTAGTAGATAGTGTCTCCGCTGGAATCAGTTGGAGAATGTGAGCGATCGCGTTTAAGATAAACTCCGAGGCTTGCTCAGGCGGATGCTGATAGATCAGCCATCGGATTACAGAATTTACAAGACTAGGATACCGAAGCGATTGCTCTGGTAGAGTCACTAAGTTTTCCAGAGTTGTTGTGAGAGATTGCAAGCTTATTTGGTTTTCTACAGCAAATTCATCATTTTGTTCGCGCTTTCCAAATGCGGGTGCGATCGCACGAAATAATTCCAGCCCATCTTCGTCGCGTAATCTAGAAGTTCGCTGCTGCCACCAATTTTCCCAAACATCGCTCAAAGGTAGATTTGCACGATTTTCGGATTGGGAGAGACGAAGATCAACGCTCGGAAATTCTGAGTTCAAATTGCCCAGTAAGTCCTCTTGTTCCCCCTCCCAAGCTGGAAACTTCACGGGGGTTTGTCGATGTTCGTGAATCAGTTCATCGAGTGCTATTAAACAAGCCATCGAAGCTGGAGTGTTAAACGTGACGTGTGCGGTAGGTTCTGGAGTTGCGATCGGTGTTAGTTCAGCAACATTGATTAATCCCAGCGCATCAGTTAGTGTTACTTCTTTGGTTTCAGGTTCTAGAATTGTTGCCAGCCATTGTTCTTCGGTTGTTGTTTGCTTTGATTGTCGTGCTTGATACTCGATCGCTAAAGTTCGACAAGATTCAACGGTTCTCTGACTCAACACTAGCTCTCTCAGCAGTTCTAATCCAGCTTGCCGTTGGGGTGCTTGCTTTGCTTGTAAAAGTCGTTTGGCAGACGCGATCGCACTTTTATCTGATTGATTTAGCAACAATCCTAAAATCCCTCGTCGCAGATCACTCGCTTTGCGCGTCATCAACTGTTCAATCTGAGTGCTTTCGTCAGTCGTAATCGTGCATTGGTGCAACAGTCGAATCACTTCTTGTCGAACCCACTGCTTCGCATCGCCAACCAGCTTAAACAATGTGTCTCGAATCTCCGCATCCCAAGGTTGCACTGCTGCTAACAATTGCGCTACTTCCTGCCGTTTGTAAGCATCCATCACCGACAAAAACGGAATTAACCGTTTGGGCGATCGTGTTCCTAAATGATGCACTAATGCAGTTGCAACTAGCCCCTGACTTGACTCTAGCCGCATCCATTCCCAAACGATCGCAGAAGTTTTTGGCTTTTCAGGAAAACGCGGTAGATTTTTCTCTAAATGCTCGAACACTTCAGACGTTTTCAATACCTCGTCTGCACAGTATTGAAATGTTTGAACTGCATGGGTTGCAACCTGTAAATCGGGATCGTCGATCGCATCGATTAACGCCAATCGCGCAGGCGTGATGCTTAACTGAGTTAAGAAATGGACAACAACAAAGCGATGGGTGGGTTCGCAGTGCTGCAAAAGAGGAACAGCAGTCTCGATCGCCGCGATCGCATCTCTAAATCCCAAGCTCCAAAGTGCTAGATAAACCGTCTGTGGATCAGAACTTTCTAATGCCGATTGTTGAGCCGTTTCATCGCCTAACAATTCGCTGACTTGAATTAGAATTTGCTTGGCTAACTTTTCATTCAGCGACTCTAACCCAAAGCCAAACCAAACATCGATCGCCCGAACTACAGCACTAAACCGGGTCAGATTCTCTGCTACAATCAGCCGCAACATTCGCTCAAAGGCGATCGGGTGTGCTTCATCAATGGTTTCTAAAATCGTCTGTCTTAAACCTTCTTGCCGCTGTGCTGCCAGCAACAATCGTTCAACAAACTCCCAACCCTCTGGTCGATTTGCAACGAGCAATCCGCGAGTGATATGTCGTCCCATCACTCCAATTTCATGATCTCCCTGAGCCGAATCGAGCAGAATTTGAAAGATAGTCTGTCCTAGCTCATCGCCTTGATTAATCGCGGCTGCAAACAAGATCCCAAATGAATCTATCCCTCTTCGCAGATAAGGAACCCAAGCCGCAAACCAAGTTAGATCTTGGTCATATCCCTCTGCTGCCTCAATCAAAATTAGGAGCCAATTTCTCCGATTTTGCTGAAACTGTGGGTGATGAGGTGCGCGAAACGATCGCCGAGAATATCCCGATTGATAAGGCAACTGAGTATGAAGATTCCAAGCCGCAGTGACGATCGTGCCAAACTGTGGAAACAAGCAATCAAAAATTGGAGTCGGATCATCAACACGGTCTAACTGTTGCAGCGCTGTGTCTCGGTATTGATAGATCTCTGTTGACGAAAGACCATCCGCACGATGACCTATTAATGCATAGGCGATCGTGCGGCTCGGCTCCGGCAATGCTGCAATTTGTTGAAGTCGCTGCGATCGCCAATTTTTGTCATAAACCTGCTTTAATTGAGCTTGTGCAACTTCAGGATTCAGCATCTTTCCAAGGCTCCTACAAAAACAACGCAGCAAAATATGACTTATTGTTCCCAATCACCCGCCGACTAATGGAACCAATCGCAGAAAAAGCAACTGCGATCGCGCATTTAGCACCACTTGCGCTTCTAGATCTTCAATCTGCTCATCATCTAAAAACACAAAATACAGCCCATCTATAAACGCTTGAAGTGCAGTTTCTACGGCTATTTGAACGTCAACAGCTTGGTTTAACTCACTGCCACCCGCATCAATTTTGCCTTGTTCTACCCCCAGTTGAATCTGTTCAGGACTCAAAATCGTCAACAGTCGCCGTTGACTTTGCCGCGTTTTAAAGGCTTCGACCTCAGCTTGAACAATGTGAGTGAGGAGCGATCGCAGCGTCACTTCTGCGTCGCCCATTTCTTCTGATAAGAACAATTCCCAATTGGCGAAAGTTGGGCGAGTCTTGCCCATAACTTTGCCAGAAATGGTGAGTTTTGTAGTCATAGAAAGAAAACTGATTTAGATCAATTGTACTATATAACTGTTCTATTTTCAGCTTCAGAAGCGATCGCGCCTAGTGAAAAGACAGTTGCCTTTTGAGCCTGGGTAAGTCCGATCGCACCTTTAATGTTCATCTTCTCATAAGGACGAGGTGCTTGTAGGCGTTGCAAATGCTGCCCTGTTGTGAGATCCCAAGACTGGATGGTTTCGTCTTGACTGCCACTTAGAAGGGTGCGATCGTCATTAGTGAGGACGATCGACCAAACCCAATTCTGATGTCCTTGCAAGAGATTAAGGCATTCTCCAGTCGCCACATCCCACACTCGTATTGTGGTGTCAGCACTGCTGCTAATCAGTTTGTTGCCCTTCTGATCAAAGATAATCGATAGAACTTGGCTCGTGTGCCCGTGCAGAGTTTGAAGGCAATCGCCAGTTTTGATGTCCCAAAGTTTGATGGTTTGGTCATCACCACAAGTGGCAAGCCGTTGAGCATCAGGACTGAAGACAACTGCCCAAACGCGATTAGTATGTGCCTCTAATGTCTGGAAACACTCACCTGTTGAGACATCCCAGAGTTTAATGATTTGCTCATAGCCACTGCTAGCAAGCCATTGTCCATCAGGGCTAAAGGCGATCGCCAACACCGAGCTAGTATGTCCCGACAATGTTCGCAAACATTTCCCAGTATGAGCATCCCAAAGTTTTACCGTTTGGTCATAGCTGGCACTAGCGAGTAGGGTTCCATCAGGACTGAACGCGATCGCCCACACCCAACTAGTGTGACCTTGCAGCGTGTTCAGACATTTCCCCGTGTGGACGTTCCAGAGTTTGAGAGTACGATCGAGACTGGCACTCACCAAAACGCTGCCATCGGGACTGAATGCAACTGAGAACACTCGGTTTGTGTGTCCTCGCAAGATTGTGCAGGGTTGAGTCGGTGATTTAAAATCGCCCTTCCACAGTCGGATGGTCTGATCTTCGTGCCCGCTGGCGAGTAGGCAATTTGTTGGATTGAGCGCGATCGTATAAATCGAATTACTGTGTCCCTGAACCGTTTTTGTACATTGCCCAGTATAGATATCCCAAAGTCTTGCCGTGTGGTCATCTCCGCCACTAGCAAGCAAGTCTTTTTGAGGATGAAAGCCCACTGACCAGACTCGATTGGTGTGCTTTTGCAGCGTCCTCACACATTCCCCAGTCTGCAAACTCCATAGCTTTACCGTTTGGTCATAGCTGCCGCTTGCCAAAATCTTTCCGTCGGGACTGAGCGACACTGAAAACACTACGCCTTGATGTCCGACCAGTGTTTCAAGACAGCGTTCGGTATGGAGATCCCACAGTTTGATAGTGCTGTCAAAACTGCCGCTGATCAGCATTTGACCATCAGAACTGAGGACAATTGTTTTCACCCATTGTTGGTGTCCGATTAGTGTTTTTAAACAGTTTTCTGTAGCAATGTCCCATACCTTAATTGCGTTGTCTTCTCCAGCGCTGATTAACGTGCGATCGTGCGGGTGAAAAATCACGCTCCAGACACAAGCACCATGACCGTAAAACGTTTTCAAACACTGTCCGGTTTCAACATCCCATAGCTTGATGGTTTGATCTTCGCTGCTGCTGGCAAGTTGTTGGGCATCTGGGCTAAAAGCGATGTCAGTCACAATGCTGGTGTGTCCATGCAAAATGCTTCGTAACTGTCCTGTGTGAATGTTCCACAATCGAATGGTGTGATCTTGACCGCAACTCGCTAAAGTCTGCTGATCTGAACTGAAAATAACTCGCCAAACCCAACCAGCGTGACCTTTGAAGACTCCAAGCTGCTGACCTTGAGAGGCATTCCAGAGTTGAGTATCGCCATTTGTGTCGCTGGTCGCCAGCAGCTGTCCATCAGGACTAAAGGCAACTGAGGTAATGCCTCCAAACGTGGCAGCAAAACTACAGTCGATGAATTCTGCGTGAGCAAAGTTGACGTGATGTAAGTTGATATCTCGCAAGTCAGCTTGGCGAATCTGCAACTGAGAAAAGTCATAGCCCGTTAAGTCAGTTCCGAGATGACGGAACAAATTGAGGAGATTTCCGCCGCCGTAGCCAGATTCAGCCGATTCTTGCAGGTTGACTAAGAGTTGGGTGAGGTGATGCTCGATCGCTTTAGGCACTCGAAACACAGCCAACAATTGCTCAACCACAGGTCTGACAATGACGCGAATCTGAGTGTCTCGAATGTAGTCCTTCGCCTGAGCTTTCACGAGAGCATGACTGAGAAAGCGCTGAGGTGATTGAGTGATAATCTCATGGCTCACCTGCTCGATCAGTCGCTCCGTGACGAATTCCATCACCACAGGTTGCAGCGTAAACCCGATCGGACTGCTTTCAATCAGCGATCGCCAGCGCAACGATTCCAGCACTTCAACCAGTTTTGAGCTAGACAACTCCGGCACAATATCTGCCCGCAGTTCCGAGGGCAAAACGGCTTCGCGATTAATCGCTAACCAATCCATCACTTGAGCTTCTAAATCAGACAAACGAGCCATTTGTTGGGTTAACAAACTGCCGATGCCATTAAAGACGACTGTTCCTTGCTCTAAAAATTGCCCAATGTCGCTTGAGAATAAGTCTTGAATCGAGGTAGCTGCAATCTTGAGCGCCAGCGGGTTGCCTCGATAGTGTTCGATTAGTTTTGCAGTGTCAACTCTTGAACTCGTTAAGCCTTTAGCATCTAAAATATGATGTCCAGCGATCGCATCCACACCCGCCAATGACCAAGTACGAATCGGTAACTTTTCGCCCTCAAGCGCACTGACCTCCTGCGGTTTTTCTCGACTGGTCAACACCACACAGCTTTGATGAGCAATCTCTCCGACTCGCTTCAGGAGCTCGCCATATTCTTGATAGCCATCACGATAAGCTCCTGCCCGTTTGCCGCCTTCTAGCAATGCGTCAAAGTTATCGAGAATAATCAAACAGCGCGATCGCCGCAACAATTCAACTAGCTGAGAAATCTTGTCTCCGATCTCTTGAGACAAATCTTGGTGAGGCGAAAGAAATCTGATCAGAGTCGTTAACAAATCTGCGATCGCTGGAGTATCTCGGAGCGATCGCCAAATCACAGCGTCAAACTCCCCTTGCATCTGCTCTGCTAGCTTGACTGAGAGCGCAGTTTTTCCCATGCCGCCCATGCCCAGCAGCGTCACCAAGCGGCAACGGTCTTCCAGAATCCAGTGTTGGAGCGTCGTGATTTCTTGAGTGCGACCATAGAAGATAGAAACGTCGATCGCGTCGCCCCAGTCAGTGCGATTTTGAGTTTTGGGCTTTGAGTTTTGAATTGCAGTCAGGTCATCTTTGACGGCTCGTTTCAGCACACCTTGAAGATTGTGCTTCGAGACTTTTACGCCATAAGCTTTTGAAAGGACGTTCCACAGTTTATAGCCTGTATCTTTGATATATCCCGCTTCGTAGCCAGAGAGTCGAGCAATTTCTCCATAGGATAGACCCTCCCAACTCTGCCGCAGCACCAATTCTTCGACCTTGTTTAAGCGCCCTCGCTCCAAGATTTGCTCAACGACTGCTAAGGCTTCTTCGATCGTCATCAGTTCAATTCCTTCCAGGCACTATTGAATGGTGTGACGTTTGAAGGTCACTGATTTCGCTACTTCAGTAGATACCGCATCCAACCTAACTTTTTCCGGAGGAACAGACTGACTCGTTATGCAGTCTTGACAAAGGCTTCAGCTTCTATAAACTTCTACCCGTTCAGCCGCCTCAGTAGAATCCCTGACTTTTAACTGACTTTAATCCGACTTTTCCGACTAGTCAAGCGTAATGCCAAAAAGCTAAGGTTATCGAAACAGCAGGCAGTCAGGGAAACGTCATTTTTTGGATTACTTAGAAGCTAAGAGACCTGCTTAAAAGGGGGTCGCGATCGCGTTCTGTCATCAGAGTGTGAAGAGGAGCGATCTGTACAAAAAACACAGGATAGCTCAACAGGCAAAGATTTTCGTTCAAGTGAGTAAGGGTTTTTGTGCGGGGTGCGATCGCCAAGTAACTGCACATTCTCAATAGAAGTGCATTTAGGAGATCGCTTGCGGAGTACATCTGACTTTTCTCTGACTTTTCTCTGACTTTCTCCGACTGACAAAGCAAGTGAACAGAGATTAAGGTTGAACAGTCCAAGCAAACATTTAGATACCAAGGAGTATTGCTTCAATGCGTAAGAGCGCTCATGTAGCCGTTTTGACTGCTTTCAGCACATTGCTAGGACTTCTGCCACTGACTGCTTCTGCTCAAGTTGCACCTAATCAAACTGTCATTTGCAGTAGTCTAGCCGGTAGAGCAACCTTTAAGCTTGACGGTAAGGTGGAGGCTTTAGAGGCTAAACAGTGCCGTACCTATTCTGGACGTTCTACCTATCTCTTTTATACCGAGTATGGTCGCAATCCTCGATACTCGCTTAAGCGCGTATTGTCTGGTGGGGAACAGTATGACTTTCAAAAGAAGCCATCGGGAGATCTTGATGTTGTTCTAGTTAAAATCATTCCCAGGTAGGTTACTGCTGACCTCTACGTTGCGCTGACCAATTAGTGAGATCGCATCCTTTCCGTAGGTTGGGTTTCGTTCCTCAATCCAACCTACGAAACTACTCAAATCCCAACATATGAACGGAAGTTAAGTTGAACTCAGTTCAGATCAAAGTCATTTTGTTGGGTAGGCGCTGGGGCATCACCTGAAATTTACGTGTTGGCATTTAGCTTCAACTATCGATACTAAAGGAAATCCATGAACAAAGTTTGCCTGAAAATCTTTGCAACCTCTTTTTTTATGTCTGGCGCTGGAATTGTGTTCTCTGAATTGGCAGGAGCATTCGATGTTAATTCGTGCGTTAACTTAACTATGCCAGAGACTTTAGATCTACTGAAACCTGTTGACTCAACACTAGAAGCCTGTGTGCCTGAGTTGAAAAAGGTCAACGACTTATCTTCTAGTGTGGCATCTAAAATCAATGGCGCTCTATCTACTCTATCTGGTGCTGAAATTGGAAATGAAGGTAAGTACGAGTTGAGCCGCGTCACTTACAACCTTTCAGGCAAGGAAATCAAAGTTGAAGGAGTGATTTTGGCAAGGCACGTTTATGGCGAGATCAAGGAACAAATTCCAGTTCCGGTTACAAAGTACCGGAAAGAACAGTTTCCTGTCACAGTCACAAAGTATCGGAAAGAAAAAGTTCCTGTCACAGTCATGAAAACCCAGACTAAGAGAGTACCTTACATTGAGATGGAATCTAGGTGTGTACTCAGTATCGGGGGTAAATGTCGTAAGAGAGTAGATGTGCCAGTAGACAAGTGGCGAGAAGTGACAGTTAAAGTGCCTGTTGTTGAAATGCAATGGAAAAATGTTCCATATCCAGACGTAGAGATGCAGTGGAAAAATGTTCCATATCCAGACGTAGAGATGCAGTGGCGAACCATTCAACCTCCACCAATTTCGGCTACCTGCAACTACACTTACATCTATAACCTAACCACAAGTGAATCAACGCCAACGATAAGCTGTGGTCAAGGTGGAATTGGTAACTTGACAATCAATGCTAGCGCACTTGCTAGGGTGTTAAATGGTGAAGTTCCCTCGTTGGGTTCGATCGTTGCAGCCGTAAATATGATTCCTCCAGGCGTGACTGATAAGTCTGACGACACCTACGATCAAATTCGCTCTCAGCAATCGGGAGCAGAACCCGGATCACAAACTTCTACCTATTTTTCGTCGCGCTCCTTCGTGGAGTGGGCTTCCACGAAAAATCTAGCTACAAATCTCATACTCTCTGGTGTTACTGGTGGAGCGCTCTCCAGCCAACTCATGCTGGAGCTTGAAGAAAAAATCAAGTCTGAGTTCATCTTTTTCTCCCAGTTTGCGACTCAAGTGGGGGCAGAAATTGCATTAGAACAGTTTCTTGAGCTTGCGAAGACAGGAAGCTTAAGTATTCCTAGTCTTGGTTCTGTTGAATTCAAGGTCGTTAATGTTCCAGTTAATCGGGTTATGTGTGTTACGGGTACAGATAAATGCAATCCACCTGTCCCCGAGCCTAGAATCGGTTTTGCTATCAAGTTGAAGAAGACTTAATACGGGAAACGTCTGTAAAAGCTTGCCGAGAAGCGTGGCATAACAGGCAGTTCTCACTGCACCTTTAGCTGGAAATCTGTTGCCTCCTTTGCTCAGTTTTACTCGTACGATTCCACTGGCAACTACCCTGCTTACGCTTATACCTACGGGGATGTCGCTTTTTCCAATTCATCTTCTGCAACCCCTGTGCCAACCCCTGCCTTGTTGCCTGGTTTGGTCAGTCTAGGTCTAGGAGTTTTGCGGAAGCGCAAAGCTAACCAGGCGCAAGCGATTTTAGAGGAGCATAGAGCATAGAACATAGCTGCGATCGTCCTTTAATTTGTGAAGGGCGATCGTATCAATGGTGAATGGATGGTTTTGTTTAACAGTGCGGAAAGTTTGACGAAAGGTTGGAATTGTTGGGCTTCGCAAGCTCAAGCCAACCTACAGAAGATTACTCACCCAGGTTACGATCGCTGTTTTGTCCGACAATCGATGGGAGCAATACGATAAACTAAAACCTATCATCTATTGTGGGAAGGAAACGTATGGTCACACAAATAATGGTACAGCCCTCCTCTTGGGTCGAAGCCGGAATTCAAATTCAAAAAGTACGTGGACTCAACCTCTTCAAGTTCACCGACGAACTGCAAACCCATCTCGAAATGCTTCTTGATAAGCATAAAGACAACACGCTTACCGAAGCCGAAGCCGCTGAATTTGCTGGCATTACCGAACTCGATCGCATCTTCACACTGATCAATGCTCGGATGATCGCGGAATCACCAGTAACCACTCGTGACAATTAGTCGTGCTACCCGTCAACGTGTCCGCCAACGTGCTAATTCCTTGTGTGAATACTGCCACTCCGCAGAAGAAGGCAGCACCGCGCTATTTACCTTCGACCATATCATTCCTCAGTCTCTCAATGGCAGTGATGATGAAGACAATCTTGCCCTAGCCTGCACCCGCTGCAACGGTCGCCGCTATAACTTCATGGATGGCATAGACCCAGACACCCAAACCACTCAGCGATTATTTAATCCTCGACAAGATCATTGGACAGACCACTTTATCTGGAACCATGATGGTCAAAAGATTATTGGTATCAGTCCAATGGGACGCGCAACAATTAATCGGCTAGATATAAACGACGATCGCCATGACGATGGCTCTATTCGTCGCGCCCGTCGGCTTTGGATGCGTGGCGGATGGCATCCCCCCAATCATGATCCACAACAACAGTAAAGCTATCCTCGAACGAAAGAGAGACCGCCGAGTCAGGTAAAAAAAGTCTAATTTACTTAGCCATCGATTGAATTGATCACCCTCAAGTGATCGCCTGCAAACGATTAAGTGCAGTGAAACCCGACAGAATCGACCCGATCGCCCTTTTTATTTTCTTCTTTAATAAAATACCCATCATCCAGCCGCCCCTCTCAGGAAAAACTGACTTTTATCTGACCTTTTACCGACTGCCAAGTAGAGTAGTCGGCGGCTACATTTAATTCATCGATTAGGGGTGCGATCTCCAAGTGATGGAATCTTCTCTATATCTGAGTTTGATTGTTGCCCCTTCTCTTAATTAAACGATATGCCTAAAGTCACGATCGGCGACCTGAATATCAACTACAAAATTCAAGGTCAGGGCGATCCACTGTTAATGATTATGGGTCTTAGCTTCAGTTTATTAGATTGGGGCACAGAACTTCCTGAGCTACTCTCACAGCGTTACAAAGTGATTCTGTTTGATAATCGGGATGCAGGAGAAACCAGTCGCGCTGCTTCGCAGATACCGCAAGGGTCGCCCCATGCCTATACCATTGATCAGATGGCAGATGATGCCGCAGCTTTACTTAATGTATTAGGTGAGTCTAAAGTTAATGTATTGGGTGTCAGCATGGGCGGCATGATTGCCCAGCACTTTGCCCTCAATCACGCTGACAAATTGCATAAGCTGATTCTCGGCTGCACAATGGCTGGAGGAACCTGTAGTCAATTTGGAGCTTTGAGTAACTTGTTCAACAGCGATGTCCTGGAGTTACTCTTCACACCAGAGTTTATCCAACAGCATCAACTCGACTTAGAAACATTCTTCCAAACAACTACACCGCTTCACAGCAAAGGGGATGCTTTAGCACGTCAGTTTTATGCGATGAGCAGTCACGATACTTGTGATCGATTGGGAAAGATCACAGCCCCGACGCTGGTGATCACTGGAGATCGCGATCGCGTCATTCCTCCACAAAACAGTGATATTCTGACCCAAAAAATCTCTGGTGCTAAACAAGAAACCATCAAAGATGCCGCTCATGCTTTCTGTTTCAGCCATCCAGATTCTACCGCAACAGCTATCATCAACTTTTTGGAGCATTCGTAATGACAGACGAAAAAGACCTGATTGAGAAGGCATTTCAGCAATATGCAGATGCTTTTCAAGCGCTTGACCCTGCAAAAGTGCTACCTTTTTTCCACTTCCCGGCAATGCTGATTTCACCTGAAAAAGCTGCTGTAATCGGCAACCCAATCATCGGTTACTTTGGCTTTAGCAAGGTGATGAAAGATCTGAAGCGGCGTTGTTTTACTCGAAGTGTTGCTGAATCGCTGCATGTTCAGCAACTCAGCGATAATCTGGCGATCGTGACTGGAGTTGTGATTCGTTTCAAACAGTGCAAGGAAGAACACCCAGAAACGTTTCTTGAGTGCTTCAACTTAAATTACACCATGCGTAAGGTGGATGGTAATTGGAAGATCATCGTGGGTGCGCTGACAGAAACTACTTGCCCTTCCATATCAGATGCCAAAACAAATGCAGCTACCAATTCGGGCGCAAGTGGACTTAAAGAGCAGCCAACATAACCTAACCTAGCTGAACAACCAGCCCCAAAAAACCACCCCGCTAAACAATCAGCAAAGTGGCAATTCAAACCAACCGGATCACCTCAAACCCATTGACTCAGGCAGCATCCGCTGGCGCTTTTTTCTTGGGTATGCCCATTCGAGCTTTCGACATTGTATGCGCCACATCGCTCTTGCGGGCACCTCCCGCCATTACATATTCCTCGCTGTCTTTGCCATAAAAGGCAGCCACACCCAGCAGCATCCGCTCACTCAGATCTTTTAACACCTTCTCAGATTCCTCAACCGCAAGTGCCAGTTGTTCGATCGCAGACAAGGTGCGATTGTAGTCATCCAAATGGGTTTTGTGGGTCGCGATCGCAGTTTGATAAGCCGCTAAGGTCAGGCTTCTGCCGAGATCGAGGGCAGGATCGATCGACTGTAGACTAATAGCGCGGTGTTGCGCTCGGTCTAATGATTGGGAATTGCGTTTTTGCCGAGGCATCGGAATGCACCCTTTGCTAATGTTTACAGTTGCACTCTAACCGCCTGGGTTTTGCCAAACCCTCAGAGGATTCAAGGATCATTCCCGTGGAGCTTGAGTAAATTCGCATTAAAGTTGGCAATTGTACGGAATTAACGTGAATTCGATCAAGCTTTTCGCTATGGTTTCAGATTCGGGCTGCCCCTAAATTCCCAAAATTGGGGGACTTCAAGCCAAGCTTTCCGGTTCAAAGTCCCCCAATTTTGGGGGATTTAGGGGGCTGAATCGCTGAATAACGCAGTGAGAAAACTCATCGAACTGATATTGAATTAGATCGACTTGGGTGTTAGTTTCACTTAGGAATGCTTTTGTTGAACAAACCTGAGCCTCGGCTTTTCTCAGGAAGGCTTTGATTACATCGCTTTAAGCGTTAGCATTCCCTACCAACGCTTTCATTCTATTGACTTGAGCTTTGGCATTCCCTACCAACGCTTTCATTTCATTGACTTGAGCTTTGGCATTCCTAGATGGACGATCGACGCAAGTAATTTCAGCTAGAGGTTGACCTCGTGTTTACCTCAAGGCAAGAGTAGACTCTCCTGCACGCATCCGGGAACGCCTCCTTCTCCTGCCAAACGTCCCAGAGGGAGCAGGCGCTCGATCGTTTGCAAGGTTTCGTCGATCGTCGTGACTAAGGTGAACATTGAGGAAGTTGGTGATTATATTCACCGAAGAATTCTCGATTCCAGAAAAATCCCGGAGAAATTTTCAGTAACTTTACAGAGGTCAT
Source organism: Phormidesmis priestleyi ULC007 (assembly GCF_003003695.1). Taxonomy (NCBI): domain Bacteria; kingdom Bacillati; phylum Cyanobacteriota; class Cyanophyceae; order Leptolyngbyales; family Leptolyngbyaceae; genus Phormidesmis; species Phormidesmis priestleyi. Next base: position 180,387 of record NZ_PVWG01000002.1, read on the forward strand.
CTACTTTTCTTTTATCTGACTTTTATCCGACCTTTTACCGACCGACGAAGAGCAGTTCATCCAGATAGGATTTAACTAAACGTGAGTTCGACGAGTTTGTAGCTCTCTCACCGCCAATAAGGTGACTGACGTTTATGACTCCATAACTCAGGTCGCGGTCAAAAATTTTCAAGAGATAACCGGATTAGGTAAAGACAGAATTGTAGGAACCCAAAGTAAGTTTTTGGGATTACCTGCTTAGTCAGAAAGCCCCTAAACTCCTCGAACAATACTTGCGATCGCAGCTATCAAAACCCACGAAGTCGCGATCGCAGATCATCCTTCTATCCCAAGTCATTTTTGAGGAACGATCATCATGCCTTTTACTGCCAAAGTCATTACAGCCGATGAGTGGGATGCCAAACCTCCCGTTCCAGGAACATTTCCCTTTCCAGTCACTTCCCCTCGTTACATCATTGTTCACCACACAGACAACAAAAACCCTCCCAATGACCCATCACAAAGCACTCTAGATGGAGCAAAGCAGTTTGCCCGCAACATTCAACACGGGCATTTTCGTAGGGGATGGTCAGATTCTGGACACAACTTTCTCAACACGACCGGAGGCTTCATTCTTGAAGGAAGACATGGTTCTCTAAATGCCGTTGAGCAGGGACTTTGCATTCGCTCTGCCCACGCTGCCCAAGACGACGGGAAACTAGCTGGCGGCAATGACTCCCCCGGCATTGAGAATGAGGGAAATTTCATGACGTTTCAAATGGAGCAGAACCAGTGGGATAGCCTGGTAGAGCTATGTGCTTCCCTTTGTAGCTCTTGTCAAATCAGCCCTGTCAACATCAAAGGACACCGAGACTTTAGCGATACTGATTGTCCGGGTGACTGGCTCTATAATCAGCTTCCCCAACTGCGAAAAGAGGTGACAGACAAGCTGGGGATGAACTTGAGTCCTGATGAATTAAGCAACGATCGTCCGATCCGATCGCTAAAACTTGGCTCTACAGGCGAAGATGTTCTGCAACTGCAAAAAGCTCTGATTGCTAGAGGCTTTAAGCCCGGAGCAGCAGATGGTCTTTTTGGTGAAAACACCAGAGCCGCAGTCATAGCATTTCAGAGGTCTTTAGGATTTGAAATGGTTGACGGCATTGTCGGCCCGCAAACTCGTGCTGCGTTGAGGCTTTAATCATCTCAAAGCGGTATGCAATTCTTGCCCTAATTTCGGTGTGGTTAAAGAATCATCCAACTACACTGCTTTGATGTTGTGCGATCGCCGTTTTATAAAAGCAGCTTGATAATGTTGCCTCCAAACACTTTTATTTCACCTTTTGGACTTAGAGATTATGAATGGTAACCCTTCTATCAAATCCACGCTGAATTCTAATGAAATTCAAGATCTGATGGATAAAATAAGCGAACTGATTCCTGTTTCAGATGCTTTAGTCGAGCTGATAAAGCTGCGAGCAGTTTCCACAGGATTTCCATTAGAGCCGAATCATAAGTCAAGATCTTTGCCAAACTTTAAAGCAAGAGCAACTCACGAGATAACCTATGAGCCTTTGCTTGAATTAGCATCTTCACTAAAATCAAATAGTTTAGAAGAGTACGGAAAACAGCTAAACGCTCTATGGTCTGACTCTGAAGATGGAAACACCAGACAGACAAGACAATTACTAGACATTAAAAGCAATGTTAATTTAGTCCGTCAAAGACTAAGTAGCCTTTTTAATCATTCTGTTTTGCCGATTTCTATAAGAGGAAAAGTCGTTCAGATCCTAGTTTCAAAAATTGGTCATCCAGAGTTAATTAAGGAAGCAGAAAGCAACAGCGAAATCATTAGCCAACTGTTGAACTCAATTAATCAGTTACTGCAAGAAAAAGAAGAAGATTCTAGCTTAACTTTGCCTAAGACAAATACTACAAGCTTGTTAGCTTTAGATATCCTAGACAATAGAGCAACGGCTTTAATAGGGGCGATGACTGCGATCGAGACGCGTAGATTGCGGATAGAAGAGTTAGTTCGTGAAGACCAAAAACGGCACAGAAATACTGTTTTTGGCGTTTCTGTTTACATTGTAATTATTGCAATATGTCTTATTGTCCTACCCCTATTGAAAACTATTTTTCCAAGTCTTCCAGTTTCAACTATCAACTTAAGTGAAGAGCCACTCACCCAAGCTACGGTTTCTTTTTGGGGAATCCCTACTCCTATTCTGATTTGGAGCTTTATTGGCAGCTTTGCGGCAATGATACACCGTTTCAACAGTCAGTCTGTTTACTATTTCAACGATGCTATAAAGTGGATGCTAACTCGCCATGTTCAAGGCATTGTGCTTAGTTCAGCCTTTTATTTAGTTTTGACTTCAGGCTTGTTTTTGATTACAAACGGCGCAGCTTCTCAAGCATCCACTCCTCAACCGTCCATTAAAGACGAACTCGTTTTAGTTCTCTCATTTCTAATTGGGTTTAGCGATCGCTTTGTGGATAGTGTCTTTAATACCCTTATCGAAAGATATACAGGAACAGCAAAGCCTTCTGAGAAAATACCTCTAAAAGAGCCTGGATCTTTAACTTAGAATCTGTTAAGAAGGTATTTTGCTGTCTATTTTATGGCAGGATTCCAGAGGTTACACAGCCCTTAAAATGGAAGCGATCGCTTTTTCATCGGGCGATCAAGCGCCAAATTGCTCGGTTTGTCACCCCCTCGAACGCGGTCGCCTGCCCTTACAGTGGGTTTCTAGCGATCGGGCTGCTGGGGGGATTTCGCAAAGCGACGTAGAGGTTGAGCCATTCTAGATGCAACGACCTCTAAACCATACTGAAGCCTCTAACTTCTGCAAGTGCATGGCAGTGAGCGCGCAGTATTTACTATTCGCAGCCTGGATTCCGCCCTGCTAAAATACCCACAGAGTGCTTACACAAAACTCTGCCATGCCCCAAATCACCCTAGATCTTCCAGACGATCTCCTGCAACAGATCAACCAAAGCGGTAGCCGAGATCGCCTAATCGAACTTCTCACCTTGAGCCTTCAGCAACCTGCCGTGCCTGCCGCCATTTACCGCTACATTTTCGACTTCATCATTAGCAATCCCACCGCCCAACAAATCGCCAACTTTTGCCCTACTGCTGCTATGCGAGAGCGGCTATCGATTTTGCTCGATCGCGGCCAAGCTAACCAACTTACCCCCCTAGAACAATCCGAACTCGACGAATTTGAACGCATTGAACATCTCATCATCATGCTGAAGTCCGGCAATTTTCACGCCTTCCCTCCCGTCGGATGAGCAAGACCCCTATTCCTGCCGCTATCAGGCGGTTAGTCGAAGAACGGGCAGGGTATCGCTGCGAACTTTGCCTCGTCCCGATCGACATTACGTTCTTTCCCCACGAGGTTGACCACATCATTGCCGAAAAACATCAAGGTAAGACCGAACCAGAAAATTTAGCCCTCGTCTGCTGGCGATGCAATCGACATAAAGGCAGTGATCTTGGCTCGTTCGACCCCGTAACCCGTCGGTTTTGCTTCTTATTCAATCCGCGCACTCAAATTTGGTCAGAACACTTCACGCTGCAAAATCACGAAATTATCGGCACTACACCAGAAGGACGCACAACCGCCTCTCTGCTCCAACTCAATACAAACCAACGCAAAACAGAAAGACAACGGTTTATGCCATCGCCTGAAACGTAAAGAATGCGATCGGACTGCACCTATCTCAAATAAGTCTCTCTAGGTCGTTTCATGGCATGATTTCAGAGTCACACCGCTTTTAGAATGAGAGCGATCGCACCTAGCAGTCTGCCATGAGTGAAACCAACGACACGATTTTCGGCAAAATCATCCGCAAAGAGATTCCTGCCGACATTGTTTATGAAGACAATCTCGCCCTCGCCTTTCGCGATGTGAATCCGCAAGCGCCCGTGCATATTTTAGTGATTCCTAAACAAGCGATCGCCAAACTCTCTAACGCAGACTCGCAAGATCACGCGCTGATGGGGCACCTACTTTTAACCGCCAAGCGAGTCGCCGAGCAAGTCGGGCTTACCAACGGCTATCGAGTTGTGATCAACACAGGCGACGATAGCGGACAAACCGTTGATCATCTGCATCTGCACATCCTTGGTGGTCGCCCCCTGACTTGGCCACCCGGTTAAGCAAACACCCGCCCCGATGCGCTAGGATCTGGACAGAATCGGAGGAAAGATCACGGTTTACACACGCCCCCTCGCTCGTTTAATTGAGCACCTTCAACATCTCCCTGGTGTTGGCCCTAAAACAGCCCAACGGCTTGCGCTCCATATTCTCAAGCGCCCTGAAGAAGAGGTGAAGGCACTCGCTCAGGCATTGGTAGAGGCAAAGCTGCAAGTGGGCTTCTGTTCGGTTTGCTTTCATTTGTCGGCTGAACCAGTTTGTGACATCTGCCGCGCTCCCAATCGCGATAGCAGCACGATTTGCGTAGTTGCCGATTCTAGAGACGTGATCGCGTTAGAAAAAACTCGTGAATATCGCGGGAAATATCACGTTTTGGGTGGATTGATCTCTCCGATCGACGGCATCGGCCCTGATCAGCTAAATATTCACCCGCTACAGCGCCGCGTCAGTCAACAGAAGATTGACGAGGTGATATTGGCGATCAGCCCCAGTGTTGAAGGCGAGACGACGACTCTGTTTGTGGGTCACTTGCTCAAACCGTTCACACGGGTGACTCGGATTGCGTTTGGTCTGCCGATGGGCGGCGACTTAGAATATGCCGATGAGTTGACGCTGGCACGCGCCCTAGAGGGTAGACGAGATTTAGAGTTTGGCAGTCGCTAAACCTCAGAGTTTGCCATACTAAAACCATTCCCAATTTTGATTTGCCTGATGTTTGGTATCTTTCAACAAAGCAGTTTGCGGATTGAAGTTGCGGCCTCTGAAGCCCTGCTTCGTCAGAGTCTCGCCAACCCTGCCCAGTTTTCTAAGTGGCTTTGGTTTGAGCGATTCTCACCTGGCTTGCCCACAACGTTGCATCCCGGATTGACGTTTATGAGTTGGGCAGGTGCGATCGCGATTCAACATCAGGTCGAGATTGCAGAACCTAATCGGGTGCGGTTTTTGCTCAGTCAAGGCATTGATGGCTTTCACGAATGGGCGTGGGGTGATGGTTGGGTGCAGTCGCGCATCGAAGGCATTTCAGTTTTGCCGATTAATTTAGGCCAAACGATCAGTCTTTTGAGTCTAAAGCAATTTTTAGCCACCACCTCATAAAGACTTTCTGGCAATCTGTGCCTAAAGACCTAGGACGGTTTTTGAAGTGGTTAAGGGCGATCGTCTTCCTGTAGATGGATGATGCACAAACGCTTAACCTGTTTCGCTCATCGGTGTAGTTTTGTTGAATTTGTCAATGCTGAAGTATTCTGTTAGGCGAATGGGCTGGTTAGGAATGATGGTCGCCCTCACCGTTTCTCAATCAGGACTGGCGATCGGCGCAGAGCCTAGCTTGAATGAAACCACACCCACTCCTACCCAATCTCTCGATTCTCCTCAAACTCCTCAAACCCAGCCTGTCACTCAGCCTTTGCGGCTAGAAATTCGTCTCAGCAAACGTCAGGTCACGCTTTATCAAGGAGATGTCAAAGTCAAAACCTACCCGATCGCAGTGGGTCGCCCTGGGTGGGAAACACCGACAGGCAACTTTCGAGTCAGGCAAAAAGTCAGAAACCCAGTCTGGGTGCATCCCTTCACAGGTGAGAAAGTAGCGGGCAAAGACCCTGAAAACCCCTTAGGTGGCTATTGGCTGGGTTTTTGGACAGACGGCAAAAACTCGATCGGGCTTCACGGTACGCCCACACCTCTCTCAATTGGAAAAGCTGCATCTCATGGCTGTGTTCGCATGCATGTCAAAGATGCGGCAGAACTTTTTGAAAAGATCAACGTGGGAACAGTCGTCAAAGTGGTGAAATGAATCCCAATATCAGCCCTTTGTTGAGCATTTGTTGAGAAACATAGATCTATATCCGGGGGGAGAGTATCCGCAACTCGTGAATCCTTACACTTCTGGCTAGTGGCGATGATTCTAGATCAGATTATTCGTGCAGCAATGAGTCGTGATTTCGGCTCTTGAACAGCAGCCTCTGTGGTTGCTAGATCATCAACAGTAAGGAGATCAATATGAACGGAACTAACAAACGCGTCAACACTTTTAGTGCAGCAAAGCTATGCGCTAAACTTGCCGGAACTTTAGGGCTTGCTGGTGCCAGCTCTCTGCTTGCCTTCCCTGCTTTCTCAGCCACTCCTTCTCTCTCGAAGGTCAATCCTAATCCTACTATCTTTAACGAAGCTCCCTACAACCGCATTTCCCAGTCATCAGGTGGCGGGATGAATAACGTAACCCCTAGTGGCACCCCGACGAATCCCTCTTCGGCTCCCACTGCGGAACCTTCTAATGTAGGGCCTACTTTAGATCGTTCAACGAGTCCTGGCAGTGTGAACATGGATCGTTCAACAACTCCTGGCAGTTCACCAAATTCACCGAGCGCGGCTCCGAGCGGCACTCCTACCAATCCTTCGGCGGCTCCGAGCGGTTCGGGTGGCACTGGGGCTGATGTCGTGGTTCCGTCGTCTGGCGGCTCTATGACACCGGGCGGCATGAGTATGCCTACGGCTGCTCCGGGTGGATCTATCTCTCCGGCTGGCGGCAATCCTACCGATTCGACGACGACACCCAACAGCATCCCTGGCACACCTGGTAATCCGACCACCCCATCTTCTACACCTGACAGCACGATCACACCGTCAACGTCTCCTGATAGCACGACTACGCCATCGACGAGTCCTGACAGTACGACCACGCCATCTTCTACCCCTGACAACACCACGACCACCCCGTCTTCTACTTCTGATGATGGAAGCGGAGGAGTTCGTGCCCTTTGGTAAGGCTGGACAATGGGTTTAGATAACTGGTAAATAAAGGGACACGATCGAATTGTGTCCCTTTGATGTTTCAAGAGTTTTTCATGCGTCCTCAACCTATTGCCCCGCAGCCTGGTCAAGAATCTGTTTGGAATTATCCCCGTCCGCCTCGGTTAGAGTTGACTGAGAAGCCGATTCAAGTAGTGTTGAATGGCGAAGTGATTGCCGACACGCGACGGGCGATGCGGGTGTTAGAAACCAGTCATCCTCCGGTTTACTACATTCCGCCTGACGATATCCAGATGCAGTATTTAATTGCGTCTGCCCGATCGACCTACTGCGAGTGGAAGGGTTCTGGAAATTACTACACAGTGTCAGTCGGCGACAAACAAGCGGTAGATGTCGCCTGGTATTATGCCAATCCGACTCCTGAGTTTGCGGCGATCGCGCACTATGTCGCCTTCTATGCGGCACCGATGGATGCTTGTTATGTCGATGGTGAAAAGGTGACACCGCAGCCTGGAAACTTTTATGGTGGCTGGGTGACTAGCGATATTGTGGGGCCCTTTAAAGGGGAACCTGACTCTTGGGGTTGGTGACGAGTCAGGCAGCCGAGCTATTGATTTTCTTGAGACCTTTCGCGGTTGCGTTCTTGCAGCTTGAGCAAGATTTCAGCGTGAACTTCTTTGGTGATGGGGTAGAAGTAGGCTAGCACCAAGCCAATGATCAGCACGACGAGAGGAGCGGGCCCGACTAAAACGCGAATTGCCCAGAGTGCAGAAGCAGGCTGAGTCGGGTCTGCCTCACCTGTGATGGTTTTTAAGAAGCCTGATTGTTGCAGCACCCAGCCGACGAGGAACAGCCCGATCGCGAGTGCCACTTTTTGCAACAGCACCATAAATGCGTAGAACACTCCTTCGCGGCGTTGCCCAGTTTGCAACTCGTCTAGCTCAATTACATCGGGAATCATCGACCAGGGAATTAGATAAGCTGTCGAGACCCCAAAACCTGCCATTACCGCTAAGACATACAGCAGTCCGGTTTGTCCGGGCTGTAGCATGAATAGCCCGATTTCACCAATGATCCAAACGGTCATACCCATAAAGTAGACCGCTTTCTTGCCGACTCGTTTGCTGACCTCGCTCCAGACAAACAGCATGATAAAAGATGTCACCTGAACCGCAATAATGACATTGATAAAATCCTGCGTGGTTAGACCCATCCAATTCTTGACGAAGTAGGGAATGACTGACACGGTGTTTTGCACGGCAAGCCACGAACAAAGATAGATCCCAATCACATACAAAAATGGTCTGTTGCTGAAGACGATTTTAAGCTGTTCGAGATAGGGAAGCGACACCTCGTTACTCGTTTCTTGACGCAGGTGCTCTGTTTCTTTGACTCGCTGACGAGTGCCCCAAACGCACCAAAATAAGGGTAAAACAGAGATTACAGCACAGGCTGCTCCCATGACTGAGTATTGTTGAAGAGGATTATCTTTTAGCAATGGCAGATCGAAGATGCGTCCTACTAAAAGCAGCGACAAAATGCTGCCCCCGATCGAAAACCCAAATCGAAAGCTGGTGAGGCTAGTGCGTTCGTCATAGTCTTGGGTGAGTTCGGGTGTGAGAGCCGTGTAGGGTAAGTTGACAGCCGTGTAGAAGCTGTTGAAGAGAATGCTAATCGCGATGTAATACCAAAACAAACTCCACTGATTGGTAGTCGGGTCGCTGCTAAACTGGGGCACCAGCCACTGTAGAAAGAAGAAAAACCCGAAGGGAATTGCGCCAAAGATCATCCAGGGGTGACGGCGACCCCAACGGCTGCGAGTCTTATCGCTCAGCATCCCCACGATCGGATCGTTCACCGCATCCCAAATTTTGCTGATTAGCAGAATGCTGCCTGCCATTCCTGGGTCTAGCCCTGCAACGCTGGTGAAGAAAATGAGCAAGAATACAGATAGGATGTTTGCAGTGACGGCTGGCCCAAAATCACCTGCCCCGTATGCCAACTTGGTGCTTAAATTGAGTTTTCCTGACATTGCGGCAGGTTGATCGGCAGAATTATTCATAGGAACATCATAGAAACCGGGTTACTAGCTGTATTATTTTCATCATCTTTGGGTTTCGATCGTCCAAATCGTGCCAAATCTTTAACCGACTTAATATGCCTTCCCATGTCAGATCTTCATGTATCTTGGTCAGATTATCACCGCACGATCGAGCACCTAGCCGCTCAAGTTTACAAGTCTAATTGGGAATTTAATCAAATTGTCTGCCTTGCTAAAGGGGGTTTGCGGGTTGGAGATGTCTTGGCTCGTATCTATGACGTGCCCCTGGCAATTTTGGCGACTTCTTCTTATCGAAGTGGCAAAAGCCGCAGTAGCTTAGTGTTTTCGCGCGACTTGACGATGACCACACCTAACTTGGGCAGCCATGTCTTGCTCGTGGATGATTTAGTAGATTCTGGGGTGACACTACAAAAAACGATTCCTTGGCTTGAGCATCACTACGGATTTTATATCGAAGAGGTGCGGACAGGTGTGTTGTGGTACAAAGCCTGCTCGGTGATCAAGCCTGATTATTATGTCGATTATTTGGCTGATAATCCTTGGATTCATCAGCCGTTTGAGCGTTATGAAGACATGACCCCAGCAGATTTAATCATTTGAATCTTTGGCGTTGCTGAATCCAAGTATGAATCGGTGGGTAGCGACATTTCTGGAACGCCCCCTAAATCCCCCACAAGTGAGGGACTTTGAAAGTCCAAGAGTCCCCCAAAATGGGGGGTTGGGGGGCGAATTCATACCATTGTTCAGCAACGCCGAATCTTTTACTTCTTGTTCGACAGCGCTTTAAATTCGTATTGCTTGCCCGATCGAGCAGCCGTCACTTTCACCAGTTCGAGATCAATCGGGCGATCGCCGCTCTCAGAAAACTTGACTTGATGAATTGCGCCCATCACCGCAAAATCAGGACTTGCCAGCGATCGCCGAATGCCATTGCGAGTTGGTGTGCGCTGAAGTGCCCCAATCAACGCTTCGGTCGCGTCGTATGCCAACACTGTTCGCCACCGCACTGGGCTTCCCCAAAGTGTCTTGGCTTGCTTTTGAAATGCAGATTTTGAGATCTCAGCTTGATAAGACGGCACGGCTAAAACCATGCCTGCGATAGTCTTGCCGCCGATCTGTAAGGTTTTAGGTGAATAAAGCGCATCACCTGCCAAAAGAGGCAACCGATTTTGATTGGCGTTAATGACTAGAAGAGTCCGATCGAAGAATTCGTTATTGGGTGCAAGCATGATCACCTGTGCCCCTTTCTTAATCGCTTGATCGACACTTTCAACGGGGTTAAAGTCCGGTTTGCTTAGATCGATCGCGTCGATTACTTGACCACGATCGCCATAGAACAAAGCTTTACTAAATTCGTCTTTAAGCGAGTTGCTATAAGCACTGGCAGAATTAAAGAACACTACAGCTTTGCGTTTTTTAAGCTGCGTCACCATATAATTGCCAAGCTGTTTTGCAGGCAGTTGATCACTAGGCATGGTGCGAAACACATAGGGACTAAACCCCGACAGCGCAACAGCAGAACTGACGGGGGAGATAACAACAAGTTCTCCAGATTGATAGATTGTTCCAGCCGCGAGAGTGGTATCGCTCGTGCCGTGACCAATTACGCCTAAAACTGTTGCATCATCAACAAAGGCTTTTGCCACTTGTTTAGCAATTTCTGGTTCACTGTTGTCTGTGGCGATCGCCACCTTTAACTGCACTCCATTAATACCCCCAGTTTGATTAACCTGATTTTGCGCCTGCGCCACTCCCTGCAAAACTTCTGCCGAAGAACCGGGTTGAGTGCTGAGGGGCACCACTACGGCAACGGTGTAAGACTTCTGCTGACCAATTCGCGCGTTGTTGAGATAGATCAGAGTTTCGGGGTCGGCGACGTTGGCTCGACGCGCTTTTTCTAGGAGAGTGACCGCTTGTTTGAGGTTTCCGACGGCGATCTGGTCGGTGGCTTCTTGCTTAAGCGGGAGAACCGTTCCGGGTGTGAGGATTTTTTCACCTACGCTAATCTGAGTCTGAATCGAACTCGGACTGACGATCGGAAGTGCTTTGGGCGTTAATGTGCGAGTCACCGTCCAAGTGGCCAGAGCTAGAGAAGCCGCTGCACCGATGCTAGTCGCGATCTTCAGCGGCATTGCAGCCCCGGCTAAAAATCGAGGGCGTGGTGGTACGATCGCGGCACGAACATTAGCACCCCGAACGGCATCAAATCGAGAGAGCGGGGCTTGGGTTTGATTCTCTGTTTCCTGAAGATGTTGCAGTGCTTCTAGTGCTTCATCAGCAGTTTGATAGCGCTGGTTGAAGTGAAACTTTGTCATCTTTTCCAGCACGGTGGCGAGTTCTGGCTGCACTTCGACCAAATCTTGCCAAACGAGTTCGCAGGTGTTGGGGTCTTGCGGCAACTGCACAGGGCGCGCTCCTGTCAAAGCTTGAATGCCGATCACTCCTAACGCATAGACATCGCTGCTAAAGCGAGGTTTGCCCAAACACTGCTCACTTGCTCCATAGCCTGACGTGTAGACTGGCATACTGATCTCAGTGGTTCCGGTGGCTTCGGCGATCGTATGTTCGATGGTTTTAACGGCACCAAAATCGATTAGAACTAGTTTTTGATCGCGATCGCGGCGAATTAAATTCTCAGGTTTAATGTCTCGATGAATAACGTTTTGAGCATGAACAAAGTTCAATATGCCTAAGACATCTTTTAACAGTAGAATTACCTGGGCTTCAGAGAGCTTTTTTCCGGGCAGTAATTCGTCACTGAGCGGGTGCCCTTCAATAAATTCTTGAACGAGATAAAACTCTTTGTCTTCCTCAAAATATGCCAACAGTCGCGGAATTTGATCATGTTCGCCCAACTTCTCCAAGGTTTCTGCCTCTGAGAGAAACATCCGCCTCGCTTGCTGCAAAATCGCAGGATTATGGCTGGCAAAACTGAGGTGTTTCAATACACACAAAGGGTTCCCAGGACGCTGAGTATCCTGAGTGACATACGTGTGACCAAACCCGCCTGACCCAAGCACCCTGACGATTCGATAGCGCGAACTGAGCAGTCGTCCTAACATTGCGCCCGTAGATGGTAGACCACTTGATTGTAGGGCGATATCAAGAGGAAGGATGAGGGATGAAGCATGAAAATTGAGCAGAAACATGAGTGGGTTTTGACCGCAGAAGCCGCGATCGAGATTCAGCAAACGCTGCGAACTGAGGTGATCACGCGCGATCGCTTCGGGGTGGTGAACTATGTGGCGGGCGTTGATGTCGGTTTTGAGGCAGACGGGACAGTGACTCGTGCAGCCGTTGCCGTGCTGAGTTATCCAGAATTGCAGTTGTGTGATCAGGCGATCGCGCGTCGTCCCACCACGTTTCCTTACATTCCGGGGTTTCTCTCGTTTCGAGAAGTTCCGGCGGTTTTAGATGCGTTAGAGAATGTCAAAATTATGCCTGATTTACTGCTCTGCGATGGTCAAGGCATCGCGCATCCTCGACGGTTTGGTATCGCGTGTCATCTGGGAGTGTTGACCAATTTACCTGCGATTGGAGTGGCAAAATCTCGTCTGATTGGCAAACACGCCGAAGTACCAGACAAAAGAGGCACTTGGGAGCCACTGTACGATCGCGGCGAGACGATCGGCGCAGTGCTCAAAACTCGCCCCAATACAAACCCGCTCTATATTTCTCCCGGTCATCGCATTAGTTTAGAAACGGCGATCGCTTATGTGATGGGCTGCACGACCAAATATCGTTTGCCCGAAACGACTCGCTTTGCTCACAAGTTAGCTTCTGGCTGATTATCGTGTTTAACACGTCAGTTCGACGAGTTTTTTCGCTTCGTTCTCAGCGGCTTCTGCCCCCTAAATCCCCCATTCTGGGGGACTTTGAACCGGAATTTTTGGCTTGAAGTCCCCCAAAATTGGGGGATTTAGGGGGCGCGATGGACTCGTAACGAAGTCTCGAATTCACGTTGTTTTATGATCGAGTGCGAGTGATGTCGATCGTGATTTTGCCGCCAAAGTCAGGAATCGGAGCCGCAGGTTTGATCAACTGCACCCGCACCTGAGAGACGCGATCGAAGTTAAGAACAGATTCTGCAATCAGCGTTGCCAATCTCTCTAACAAGATTAAACGAGAAGTCTTCACTAAGTTCTGCACAATTTCGATCACATCGCAATAATCTAAAGTGTGTGCCAATAGATCGCTTTCTCCAGCTTGAGAGAGATCGAGCCACAGCGTTATATCGACTTCAAACCACTGTCCTAATCGTTGTTCTTCAGGCAATGCACCCGTGTAGCCATAACTGAGAATGCCTGTTATGTGAATACAGTCCATTTATTTCAATCCATAGCCTCTTTGAACATAGTAGTTCTTGATCCACACGCCAAACCGAATGATCGGAACAGTAATCGGTGGTGAAACTCGATCGAACTTTGCAAGTAGCTTTGACTGCACCGGAAACCAATCATCCGACAAAATTACTGCATTTTTGTCTCGAAAGGGCAGATCATCGGGATACCAAAAGTCAAATTGATCGACCCGATCGGAGATCGCTCTCACAGTTTTATCGTTAAGTTGATAAGCCAGAGCAGATGCCGATCGATAATCGGTGGTGATCAACAAGGGCGAAGTCTGAAGTTCTGATGCCTGCTGTGTAACGACAACAGCAACTTCGTTCCAGCCAAACAACATCCGTGAATCTGGATCAGCGTCTTTGCTGACCAGTGCTGACAACGGTAAAGCACAATAATGTACCACTAGCAGGGTTGCAAATAATAATCCATAAAGCTGAAAGCCAGATAACGCTTTAGATCCGAAATTTGAAGCCCGAATAAAACAGGCCGGGAGTAAAGGAAACAATAAAAGATAAGCAGTAATATTCCAATAATAAAGCGCAGCCGAAATCAGAGAAATAACCGTCAAAATAATGGTAGAGACTGCGAACATCCAAAATGCGACGATCGGGTAAACAGAATCAGTGCGAATCAAATGACTGGGCTGTTTAAAACTCCGATAAAAGCCTCTCCAATAGAATGGAGAAACTACAAAAAATGAAACGCCAATGAAAGCAAGACACGAACCTAATTTAATTCCACCATTAACCGGATGAATACTGCGATCGACATAATAATGAAACGACTGAAAATCATTCGAGAGATTCCACACCAGAATCGGAATCAACGCACTGCTGGCGATCGCGATCGCAAAATAGAGCCGACGATCACGCAAAAATGGTCTTAATCGGCGATCGGCAATCATCGCAGCGAGAAATCCAAGCGGCACAAACACGGCATTATATTTGCACAATCCAGCAAGCGCGATCGCAATAGCTGATGAATAGAGTCGCCAACTTTCACCTTTTTGCTCTGTAACATAACCATCCAGAAACGTAATAAATAAGTATGCAGAAATTAACGAAAACGTAATTAGTAAGTGATCGTGCCACGCCAACCCCAAAAATAAAAAATACAACGGGGACGCAAGCACTAATATAATCACTAACCAAAAATGTTGTTCAATCTTATCTCGATAAAGATAATGAACAATTCTATAGTAGGTATAACCGATCGCGCCACTACTGATTAAGTTGGGCAACCGCAGTGTGAAATTAGAGCGTCCAAAAACCGCAGTAAAAGCCCCTTGAACCCAAGCATTTAAGGGCGGATGGTCATAGTAAGACCAGTCTAGATGCTGACCCCAAAGCCAATAGTAAGCTTCGTCAGGGTTTGGAAACGCCGTCAGCCAAAACACCAAACGAAGCACCGCGAAAGCGATTATCACAAACAGCCAAGATTTAGGCATTCAGAGAACTTATCAAATTAGTTACAAAACTTTAAAGAATTTCCTCAACGATCGCTATTCTTCCACGATCGTTAAATTTGGTACATCACGATGCACTTTTATCGAATAAAAAGGCTTATATTCTTTCATCATCCTTCACTCGGTTGCGTATGCTGACTAGCGCTCATTGGCGTAAAACGTTAGAAGCGGTTTCGATTCCGATCGCTGCTCTGATCTTCTCACTTTTTTTGTTTGGCTTGTTTTGTGCGGCAGCGGGGGCCAATCCCTTTGCGGTCTATGGGGCAATTTATAAAGCAGCCTTTGGCAGTTGGTTTGCCTTTCAAAATACGCTAATTCGAGCCGCCCCGTTGATGCTGACCTCTTTGTGTACCGCGCTTCCTGCTCGATTGGGGTTGGTAATCATTGGCAACGAAGGGGCACTAGTCATGGGTGGGATTGCCGCGATCGCCGCAGGCTTATCCGTCGCGGGTTCTGCCCCAGCGCTCGTCGTTCAAATCGTCATGGCGATCGCAGGCATCCTCGCTGGAGGGGTGTGGATCGGCATAGTCGGAGCGTTGCGTCACTATCGAGCTGTCAACGAGACGATTAGCAGCCTATTGATGAATTACATCGCGATCGCGATCCTCAACCATCTGGTAGGCGGCCCGATGCGCGATCCGACTTCTCTTAACAAGCCCTCTAGCTTCCCGATTCCTGATGCCGATAAGCTAGGCAACATTCCCTTTACACGAGTCCATTACGGGTTGCTCTACGGCATTGTCGTGTGCATCATTGCTTACTACCTGATCCAGCGCACCACGTTTGGATTCGCAGCACGAACGGCAGGCGGAAACGTCAAAGCCGCCCGAATTGCCGGATTGCCCGTCGGCAAATTGACGATCGCGATCTGCTTTCTAGCTGGATCTGCTGCTGGGTTAGCCGGGATGGTCGAAGTCGCGGCAGTACACGGTCGAGCCAACGAATCACTCAATGCTAACTATGGCTATGCGGGAATTTTGGTGGCATTTATTGCGCGACATAACCCGATCGCTGCCAGCGTTGTGGCAATTCTACTCGGCGGAATTCTCGCCAGCGGCAGCATCTTGCAGCGACAGTTAGGCTTACCCGATGCCACAGTCTATGTCTTTCAAGGCTTAGTGTTTCTCGTCGTTCTCTACAGCGAATCTCTCTACGGACGGTTCGCCATCTTTAAAGAACCCGAAGCACCGAGTTTGCCTCCCCCTTCAGCAACCCTGGCAGTATAAATTAACGTCAGTTCGACGGAAGCGGTTCGCTCCGGTTGTGAATTCTGGAAGCCCCCTAAATCCCCCAAATTGGGGGACTTCAAGCCACAAGTTCCGGTTCAAAGTCCCCCAGAATGGGGGATTTAGGGGGCAGAAGCCGCTGACAACGAAGCGAAAAACCTCGTCGAACTGACGTTAAATTACTTGCGATCGCACCCAAATTCAATGGAGATATTCAAATGGCAACAGAAGCACTAGGTTGGTGGGGCGTTCCTTTAGGAATCATGGCGGGTATGTTACGCGGCAGTGCCCCCTTCTTATTTGTGAGTTTGGGCGAGTGCCTAACTGAGAAAAGCGGCAAAGTCAACTTGGGGTTAGAAGGAACGCTTTTGACCGGGGCAATGAGTGCCTACGCGATCTCTTATCTGACCGAAAAGAGCGTCGGCCCGGCAATTTCTCCCTGGCTGGGCGTTCTAGTAGCAGGTCTAGCCGGAATGGTTTTAGGCTTTATTCACGCGTGGCTATCTCAGCAGCCCAAGGTGAATGATGTCGCTGTCGGCATTGCCATGATTATCTTTGGCAGTGGCATCGCCTTCTTTTTAGGAAAACCGTTTATTCAACCGCCTGCCCCTCAACTGCCAACATTTGATCTGGGTGCCTGGAGCAACGTTCCTCAAATTCAATCCGCTCTAAAAATCAGTCCTCTGCTGATCATCGGAATTTTGCTCGCGCCGTTAATGGCTTGGTTTTTTAAGTCTACTCGTTGGGGATTATTTATTCGAGCGGTTGGCGATAGTCCCGATGCAGCGTTAGCGATGGGCATCTCGATCGCAAAAGTGAGAATGCTGTGCATCATCGCTGGCAGCTTTTTAGCTGGGATTGGCGGGGCATATTTGTCGCTTTACTACCCCGGTAGCTGGTCAGAGCGCATTTCTAGCGGTCAGGGCTTGATGGCGGTTGCTCTGGTGATCTTTGCCCGTTGGAATCCGATTCAGTGCCTTTGGGCATCGCTCTTATTTGGAGGCGCACAAGCGATCGGCCCTGCCTTGCAAGCGGTCGGCGTTGAGGGCGGTTATTATCTCTTCAACGCGTCTCCTTACATTCTGACGCTGCTGATCATGATCATTACTTGTTCTCCCAAGAAGACGCTCACAGGCGCACCTGGCGCTTTAGGAACTTTCACTTAAAAACTCTAAATTTCAATAAAAGTCATGAATCCAGCCGTCGAAATCAGCCAAACCAAAGAACTCGACCTGCCCCCCGAACTCGAAGTCGTAAATATGACCAAACAATTTGGTCAACTGATCGCCCTCGATCAGGTTTCATTGACCCTAAAACCCGGCACGTTTCACGCCCTGTTGGGAGAAAACGGAGCCGGAAAAAGTACGCTCGTAAAATGCGTCATGGGCTTTTATCAGCCCACTTCTGGAGAGGTGCGCTTTAACCAGCAGGTGCAAACGATCGCTAGCCCCCGCGACGCTCAAAGACACGGAATTGGCATGGTCTATCAGCACTTCACCTCAGTTCCGGCGATGACGGTGGCAGAAAATTTGGTGCTTTGCCGCTATGAAAGTGCCGCGCTGATTGACTGGAAAGCTGAATACGAGGTGCTGAACGCATTTATGGAGACGGCTCCGTTTAAGCTGCCGTTGAGTGCGATCGTGGCTCAACTCGCGGCTGGAGAAAAGCAAAAACTAGAGATTCTCAAACAGCTTTATCTCAAGAGCAAGATTCTAATTCTAGATGAGCCAACCTCAGTGCTAACGCCCGGTGAAGCCGATGAGGTGTTGGGCTTGATTCGCCAAGAAGTCGTCGCGGGGCATTTAAGCGTGCTGCTAATCAGCCACAAATTTCGCGAGGTGACAGCGTTTGTAGACGAGATCACCGTCTTACGAAAGGGCAAATTTGCGGGGAGCGGCAGCGTTAAAGATCTGACGATCGCCGACATGGCAGAGATGATGATGGGCGAAAAACGCGATCCTCAAAAAGTTGAGAAGACGGTGCATCCCGACCCGACCCCGGTGCTGCAAATTCAGGAGATTCACGCCAATAAAGACAATGGGCTAGAGGCGATTTCGGGCGTAAATCTGACCGTCAATAGTGGCGAAATTGTCGGGATTGCAGGCATTTCTGGCAACGGTCAGCGCGAATTAGTCGAAGTCTTGGCAGGTCAACGCATCGCCACCGCTGGGCAGGTTTTGGTCAATGGCGAAGTCTATCGGGCCAGTCGCCGCGAAATGTTTAAGCATCGCGTCTTTGTGCTGCCCGAAGAGCCGCTTAAAAATGCCTGTGTGCCTCAAATGAGCGTGGCAGAGAATTTGGCACTGAGAACGTTTGATCGTTCGCCTCAAGCCAAAGGCTGGATGCTGCTTTTTAAGCCGATTCGAGAGGCTGCCCAGCGCTTGATTAAAATCTTTAAAATTAAAACGCCTTCTCCCGAAACTCCAGTCAGCAATCTCTCTGGTGGAAACGTCCAGCGCACCGTTCTTGCACGAGAGCTTTCTTCAGATCACATTAACCTTCTGATTGCCGCTAACCCCTGTTTTGGTCTGGACTTTGCCGCCGTCGATTATATTCACAGCGAAATTTTGGAGACTCGAAACCGAGGCGTTGCGGTGCTGCTCGTCAGCGAAGATCTGGACGAGTTGCTGAAATTGTCCGATCGCATCCTCGTGATCAGTGAAGGCAAATTTGCTTATGAAAGCCCGATCGCAACGGCTGATTTTGCTGCGATCGGTCGCAGCATGGCAGGACATTAGCCCTATGACTATTATTTCTGCACAGCCTTATGACTACGAGTTGCCTGAAGACGGCAACATTGCGCTGATCGTGATTGATATGCAGCGTGACTTTATGGAACTGGGTGGATTTGGTGACATTTTGGGGAACGATGTTAGCCTTTTGCAAGCGATCGTGCCGACTCTAAAAACGCTGTTAGCAGGCTGTCGATCGCGAAACCTCCCCATTTTCCACACGACTGAGGGACATCAACCCGATCTGTCAGACTGTCCCGACTCTAAGCGCAAACGGGGTAAAGGAAAATTGACGATCGGCGATGCCGGATCGCTGGGACGAATTCTCATTTTGGGTGAACCAGGTAACGGCATCATCCCCGAATTGGCTCCGCTTCCAGGAGAAATCGTGATCCCAAAACCGGGCAAAGGTGCGTTCTACAACACCGACCTCGAACCGTTGTTAAAAGAGCGCAACGTGACCCACCTGCTGATCACAGGCGTAACGACTGAAGTTTGTGTCCAAACAACCATGCGAGAAGCCAACGATCGGGGCTATGAGTGCTTGCTCGTCGAAGATGCGACCGAGAGCTACTTTCCAGAATTCAAGCAAGCGACGCTAGAAATGGTGCGCGCCCAAGGTGGCATCGTCGGCTGGACTGCCACCACCGATCAAGTACTGCAAGGATTGCAAACCTGGAAATCGGCTTCAGCGATCGCGTGACGAAATCACATTGGTTATGAACCTGTGGTGACTATACTCGCCTCAGAAACAGCCGCCTCCAGGGTGTGAGATTCTTCGGCTAGCTTCAACGCTGCGATCGCAGCAATCTCATCTTGATAAATGGGGAGGTCAAGCCAAAACGTGGTTCCGACTCCCACTTCACTGACTAGATAGACGCGGCTGTGGTGACGCTGCACAATATTGCGGACGATCGACAGCCCTAAACCCGTTCCTTCTAGCGTGTGAACCCGGTTCTCAACTCTAAAAAATCGCTCAAAGATGGCATTTTGGTCTTCCTGGTCAATGCCAATTCCGGTATCTGCGATCTCAACGCGAACCGTTTCGGGCGAATGCAGAGAGGCGCGAATCATCACCTTGCCGCCCGCTTCAGTAAACTTAAGGGCATTGCCCACCAGATTTGCAAACACCTGCAAAAGCAAATCATAGTGCCCCATCACCGCAGGCAAATCGGCTTCAACTTCTTGCAGTAGCTCGATGCCTTTGTCTTTAGCGTTGAGTCGATAAGTGCGAAGAATTTGCTCGATCGGTTGTGCCAGATCGACGGCTTCTAAGTGATAAATCTTGCACGACTCTAAGCGAGACAGATCCAACACATCATTGACTAGTCGAGTCAGACGATCGGTTTCTCGATTTGCCGTTTCTAAAAACTCTTGCCGCTCCGTCTCAGTTAGTTCATCGCCATATTCATGCAGCGTTTCGATAAAGGATTTGATGTTAAACAGGGGCGTTCTCAACTCATGAGACACGTTGCTAATAAACTGACTTTTTGCTTCATTTAGCTCCGCTTCACGGGTGATATCTTGCACCGTCACCGCCACACCTTTGACGTTTTCTTTAGAAGAATCCAGAACGGTGTTTAACAAAATTCTCAGGGTGCGATTCACTGGCTCGGTGAGCGTGATCCGAAATTCAGCTTCCTCACGCAGTTCACCTCTGGCAACCTGATAGAGTGGGCGAGTCAATTCGACCTGCACAGGCACTGGGAAACAGTAAAGCGCGTTGGTTCCTTCCACGGGCTTGCCTTCCCAGCCAAAGATGCGGCGAGCAGTCGGGTTCACCAACACCACTTGCAGATTGGTATCGAGCAAAACAGCACCATCGGCGATCGTCGCCACCAAAGTCTCTAACTTCGCCTTTTCCGCCGTGAGTTCTTCAATGTTTTGTTCTTCGTAGCGCTCTAGTTTTTCTGCCATCTCGTTAAAGCTAGCAATCAGTTCGCTCAACTCAACGCCGCCCCCCACAGGCAGATCAACCCTCTGCTGAAAGTTGCCCTTGGCAATATTTTTAACGCCAACTACAAGCTCTTTAATCGGCTTAGTGATTTGCAGCGCATTAAACACCGCCCCTAAAATCACCATCACCCAGATCGAGACAAACACAGCCACCGTGACATCTCGCGTTAGGTGAGATGACGCGGCCACCGTCGGGTTTGGATTAGTGCCGATCGCCAACACACCCAAATATTTGCCCTCATACACCAAGGGCACAAACACGTCGGTGACTTCACCATCGGGCGTTAAGTGCTGGCGCACCATCGGTAAATCTGAGGTTTCAGCAAAATTTTCGGGTAGCTGAATGCGACGGCGAATCGTCAGCGAATTTTGCACCTCAGAATCTGAGAAAGGAATCCCAAAATAGATTTCGCCATTCGTATCGGCATAGAGCATATAGCGCACGCTGGAAGTGCTGCCATAAAAGCGATGCGAAAAACGAGCTAACTCAGTACGATCGTCCTCTCCAACCAGAGGAGCCACGTTTGCCGCCAGCAGCAGCCCCAAATCGCTGCCGAACCGCGTATCGTTAACGCGAGCATCTTGCTGAATTGTGTTGACTGCCCAAAAAGTCAGCCCACTCATAATCAGCGACACGACTAGGGTTGCCGCCGCCATCAGCTTAGTCTGGAGCGTAAACTCCGACCACCAGCGCACCAAAACTTCTCGAACGGGGTTGAAGAAGGAAAACAAGAGCAAGACCAGGGGTGAGGGACTAGAAGCTAAAAAGCTTCCTTTTGACGACTTCCTGATCCTAAATATAAATCAATTTTGAGGAGAGCTAACCGTTCGGACTCGGTAGCCGATATCTCGACGATAATACATGCCCTCAAATTGAATCTGCGCGATCGCGGCATAGGCTTGGGCGATCGCTTGCTCAAAGTCATTACCCATCGCAGTCACGCCTAGCACTCGCCCACCGTCGCTGACTAAAACTTGCTGTTTACGCTGAGTTCCCGCGTGAAAGACGATCGCTCCCGTTGTCTCAGCTTGCTCAATGCCAGTGATCGGAAACGCCTTCTTAAAGTTGCCGGGATAGCCTTCTGAAGCCACCACAACACAGGCAGCAGCACCGGGCTTCCATTCAAGGGGCGGAAACTGCTCTAGCTTCTGTTGAGTACAAGCCGCCAACAGTTTTTCTAGCGGAGTGACAAGCAAAGGCAGAATTGCCTGAGCTTCGGGGTCACCAAACCGACAGTTAAACTCAATCACTTTTGGATCACCTGCTGGCGTGATCATCAAACCTGCGTAGAGAACGCCGCGATAGTCAATATTGCGATCGCGCAACGCCGTGATCGTCGGCTCTAAAATTTCAGCCTGAATGCGGTTCATCAAAGCGGGCGTGACGATCGCAGCCGGAGCGTAAGCCCCCATACCGCCTGTGTTTTCCCCGGTGTCGCCCTCGCCGATGCGCTTGTGATCTTGGGCAGGCAACAGTGGGCGAATCGTCAACCCGTCGGTGACTGCCAAAATTGAGACTTCTTGACCGAGCAGGCATTCTTCAACCACGACCTGATATCCGGCAGCACCGAACTGCCCGTCGAAGCAAAGGTCGATCGCGGCTTCTGCGGCTGCTACTGTTGGTGCCACTGTCACGCCTTTTCCGGCGGCAAGTCCATCGGCTTTGATGACGATCGGGGTTGCTTGCTGACGTACATAAGTCTTTGCAGCCTCCGCAGTCGTAAACACTTCTGCGTTTGCGGTCGGAACTCTGGCTTCCTGCATCAGCGCTTTTGCCCATGCCTTGCTCGACTCAATCTGAGCACCCTCACGAGTGGGGCCAAACACCGCCAAGTTTTGCTGAGTCAGAGCATCTGTAATTCCTTGAGATAAAGGAACTTCAGAACCCACGACCACCATAGAAATATTGTGCACCAACGCAAATCGCGCAATCCCCTCAAAATCGTCTGGAGACAGCGCTAAGTTGCTACAGCGCTCTAGCGTGGCAGTTCCCCCGTTGCCCGGAACACAGACCACCTGCTGAACTTGTGGCGACTGCAATAACGTCCAAGCCAGGGCATGTTCACGACCCCCATTGCCGACAATCAAAACCCTCACGTTGCCCTCGCTCAGAAATTATTAGTTAGCATTTGACAGTGCATCCACCGTTAATCGAAACCTCGATCGGGTTTCCTTAAGGGGTGTTTTTATTCGGTAGACTTAACATCTTACCGATAAAATTTTAATGATCTGGCAAATGGCATCCCATTATGTCATGGGAGGACGGAATTTTGGGGAAGCTCTCGGGAATTAGAGGTCAATGGAGAGTCTGAAACCTTCTAGTCTTGAGTCAGTCACCTAAATATTAGGGATCGCTAACATTTATTTATCATGACCGCCAATTTTCTTCAACAGCCCTGGGTAGGAACGATCGCGTTTATTTGCTTGATAGGAACATTGCCTGGACAAGCCGCAACTTCACCCGTGCCTCAACCGAGTCCTGTCGGAAAGCCTGCACCTCAAAAGCCACCGTCTCAACCCGACAAGTTTCCGCCTAGCCCGCTAGAGTTGACGGCACCTGATCCTCTATTGCCGGGAGGATTGCAGCGTCCTTTAAGTGAGTCGGAGCGCCAGAAGCTTGGCACTGCTTTGGATGATCTCAACGCCCAAGCGATCGCAAAGTATCGATCGGGCGATATTATCAACGCCTTTGAGATCTGGAATCGCGAATTGCGCTTGCGTCGAGCGTTAGGTTTGTTGAATGAAGTCGAAGCACTGGGTCGGGTCGGCGATATCGCCTGGAAGCAAAATCAGCCCAATCAGGTGATTGTGATCACGAGACGGCTGCAAGCGATTCAGAAGCAGGTGCAAGCCCCAAGCGCCAAGACAAATCTGTCAGAGCGTCCTCAAATCTTGCAGGCCCTAGGGACGGCCTATCAACTGGTGCGATCGCCCGGTTTGGCAGTCAGCGTCTATGAGCAGATGCTAGCAGAAGCTCGTCAGCGCAAAGATGCCACCGAAGAAGTGAGTTTGCTCAACACGATCGGGCAACTGCATCTCAGTTGGTTTGACTACCCCAAGGCGACAGCAACTTATCAAGAATTGCTCACCCTTTCTCAGGGGCAGCGCGATCGAGCGGGTGAAGCCTTCTATCTCAATCAGCTTGCCTATGTTCATGAACAAGCCAAACAACCTGCTCAAGCCATTCCATATCAGCAGCAACTCGCTGATCTTTATCAAAAAAATTCACAGCCTGAGTTGCTTCCCGCTCTCAAAATCAGAATCGCCGATAACTACGCAACGAGTGGTCAGATCAATTTAGCCGAGCAGAACTATCAGGAAGCCTTTAAGCTGGCACAACCCGTCTTTCAACTGGCATATGCAGGGGATGCTTTGCGAAAATTGGGGGTGCTGTATCGCTCCAACGATCGCTTAGATGCCGCTTTGCAGGTTTATGAATATCTAGCTGGAGTCGAGCAGCAGGCCTATGACACTTATGGACTGATGGATACCTACGATCAGATTGGACAGATTCATCTGGCGCGCAAAGCCTATCCACAAGCGTTGACTGCGTTTAATCAAGGGTTAGCCGTGGCAAAGCAACTCAACTACCGAACCGATTATTTCACCAGTCAAATTCAGCAAGTGGCTCAGAAAACTGGGCAATAGTGCTTGAATCTGCTAATCGGCTTGAATGTCTAAGTTCAACACATAAGAGCCTAGTTGAATCTTGTCTGACCAAAGTTCATATTCTAAGTGCAAGCGCTCAGGCAGAGTCTTGCCATCAAGGTTTAGCCGACGCGTAAAATTGCGAAGCTGTAGCTGACTGCCCAGCCCAGCCTGACCGCCTTGCAGCCAATAGCGGCTGATGCCATAAACGCCGCGCTCCCAGTGGTGACGATAACTGAGCTTGCCATCGCCCTGCATCGTCATGGTGATGCGGTAGGGAGACATTTCTAACCACAACAATCGAGGCGTGGATGGCTGATTCTGGGTTGATGGCTGATCGCGCTGCTCGTGATCCACTGCGACTTTAGGCTCGGTCAACAGCAGATGAAACCGTTCTTGATCTCGCTGATAGATTGTGGCGATCGCCTGCACGTCAGACCAAACAGGCAAGTCTGTAGACACGATCGAAAGCGAGACAAGTCTGTGATGGTGGGTCAGCATGGAATGGTAGGATGACTTACGCATTGCGATGTCAGTCTAGCTGATCCCCATGACAACTCCTACTTCGATCGCTTTAAAGATTACTGACCAGCAGCATGAGTTAATCATCAAAAGCACAGGGCAAGCACTACACGGGCGAATTCGAGTGCCGGGAGACAAATCGATTTCTCATCGATCGCTGATGTTAGGTGCCCTCGCTGAAGGGGAAACGATCATTCACGGGTTGTTGCTGGGTGAAGATCCGCGCAGCACGGCAGAGTGCTTTCGGGCAATGGGAGCAACGATTTCAAAACTTAATGCAGAAGAAGTGCGGGTGAATGGCATCGGGTTGGGCAATCTGCAAGAACCTGAAGATGTGCTTAACACTGGGAACTCTGGGACTACAACTCGATTAATGCTGGGGATTTTAGCGTCGCATCCAGGCAAGTTTTTCACGGTGACGGGCGATCGCTCGATTCGTTCTCGTCCGATGTCTCGCGTCGTTAAACCTTTGCAGCAAATGGGCGCACAGATTTGGGGACGTAACGAAAATTCCCTCGCACCTTTGGCGATTCAAGGACAGGCTTTAAAGCCGATTCACTATCATTCTCCGATCGCCTCTGCCCAAGTCAAATCCTGCATTCTCTTAGCGGGGCTGATGACTCAAGGACAAACAACCATCACCGAACCTGCTCTCTCACGCGATCACAGCGAACGGATGCTCAGAGCATTTGGGGCAGAGTTGAGCGTTGATTCCGAAACCAATAGTGTCACGATTACCGGACAAGCCCGACTTAAAGGACAAACCGTGATCGTTCCGGGAGACATCAGTTCGGCAGCATTTTGGCTCGTGGCTGGGGCGATCGTCCCCGGTTCTGATTTGACGATCGAGAATGTCGGTGTGAATCCGACTCGCACTGGCGTGTTAGAAGCCTTGGCACAAATGGGCGCAGACATTGCTCTCGAAAATCAGCGCGAAGTTGCCGGAGAGCCTGTTGCAGATCTGCGAGTGCGTCACAGCAAACTCAAGGCTTGCACGATCGCCGGAGATTTAATTCCTCGCCTGATTGACGAAATTCCGATTTTGGCAGTCGCCGCCACCTTTGCCGAAGGAACCACCGTGATTCGAGACGCTGAAGAGTTGCGGGTCAAAGAGAGCGATCGCATCACCATCACTGCAACTCAACTTAATCTCATGGGAGCCAGCATCACCGAGTTGCCCGACGGTATGGAAATTGTCGGCGGCAAGTCGTTAAGGGGGGCTGAAGTCGATAGTCATACTGACCACCGGATTGCGATGAGTTTAGCGATCGCGGCGCTCAACGCGACGGGTGTCACAACTATTCATCGTGCAGAAGCGGCGGCGATTTCTTATCCTGATTTTACCGCCACTTTGCAACAAGTGACCCCAGAGTGAACCGCAAATCTACGTATCGGCACGGCACTGCCGTGCCCAGAGTCGTTCCAAGTAACCAACGTGATGTAATTCAACGTGAGTTCGACGAGTTTTTTCGCTGCGTTGTCAGCGGCTTCTGCCCCCTAAATCCCTCAATTTGGGGGACTTCAAGCCAAAATTCCCGGTTCAAAGTCCCCCAAAATTGGGGGACTTAGGGGGCTTCCCGAATTCATCATCGGAGTGAACCACTTCTATCGAACTCACGTTAATTTACGATCGCTAACCCATTAAAATCACCGTATCAATAACATGGATCACGCCGTTATCAGCTTCGATGTCGGGAGCGATCACGGTAGCATTCTTTACCTCGAAACCATCGGTGAAATTTAGTTTAATGGGCGAACCTTCGAGCGACGTGACAAAATCGAGCTTCTCTAAATCAGCTTTTGTATATTTTCCAGCCACCACATGAAAGGTCAAAATTCGAGCCAGCTGAGGAATATTTTGCACCAGGGTTTGAATCGTTCCGGGTGGTAGTTTAGCAAAAGCATCGTCCGTCGGCGCAAACACCGTAAACGGGCCGGGACTCTTGAGCGCATCTACTAAGTTAGCGGCTTTGACGGCGGTCACTAACGTATTAAAAGATCCTGCACCAACAGCAATGTCAACGATATCAGCCATAGTAAATATAAAATTGAGAATCTACAGGAGAAACGGATTTGCGATCGCGACCAGATTTTGAACCTGATTAGAAAAGCGCTGCACGTCAGAGGTGAAGGTGCCAGTCTGCGATCGCTGCAAGTCAGAAACCCGCAATAGCTGGGCAACGGCTCCAACAAAACTTTGAATCGTGCAACGCTGATTGGAAGGGAGCATATGCTCTTATGGATTATCATATCTACAAAATTCATAGTGAAAAGTCATTGTTATCAATAGACGCAATAGACTTTTTTCTATGAGTAGATGCTTATCGCCAGGAGCCATTCGCCTTGCAGAACGCTACCCTCCACCAACTCAAAGTCTTTGAAGCGGTTGCTCGTCACAGCAGTTTTACCCGTGCTGCCGAGCAACTATTTCTGACTCAGCCAACAGTTTCAATGCAGGTCAAGCAGTTGTCAAAAACGGTAGGTTTGCCACTGTTTGAGCAAGTCGGCAAACGCCTTTATCTGACCCCTGCTGGCAAAGAACTTTATGCTACCTGTCGAGATTTATTCGATCGCATTGCTCAATTTGAGATCGCGATCGCTGACCTTAAAGGACTCAAACAGGGCTGTTTGCGAATCGCCGTTGTCACCACTGCAAAATATGTGATTCCTCGCATTCTCGGCCCGTTTTGTCAGCGCTATCCCGGCATTGATATTTCTCTGACGGTGACTAATCATCAATATGTATTAGATAGTCTCAACGACAACCGCGACGATTTATATATTCTCAGCCAGTTGCCCGAAGATTCTGACGCGACGGCGCATTCATTTATGGAAAACCCATTAGTGATGTTAGCCCCGCGTAATCATCCTCTTGCTCACGAGAAAAACATTCCCCTAAAGCGGATTGCTGAAGAACCTTTGATCATGCGAGAACCAGGTTCGGGCACACGCAAGGCGGTGAAACAACTGTTTGACTCCCAGGGGTTGCTGATGAAAGTCAAACTCGATTTGGGCAGCAATGAAGCCATCAAACAAGCGATCGTAGGCGGCTTAGGGCTTTCGGTGCTCTCTAAACACACGCTGGCGCTGGAAGGACTCAATAACCAGTTGATGATCTTAGATGTCGAAGGCTTTCCGATCGAGCGCTATTGGTATGTGGTTTATCCATCAGGCAAACAGCTATCCGCGATCGCGCAAGCTTTCTTTGACTATTTGTTGAATGAGGGCAAACAAGTTGCTGAAGAAACGGCGTTTGAGAAACTGCTCTAAAGTTTGGGGTTTGAATGGGAATTCCTCACTCAAACCTCAAAATTAGTCTGGTAGTTTATATTGCCCTACAATCCGTTTTGCGTAGTCTGGGACGTGCTGCTCTAGCTTTTCGGGGTAGTTGCGCTTGACATATAAATAGTTGCGGGTGAAGTGAGAATCGATCGAGAATCGCGCATACTCCAATCCCTTAGGGCCGATTTTCTCGATTACCACACCCATCAGTTTGGCTGCCCACATCGGCAAAGTCACACCTTTATCATAGGCAGGAATGCTTTGCTGGACGGCGTTTTTGCGATCGCCCTGCGACATCACAGGCTGAGTTTCGATTTGGTCTTGCACTAAATCGAGCATTTCTTGACCGCGATCGTTTCGCACCACAATCCACTGCCAGCCAAAGGGCGCGCCCATATATCCAACCACCAGATCTGATAGGGAATTTACATAGTCAAAGCAACTCAGGCACGAGGGCGCGAATACGTCTTTAAGCTCATTGGTTTTTAAGCCAAAGAAGGGCACCAATTCAGTCGAGCCATCTTCATGCTTAAAATGCACCTTAAAGTCTTGCATAAACTCGTAGTAGACGACTGTATCGGGCGATCGGCTCGTCGTATCTAAAAATTTCTGCAATCCTGCGCGGGTCACATTGTCGGTGCAGGGAGTGCCCAACACGTAAAGCTTTTCGAGTCCTAGCTGCTGTTCGACGGCTCGAAGGGCTTGAATCTGACAGCCGACTCCGATCGCTAACAATCGCTTCATTCCAGACTGTTCGATCTCTTCTAAAATCGACAAATTTGGCGAAAGCGTCGGTTTATTCACTCGTGCAGCCAAAATATCTTCAGGTGTGCGAGCAATGACAGGTTTAGGTTGAAAGCGATCGTCCTCACTATTTTGCACACAGACGACTCCTTCAACCATGCCGCGATTCAGCATTTCAATGGCGATCGCACTCACAATCCCCGTCCATTGCGCTCCTGGAATCGGTTCTTTTTTCCGCGCTGCCATCATGTCTTGACTCACGCCAAAATACCAATCGTCCTGGTTTTCTAAATCGCGACTGCGCCCGTGAACGGTTTCTTCGAGGGCGGCAATCTGTTGATTGAGAAATGCACACGCATCTTTAACATAGTGAATATAGTAGGTGTCACACAGCCCACACTCGCTGCACAGTTCTTTAGCAGGGCGACGGCTAGACGATTTGAGGGCTTTTGCCTTTTTGTGAGGATGCGCCAGAGTCATGGGAGGGCAGATTCTATAAAAGGTCACTTGATCACAATAACCTAATGCTGTCGCCTGAAATCGTCTCTGATTGCTATCTTGAACAGAGTGACGTTTATGAATTGCGATCGATGCAGCCTGATATCAACAAATCCTCTAGCGTTTGGGACTATAAGCCTTGGTGGTGTCGACCCTGGTCAATTTTGCTGACCGGAGTCACGTTGATTAGCGGCAGTTGGATTGTGTTTAAAGCGATTTGGGTGACAGTGCTGGTGGCGATTCCGATTTTGACCTGGATGGGCTTTTTTCTGTTGGTTTATCCAAGGTCAATGGCTGAAAGTGGCGTGTTGCAGGTGCAAGAGGAAAGCGATCGGATTTGATTTGGGGGCACTCGGATGAAATTTTTAGTGAATAAAGGCTTTTTTATTATATTGATGCGTTTTGTTGTTTGCAATTAGCGATCGCTTATACAAAACTTGAAAACGAAATATAAATATAACTATTTTTTACAGCTTTCTTGATCTCGTCTTTAAATACAAGAGTTTGCTTATCCGATCGTTGATTTTGTAATCTGTTCAAGGATTTCGTTTTTGTGTACACAATTTTGCTTACGCGTTTAAGTATTTCTTAGCGGATTATCGCTTGAAGAAGTGCAGCAACTTCAACAAATAGATAAGTTTTCGCCGAAATGAAGTTGATGAGATTTATGTACATAGGTAACAAGGCTATTTTTCTGAATCTGCTGATAAGCATCATTCCTAGCATTCTGTTTAACTAGCAAGCAAATTCTGATTGATCGTCACAAGCCATCATACTTAATTCCTCAATAATTTCTGAAATTGCTCATCGTTCCTGATTGGCTTAAAATCAGAATCTTCTTGTGCCATATTCTTATATTTTCCATCGGATGCTGTAAGCTCAACCGCTTTTCGTAGACTTTCGATCGCCGGTTCAATTTTGTTTAGTAATGCCAAATAACAAGCTTTGTTGTACCAAGCTCTTGCATAATTAGGCTTAATTTTGATGGCTTGTTCACATGATTTAATCGCATCGTCATATTGTTCTTTGCGTCTGAGAGCAGCACCTTGCTCAACCCATGCAGAATAGTATTTATCGTCAATCTCAAGAACCTTTTTATGTGCCGCAATTGCCTCATCGTATCTTCCCAACCATCTCAGCGCTTTTCCCTTACCTAGCCAAGCATCGGAGGAGTTAGAATTTGCTTCGACTGCTTTCTCATAAGCATTAAACGCTTTTTCATACTGGCGACCATAATAAAATATTTTCCCCAAAGTTACGAAATCCTTTTCTGTGCATGACTCAGGCAAAATTAGGGTACTTAATGTTTTTGCTAAGTCTCGAAATTGTTCCTTTTGGTCGGGTGCGACCTCTACCTGATACTAAAGTGACTCAAGCCTCCTGCTGATAAGGTTTTTGAACGATTTCACAGTAGTCTTTTTGATTATTCATTGATCAATTTTACAGGCACTCAAAACCCTTATGGAGCAAAAGGTAATCGGTTTTTTCCAATGTATCGGATGGAGGTCGCACCCTTTTGGTCAGGCGTAACACTCTCTTCAAAGCTTAGAGTTGAGTAGGTTGGAAGCACCAAGGACATAAACAGAGCTACAGTTTCTTTCTGCAAATTGATAATTGTCTTCCTTGTTTTCTCGATATCATCTCCAGTTTTTCGCATATACTCTTCTTTAAACTCCTTTTTCCACCTATCAGCTAATACTAGCCCTGCTGTACTTCCAAATAGCACAGCGACTAGGGAAGCGATCAGAGAGATAGAGCCTACAGAAGTGGTAAATTTTTCGTTAACTTTGTTTTGAATATAAAGCTCAACCTGATCTTTATTATCTTTCTTAAGCCGATCAACCTCCTCTCTAGTCGTCCGATATATTTTGTCCTCGATTGCTTTATCTTGCTGGGTTAAACTCGTAGAAGGTTGTGTTGACGATTGAGATGGATTTATTGGTTTAGGTTGAGCGACGATAGCACTTGCAGATAGAAGGCAAAAAGATAGCACCGAAGAAAGGAGTTGCAAAGAAACTTTCATCTTTGATTAATGTAAATATGGTGACTTGCTATGCTCTACACGAAGAAATTTTGATTTTCCGTATATTTTTACGATTATTTAGAGAAAAATCGATATAGACAGAATAGATATCGCTCCGGGTAGGTTTGGAGCCAGTTACTATAGAGCTAACTTCTAGAAGGTTGTGGCTATGACTCCAAGACCCAACGAGCAAGTTAATATTGTCCGTACCGAGCGAGGATTGACGATCTCTGGAACACGCATTACTCTGTACGACGTGATGGATTATGTGACAGAACATTATCCACCTAAATTTATTCGCACCATGCTCGACCTTACGGATGACCAAGTGAATGCTGCTTTGTCCTACATTGATGCCCACTATGCAGAGGTTGAAGCAGAATATTATCTTGTTCTCCAGCAGTCTGAAGAGCTACGGCGGTATTATGAAGAGCAAAATCGCGAACGAACTGCACGCATTGCATCAAATCCTCCTAAACCAGGAACAGAAGCAATCCGAGCAAAACTTCAGGCAGAAAGAGCGAAGCTTGAGTCGCAGGCATGAAATTTCTGGTTGATCATAATTTAAGAGGGCATTCTGTTGTCTTAGCAGGCAGTCTTACAGCGAGTGGATGGCTTGACTTAATCTCTATATGCTTCGTCTTGTTTGAAGAAGTAGGGTTAGCGATCACTAGCGATGATCGCGTTGTTTGGCAGTGCGCTCAAACTAATGAAATGATTCTCCTGACCGCTAATCGGAGCATGAAGGGAAAAGACTCGTTAGAACAAGTGATGCGAGAAGAAAACACTTCCATATCGCTTCCTGTCGTGACGATCGGAAACATCGATCGATTACTGGTTGAACCAGATTATCGAGAGCGCTGTGTCAACCGTTTGGTTGATATCGTCGTTGACATCGAAGACTATCGGGGCGCAAGGCGAATTTTCATCCCGTGACGCAATCAATATTTGAGTTGGTGGTTAATATAGTCTTGAAGTGATAAATAATACATTGCTATGAATTCATCCCCTCAGCTTCGCATTGCTACTTGGAACCTGGAACGCCCCAAACAAAACGGTTGGGTTAAAAATCAGCGTCGTCTTGATAAAATTCGTGAGATTGATGCAGACGTGTGGGTGCTGACTGAGACGAATACGGCGATCGCGCTTCCCAGTGATTGTGAGGCTGTCACATCAGCTTCCATTTCTGGATATCACGCAGCAGGTGAAAATCTCTCAACAATTTGGTCACGCTTGAAAGTGCTGCGTTCTATTCCCACATTTGATCCAGCTTGGGCGGTTTGTGCTGAGGTAGATTCGCCACTCGGAGCCATGATTATTTATGGAACCGTGATTACTTTCGCTAATGATAAAGGAATGAGTGGAACTGCAAAGCGATGGGAAGAACATCGTCGATTCATTCAACGGCATCATGAGGATTGGTTGCGGATTCAGAAACAGTATCCCAATCATTTAATGTGTGTTTCGGCTGATTTTAATCAGAGTCGAGATCAGTCAGGTTGGTATGAAGAGAAGCAGTCAGTTGAGATGCTGAGTGCAGCCTTACACGATCTTTCAATGGTCTGTGTGACTGAGGAAAATCTGCAACTTAAAGGATTCTCTCGATCGACCGTTGATCATATCTGTTTGTCTGAGCGTTTAATTTCTCACCAGGTAGAAGTAGGGGCTTGGGAAGGCACAACACAAGAAGATGGAAAGATGAGTGACCATAACGGTGTGTTCGTAGATCTACGGCGTGAGTGAAAAGTGAAATCTCTATTCTTTTCCAAACTCTGATATTAACCAAGCAACAACCTGACTTTGATTGGTTTGACGAGATTGCTGCAATGCTGTTTGAAGTAAAGAGATTTGCAGCTTAGGTAATACTTTAGATTCCGTAATCCGATAGCTACCTTGGTTCTCAATTGCAAACGCCAGCACTCGAACATTTTTCACATCCAAGACCCAATATTCCTTGACCCCCAAATCTTCGTAGAGCAATCGCTTTGCACCTTGATCGTCAGCGAGAGAAGTATTTGCGACTTCGATGACCAAATCAGGAGGTGGATAGGTGTCTAAGTCGATAATAGTAGTCCCCCAAGGAATCGCTTCAGCATTGGCTCCGATGTAATACGCAATATCGGGTTGAGCCTCCTCAAACTCTACTTTACGGAATGTGCAGTTTGTTAACCCTTGAGTTGGAATGGCTTTGAGACCGCAAAATAAGTTGACTGTAAAACTCGCGATCGTATTGTCGGCAGCATGATCATGCCCAAGGGGAGCCATTTCAATCCTCATTCTGTGGTCATAATAATATCCTTTAGCTTTTGCATAAGCCTGATGACCAATCACTTGCAGATACTCTTCCCAAGTGGCGCTAACCCATGTGTCGGTGGAAATTTGAACCTGTTGCATATCTATACGCGGCACATCAAATGAGGATATTCACACGCTATCACACCGTTAGAGTTTGAATTCGAGATGAGCTTTAAAACACAGATCACGACTGATTTGACTGACAATCTCTCGAAGCTTCATTCTGATTGCTATTCTGAATATGGCAATTTTAGAACATCGCTCTCTTGACCCAAACCTCTCGCCAACTCGCATTTCTTGCCCTCCGCTTAATCAAAAAAGGCGCTTTTGCAGATGTCGCCGTTGACAAAGTGCTGCATCAGACCGAATTGAGTGCGGTCGATCGCCGCCTGCTGACCGAACTAGTCTATGGCTGTGTGAGACGACAGCGAACGCTAGATACTCTGATTGACCAGCTTGCAACCAAAAAAGATCAACCCCCAGATCTGCGAATCATTTTGCATTTGGGATTGTATCAACTGCGCTATCTCAATCAAATCCCGGCATCGGCGGCGGTCAATACCACTGTTGAGTTAGCCAAGCAAAACGGATTTTCAGGGTTAACTGGATTTGTCAACGGATTGTTGCGGCAATATCTGCGCGCTAGTGAAGCCAGCGATCCCCTAAAACTACCTGACGATCCGATCGAGCGATTAGGCGTTTTGCACAGCTTTCCAGATTGGATTGTGCAAGTTTGGCTCGATCAGTTTGGGCTGGCAGAAACCGAAAAGCTCTGCGAGTCTATGAACCAGCCGCCTCACATTGATCTGAGGGTGAATACGCTGCGATCGTCCCTCTCTGAAGTCGAAGCCGCGATGCAGTCTGCGGGCATCCCAGTCGAGCGAGTTCCCCATCTGCCCCAGGCGTTGAGATTGCCGCAAGGCTCAGGGGCAATTCAAAATCTACCTGGCTTTCAAGAAGGCTGGTGGATCGTCCAAGACAGTAGCGCTCAACTTGTGGGCTATCTCGTCGATCCGCAACCAGGCGAAGTCATTGCAGATGCGTGTGCGGCTCCAGGCGGAAAGACTATGCACCTGGCAGAATTGATGCACGATCATGGCACGGTTTGGGCCTGCGATCGCACGCCTTCTCGCCTCAAACGATTGCAGCAAAATGTCGATCGGCTGGGTTTAAAGTCGATTCAGATTTGCATTGGAGACAGCCGCGACTTGCCGCAGTTGGTTGGACAGTGCGATCGTGTTCTCATTGATGCGCCTTGCTCTGGCTTAGGCACTCTCAATCGCCACGCTGATGCTCGTTGGCGACAAAATCCCGAAACCGTTCAAGAACTCTCTCAGCTTCAGAGAGAAATTCTCAATCACACGGCATCTTGGGTCAAGCCAAAGGGCAGTTTAGTTTATGCAACCTGTACGCTTCATCCTGTTGAAAATGAGTCAGTGATTCAAAACTTTTTGAGTCAGCATTCTGATTGGAGGATTGAGCGCCCAGAGTCTGATGCAACGATCGCGCCATTTTTGCAACCTGAAGGTTGGGCGAAAGTATTGCCCCATCAGCAAGTCATGGATGGATTTTTTATGATAAGACTAAAGCGGGTGTAAGACCGGGAGAAATGATAAACCGATGGCAACTGATATTAAAACGCTGATCAAAATTTTAGTTGGGGTCGCTTGGCTCGACGGCAAAATCCAGCCCGAAGAGCGGCAATATCTGCATCAGATTACCCAAGAGAAAGGCATGGCAAACGATCGCGAAATTCAGCCACTTTTGCACGAACTCCGAGCAGTGAAGCCAGAAGAATGCTATCAATGGCTGCGAGATTATCTGGGTGAGCGTCCCACCTCTGAAACCTGTCAAAACCTAATCGAGTCGATTAGCGCTCTAATCTACAGCGATGGGACGGTAGCGATCGAGGAAGCCAAACTGCTCTCAAGATTGCAGCTAATCGACACAGGCAATGATACCCCAGAGCGTTTCTATAACAAAGTTTTGTCTGCGCTCCGCAAAGTTTATCAGCGTTGGCTGACTGAACTGTAAAAACTCAGATCGGTTTACAGACCCGGAGTTTCTTCTTTTTTGACTTCTGGCACCACGTCAGGGCGCTCTTTATCTTCCCAACCCACTGGGCGCTTAGAGTTATACCAGGCAAGCGACCCAAAGGTAACGGCGGCAATGAATCCCACTACATAAACTACAGTGGCAGACACCGGAAAGTTCATGCCGCCGTAATTAGACACATCCATAAGAATACTCATTTGCACAATTCCTCAAATATTTTACTAGGGTCAGGATATTAGAGTGAGTTTATCAATACATCCACCACAGGTTTGATTCGCTCAGTTTATCTTCTAGTTCCCTGGTGGGGGTAGTGGGTCTGAAGAAGCAGGAGCCGGATCTAACGGAGCTTCTCGTCGAGGAGGTGGCTCTGGTAGGGGAGCCGCTGACTCTGGAGGAGGCTCTTCTTGACGAGGGGCTGGCTCTGGTGCCGTCTCAGCCGGGGGTGGATCGGCAGGCACAGATTCATACGATCGCTCAGATCTTGGCTCTGAATAACTGCTTTCGGGGGCATCACCGCTTTGACTTTGAGACTCATCCGGGTCAGCAGATCCGCCTAGCGATCGTGTGCGATTGGGTTTGACGGGTTCAGCTTTGAGGCTACCCTTGCGATCGTCCAAATTTGCAGGAATCTCTGGAAACTTCTGAATCGGCATCCCCTCGACGGAGGCTTTCATAAATTGGTGCCAAGCATAGGCGGCGGTGCCACTGCTGCCCCAAGTCGGGCTATTGTCATCGTTGCCCAACCACACCCCTGCCACCAGTTGAGGAATATAGCCAATAAACCAGAGATCTCGCGCTTTCTCAGAAGTGCCTGTTTTGCCTGCGACTGGTCGATCGATTTGAGCGGGTCGCCCTGTGCCATCAGAAACAACGTTTCGCAGCATCCAGGTCATAATTGCGGCAGTTTCGGCATCAAGGACTTGTTTACTTTTAACGTCAGCTTGATAAAGCACTTTGCCCTTGCTGTTGATGATGCGACGAATGCCGTGAGGCTCGATCGCTTTCCCCTGAGCCGCCAAGGTGCCATAAGAACTGACCAACTCTAGCAGGTTAACTTCATAAGCACCCAAAGCCATCGAGTAAGTAGGATTCAGCTTTGAATGAATTCCCATACTCTCGGCAGTTTTAATTACGGGGTTGAAGCCGACATCAATCAGAGTTTTAACTGCAATCACATTCACCGATGCCGTCAACGCATTGCGGATGTTCATCCAGCCTTTGTATTTGTTGCTGTAATTTTTGGGCTGGTAGCCGTCTACCACAAATCGTTCGTCTAAGTAGGAACGATAGGGAGAAAACCCAGCCGCGATCGCCGTTGTGTAGACAAATGACTTAAAAGTCGAACCGGGCTGTCGCTGGGCTTGAGTGGCTCGGTTAAACTGACTTTCTTTATAAAAGTCGTAGCCGCCAACCATCGCTCGAACTTCACCACTGCGGGGATCGATCGCCACCATTGCCGCTTGTTTAAAGTTTTCAGCAGAACCCTCTACTTCAATGGCATCTTTGATCGCTTTGTCTGCCGCTTTTTGAAACTTCGGACTGAGTGTCGTTTCTACCGTGATTCCGCCTGCTTCGAGTGCCGCTTTTGAGATATATTTCGGCAACTGCTGCTGCACATAATAGGTGAAGTAAGGCGAATCACTTTCTATTTTCTTGGGCGAACTCGGCTTAATTTTCAGGTCTTCAGCTTTTGCAGTTTCAGCTTCCGCAGGCGTGATATAGCCTGCCTCAACCATTTTATCAAGTACCACATTGCGACGCTCACGAGCCTTTTCTAAGCTGACTATGGGCGAATAGAGGCTCGGCGCGGGAGGAAGTCCGGCGATCGTAGCAGACTCTGAGAGCGTCAATTGATTGACCGACTTGCTGAAATAAATCCAAGCCGCGTCGCCGACCCCATAGGCGTTAGAACCCAGATAAACCAGATTGAGATAGCGTTCTAGAAGCTGTTGCTTATCAACTTCTCGCTCTAGTTTTTGGGCGAGTAGAGCCTCTTTGACTTTGCGTCCGATGCTGCGATCTTGGTTAAGAAACACCACGCGAGCCAACTGCTGCGTGATCGTGCTGCCGCCTTCGACCAAACTGCCGGAGGTCAGGTTACGCCCGATCGCTCGCACGATCGCCTGATAGTCAACGCCTGTGTGTTCATAAAATCGGCGATCTTCTGAGGCAATAAACGCATTGATTAAAGGCTTAGGAATTTGGCTGATCGTCAGCTTTTCGCGGGTTGCCGGCCCTAGCTGGTGCAAAACGGTGCCATCTGAAGCTTTGATCGTGAGGGTGCCGGGGCGCGAAAACACAGCCAAATCAGCAGGGTTGGGCAGACTACGATCGATCTGCCAGGTGGCAATTTTAAAAACTCCAAAGCCTCCTACCAAAATCCCTAGCCAAAGAAGTCGCCGACGTACGATAGGATTCTTGAGCGGAGGAGGCAGCTTTTGCTCAAATTCATTTAGCTTTCCGCCCGCTTTGTCGAAGCGTGCCTGCCACCCTGGTAGCCGAAGATTATTTAGCAACCTTGTAAATCTGCGGTTTTTTCGGGCGCGTCGATCGCGTCGTGCGATTTGCCGATTTTGATCATTTTGTCCATCAGTCATGGCTTCCAGCCTGGTTGCTTGGGAGTTATGGGTAGATCTGCCTGTAGAGTTTGAGTCATCCTTTGTCATGATCTGCGACTCATCTCACCAAGTTTTTTGGATCAAAATATTGGGATCGCAATTCTGAGACTCAGATTGACCGAAAGCGCTCAGATAGTCAACCGTATGCATCAAAATGTGATGACTTCTGCCTGGTGACCTAGAGCCTATGTTAAAGCGGCTTAAATTGCAGCATGACCAAATGCTAAGGCAGCCACTAACATTCCTAGCACCAAAAAGGGTTGAGCGCTTGCCTGATATTTCACATCGTTTTTGAGCGGATCGCGCAGGAAATACATATCCTGAAAAGTAATTTGCGGAATTATCAGCAGAATTAGAATGACCGCGTACAAGTTTTGATGAATGCTGATCAAATAAGCAGCAATTCCGGCTTGAAACAGGTCGATCATCAAAACGCAAATCCAGGCAGCGTTAGTGACTCCAAACATCACAGGGAGCGATTTGAGTCCGAGTTGACGATCGCCCTCCACACTCTTGAAGTCATTAATAATCGCAATTCCTAACCCAGAAAAGCTATAGAAGAGAGTCAGCAGCACGATCGTGCTATCCAACTCGCCAAACAAAGCGTGACCCGTCCACCAAGGGATTGCAATATAGCTAGCACCGAGCGCAAAACTGCCCATCCAGCCATTTTGCTTGAGCTTGAGCGGCGGCGCAGAATAGATGTAAGACAAAAAAGAACCGCCGATCGCCAACGCTGTAATGGTCGGAAATTCGTGCCCCGCCCATTGATCAAGCGCATAAGCAACGCCGATCCCCGCCAGCAGCAGCACCCAAATCTGAATTACAACTTGAGGCAAAGAAATTGCACCAGAGGGAATCGGGCGATAGGGTTCGTTGATGGCATCAATGTCACGATCGTAATAATCATTGAGAATCTGCGTGTAGCCCGTTAATAAAGGCCCTGCTAACAGCATGCAAGCGGCTGAAATCAGCACATTTTCTAAAGTCCAGGTATAGTTGCCCGATGAGGCTGCACCGCAGATAATTCCCCACATGAGCGGAATCCAGGTGATCGGCTTCATCAACTGCAATCGGATCTTCGTCATCGAAGCCCCTTTTACATCGGCTCCTTTCATGCCGAGGAGTTGACGAGTTTTTGCGCTGCGGTCATCCGCTACAACTCCCGGCAAAGAGTCCGGGGAACTAGAAGTCACTTCAATCTCAGGGGATGAGTCAGACATAACGAAAGATTGTGAAGAGGTCTAGAACGAAATAATTAGATAGCCGTCTTGAAACTTAGCACCTTTAACGGGTTGTCCCCGCAGTTGCGGCGGCAGATCCACATTACGCCGCTGGTCGCCCGCTTCGATCGTGATTTCAGGGCCCGATTGGGTCAGTTTGACTTGCTTTTTATCAAACCCTGGTAGAAAGAGCGAAACTTTGCGCTCGGAGACGTTAACCGCGATCGGACGTGGAGCCTGACTTGCCTGATCTTGAAAGTTTGGCAAGACATCGATCAAGGGCTGCCAGTCGTTGACGGATTGGATCGGAATCGTCGTCACCAAAAGCGGATCAAAGGCAGTCGTCACCTCATCGGCTCCAGATGCCCGGTTGAGAATCACACCGCCCACCGTCAATCCAATTTGTTGAGCGCTGCCCCAAAGATATTGAGCCGTGGCGATCGCCGCCGGATCATTAGTCGTCACTAAATAGGCTGCCATGCGCTGCGGGTTAGCGACCACCTGCTTACCCTGCTCTAGCAGATCATTCACCTGACCTGTAGGTTGAGCAAAGTTGTCGCCTACAAAGCTGACATTGGTCAAGACGGTGCTTGCTGCGAGTTGAATCACAGGTGACAGCGCTTTACCTAGATCAGACTCAACAAATAGCTTGCGAAATCGCCGAATATACCAGCTAATCGTTTCGGGTAGTCCTAACATTCGCAGCGTAGCTTGATCGCCAGACCCGTCATAGACGATCGCGTCATATTTGCCGCTGCTCTCATATTCTCGAATGGCATTCAGCGCCAAGGCAGTATCCATTCCTGGCAAAACGCTCAATTCTTGCCCAAACACTTCCTTAAAAAAAGGCGTGCGAAGGTATTGCGCTTCTAGTTTTTTGACTTCTTCCCAACTGCGTTCTAAAAGCGTTGCAGTCTGTAGCTGAACGGCGTATAAGTTGGGGGAAATCTCTTGGGGATCGAGGCTCAAAGCTGTGCCCAGTGCCGCCCCAAACGCCGGACTAGAATCCTGTCCGAGTAGTAAAACTCGCTTGCCCTGATTTGCAAGTTTTTTGGCAGCCGCGATCGCGATCGTCGTTCGCCCGGTGCCACCTTTGCCTAAAAACGTCAAGATAAAAGCCATATTTAACTATTCCGAGCCAACTTAACCATTAGAGTTTTGAATTTTGAACCAACGCAACCGAAAATTCAAAATTCAAAATTCTTTCATTTCCTCATGTTAGCGACTGCACGGAATCGGGAGCGCTTTAATTAAACAACTCTAGTTCGTCTTCAAAGAACCAGGTTCCGGTGTTGTCTTCAAACTGAACTAACATCCCAACTCCATAACCGTCCACAACTTTAAAGTCGCGAATAGTGCCAGTTTTACCCAGTTTTTTAATGATTTCCTGAGAAACCCGATCGCGCAAACGTCGAACCCGAACTTTTTGACCGATTTCCATTGCAAACAGACTGATACAAGCCATTCAAAAGTTTACCAGGATGTTGCATCAGATTAAGGCTTTTGGTAATTCGTCATTCACAAAGAACAAAAGCCAGAATGATAGGATTCAAGGACTATTTCAGGTCTTAGAGGCTCCATGCTGGCTAAAAGAATTTTGCCTTGTCTAGATGTAAAAGCAGGGCGCGTGGTCAAGGGCGTGAATTTTGTTGATTTACGGGATGCGGGTGATCCGGTTGAGTTAGCGAAAGCTTATAACGAGGCAGGCGCTGACGAACTGGTGTTTCTCGACATTACAGCCACCCACGAAGACCGAGACGTGATCTACGACGTGGTTTATCGAACGGCGGAACAGGTGTTCATTCCCTTAACCGTTGGTGGAGGCATTCAAAACTTAGAGACGATTAAGAAATTGTTACGAGCGGGAGCCGATAAAGTCAGCATTAATTCTTCTGCGGTGCGCGATCCCGACTTTGTTAATCAAGCAAGTCAGCGATTTGGCAATCAGTGTATTGTGGTCGCGATCGATGCCCGTCGTCGCTCCGATCCCGCAAATCCAGGCTGGGATGTGTTTGTGCGCGGAGGGCGAGAAAACACGGGACTAGACGCGATCGCGTGGGCAAGAGAAGTCACAGAACGCGGGGCTGGAGAGCTTTTGATCACTAGCATGGATGCCGATGGCACTCAGTCTGGCTATGACTTAGAGCTGACTCGGACGATCGCAGAGCAAGTCCAGATCCCCGTAATTGCATCGGGGGGTGCAGGTAACTGTGAACATATCTATGAAGCAGTCACCGAAGGGAAAGCTGAGGCGGCGCTGCTTGCGTCTTTATTACATTACGGACAGTTAAGCGTGGCTCAGATCAAGACCTACTTGAGCGATCGCCAAATTCCGGTGCGCTTCACATAGAGAAACTCCACGACTGATAAGCGTTTCAAACTATTTGCCAAATCAATAATTTGCACTATTATTGGGATCTGAAGTGCTGACAAATATTAAAAGAGAGCAACGTTTTATGAGCGTCTGTTACACTGTGTAAACTATGCTAATCATTATTCTCGTGATTGTGATTGCTCTTGTCGCCTGGTCTTTGCAATTAATGCAAGAGGCAGTTGAGCAGCGTGAATTTTCTCTAATGTTGGCAGGCACGCTTGTGGCATCTTCGGCAGCCGCATTGATGACTGTCTATTTTTTGATGGGCAACTGTATGGGTCACATGGCTCGAATGTCTCATGACACGTCTGCTTACTATAGTCAGCCTTATGAGTCAGTCACCTGGTCTTTAGATCAGGAAGAGTTA
Organism: Phormidesmis priestleyi ULC007; assembly: GCF_003003695.1. Classification (NCBI taxonomy): domain Bacteria; kingdom Bacillati; phylum Cyanobacteriota; class Cyanophyceae; order Leptolyngbyales; family Leptolyngbyaceae; genus Phormidesmis; species Phormidesmis priestleyi. Next base: position 222,719 of record NZ_PVWG01000002.1, read on the forward strand.
GAAGAGGCACAGGCTTACTATCGATGAAGCGAATAATCGTCTTGAAGGTTTTAACCTGCTCAATCTCTTCAAATACAGGCACATTCCTTCTGTAGGATCTAGACAGCGATCGCACAATATAGCGAGACTGATCAGGTGGGTAATACCCATCTTATTTTTTGTCTTGACTCGCCTTTTCTCTGATGTCTCCAATCATTGGTTTCTAGCTTCATGAGTTACTACATCTCTCCCCGCTTTATCGATAAACTTTCGGTTCATATCACCAAAAATTACTTAGATCTCCCCCAGGTCAAAGTGCCTCTAATCTTGGGAGTTCACGGACGCAAGGGAGAGGGCAAATCGTTTCAATGCGAGTTGGTGTTTGAGCGGATGGGAGTCGAAGCCGTTTATATGTCAGCAGGAGAACTAGAAAGCCCTGATGCAGGCGATCCGGCTCGGTTGATTCGGTTGCGCTATCGCGAGGCGGCAGATATTGTCAAAGTGCGCGGCAAAATGGCGGTGTTGATGATCAACGACATCGACGCAGGAGCGGGGCGCGTTGATCAATTCACTCAATACACGGTGAATACACAGCTAGTTCACGGCACATTGATGAATATTGCCGACAATCCAACCAATGTGCAACTTCCGGGCAGTTATGAAATTGAGCCGATTCAGCGCATTCCGATCATTGTCACGGGTAACGATTTAGGCACTCTTTACGCCCCGTTGACTCGTGATGGACGCATGGAGAAGTTTTTCTGGGAACCCGATCGCGACGATCGCATTGGCATCGTCAGCGGCATTTTTGAAGTCGATCACCTCGATCGCCGCGACGTTGAGCAACTGGTGGATGCGTTTCCTGACCAGTCGATCGACTTTTATGGAGCGCTGCGATCGCGCCTCTATGATGAACAAGTCCGCAAACTCATTCAAGAAGTTGGCTTAGACCACATCTCAATGCGAGTCGTCAACAGTGCCGAACGTCCGCCAGAGTTCCGCAAACCCGATTTCACCCTGTCACATCTTCTAGAACTGGGGCAGTTGATGGTCGGTGAGCAGCAGCGATTAAAAGAAATGCGGTTAGTAGATGAATATAATCGTGTGATTGGCAATCGCAAGCTTGGCGAAGTCAACATGATGCCGTCTGCCCCAGCTCCCATCAAATCAAATGGACATACGCCGCCATCGACCAGCAGCTATAGTGGTCAGCCTTCTAGCACGCGCCTCGATCCAGAAATGGTGAGCGAACTCAATCGCATTTTGGGACACGGACACCGCTTAGGAATCGAGTTTGTAGACGATCGACGTTTTCGCAACAATTCCTGGAGTTGTTACGGCACTTTTGAAGGGAATGGAGCCGACGCGATCGCAGCATTAGAGTCCTGCCTTGCCGAACATCCGCGAGACTATGTACGTCTAGTAGGAGTTGATTCGCGCGATCGTCGCCGAGTGATCGAAACCATTATTCATCGTCCCGATGGCAAACCTGCTTGATCGTGAATTTATCGCTTCTAGGGTGGTTGCGTCCCGATCGCCAGCCGCACCCCTGGAATTGATCGCAGCCGATCCATCACGGTGATCACCTGCCCGTGACTGACCCGCCGATCGGCATCAATTATCACTAAAATCTGGCGATTCTTGCCTTTGATCCCCTGAACCTGATTTTCTAAACTATTGAGTTGAATCGGTTTGCGGTTGAGGGCAAGCTTGCCACCTTGGTCGATCGTCACCGTTGCTTGAGTCGATTTTTGTGCCTCAGCCGTAGCCGCGCTTGGAAGATTAACGGGCAACCCTTGAGAGCGCGTTAAAAATAGCGTAGACATAATAAAAAACGTCAGCAGCGCAAAGATCACATCAATCATTGGCACGATGTAAATCTGAGGCGGCAGATCAGGCTCTTCAGGTAGACGCATAGGAACTTTCCCCCTTTTCGTGGCGGCGGCGATAGAGCAGTTCTAACTGTCCACCATACTCTTGAATCAGAGCAATCTGTCGAATATATAACCCTCGAAAGGTGTTAGCGAAGAGAAGAGTCACGATCGCCACCACCAATCCCGATGCTGTCGAAATCAACGCTTCACTGATCCCACCCGTCACATTGGAGGTGTTAGTGCCGCCGACATCTCCCAATCGCAGCGAGGCAAATGAGGTGATCAATCCTAAAATGGTGCCCAATAGCCCTAGCAGAGGCGCAAGACTAATGATGGTTTCAAAGACGGTATTGAAGCGCTTTAAAAGCGGAATTTCTGCCTGAGCAGCACTTTCTAGCGCTAGCCGAAACTCTTCTGAGGTCGCTTCTTCTAACTCTAGGGCAGCCATGAAAATGCGGGCAACGGGCAAATCAGAATTTTGCTCTAACATCAAGAAAGCGGCTCTAGGACTGCGCTTATAAAGCACTAGTGTTTCTCGAAGCACCCGATCGTGGCGTTTTCTAACTTTCGCCCAAAAGATAATTCGTTCCAAGATTAGCGCGACTGCCAGGATCGAAAATCCGAGCAGGGGAACCATGACAACGCCGCCAGCAGCAAACCAATTATTAGACCCCATATCGATCGTTCAGCCACTTGAAGAGTCACGAGGGTTCATTTTAGTGCTTCGTGGGCTTCCTCGCTACAATTCTCAGTTAGGACGCAGAGATTCAGGCGATGTTAGGAAAGCGCTCAATCTGGGCGTAGCCACTAAAAACCAGATGGTCTCCCTGCGTTTCGAGACGATTAATGCGTAGCAGTACCCCATCGAGGTCAAAGCGATCGAGATCGACCATGTTGTCAAGAATCTCAGCAAATGCCATCGTTAATACTTCTGAAATGCTGCGTAACTCTTCTGGAACCGCTTCTGGCTCAAACTGAGGATTTTGAAAGGCAACGCGCCGCCGCCGCTCGATCGCCAGAGTCGCTGTCATGCTCACAGGTAAGGTGTTGTTTGGCAGCAAGGCTTTCGCAAAAATCTGAATTCTGTTTTCGGGTAAAAGCTTCAGTGCAATGTCTGAGAAGGAGACAGGCTCACCTCCTGACAGATTCATCAGCGCGGGTTCAGTCACATTTTGCAGTTTTTTAACGACTAGCTCAGACTTAAACGCTTCATTGATGCCTGCTTCGGTAAGCGTAATTTGAGCGATCGCTTGAGTTGGTTGCTTGAGCCGAATCTTGCCACTGAGAACTGAGCCAAAGTCGAGCGCGACCGCATCGGTTTCAAATCGCATCTCTTCGACCCAAAAATCTTTGCGAATCAACAACCCGCGTCCGCCCATCTTGAAGCTGTCGAGACTGCCCTGCAACAGCTTGCTAGAAGGAGAGCAACGAATCGAAACCTCAACAGACTCGCTCTTTGAAAACAGGCGACGAATGGATTCACTCGCAACCTTGTTTAGCATCCGTTCACCAAAGTCGGTGCCCGAAGCATTTTTTAGATTTGTGAAGCCATTGAGCATAGTTCTATTTGCAACGGTTCTTTACTAGTTTGTAACAGATTGTAAAGAGCTGTCAATTCCTGACTTGATCGGCTTCGACTGGAAAAAGGTAGAAACTAGAGATGATTAAACTTCAAATAAACAGCCCTAAGCGGTGTAAATGCCTAGTTGAGATGATTGTAACGTTTACTTCTTACTCCAATCGTCTAATTGTCGCCTTGGGACATAAAATCTATTTATACTTCGTAACAAATTGTCTTATTACTTATAGTTCTCACCTTAATGCATTGTGAATACCTTCCTAGTGTCGAGCGCATCATCCACGGCCCTAGACTTTATTCTCTGTAGAGAGCAGCACTCCATACAGCCATCCAAGATCATTCTTCAGCCAGACGTTGAGGCATTTGAAGTGCGATTGGGTTGAATGGTTAGCTTTTAAACCTATTGATCATACTCATCATGGCTAAGTTCTTGGCGATCGCTGTTCTCCCATGGTTACTCGTCCTGCCGTTACAGGCGTGTTCTCCTGCTCAGGCACAAGCCGGACTCGATTCGCGAGTCTCAAGACTAGAGACGGAACTATTGGGCATTCAAAATCGACTCAATCAGATAGAAGCGAGTCGCTCAAGGCAAGGGGTCGCTGTCCCGGCTCCCGTATTGCCCTCTGGCGATCGCCGTGGAGATAGGCGAATTGTGTCGGCTGATCCTCAATTCGATCGGCTAGCGACCCTGGTGATCGAACTCAAAGAAAGAGTCACAGCTTTAGAAACCCGCCTTAATCGATGAGAACGCCGTTAGTAAAGAGGGAAATTCTTGGGTCAACAGAGCAAGTTCTTCACATCTTCGTATCTTACATACCCAAAACATTTCTGGGGGTTCCATAGAATTTTCTCTAAAAGTAGGTTCAAAAAAACCGTATCTTCAATTGAGATCCCTGGCAGTGTCTTCTTAGCTGCTTAACACCCGGCAACAAAAATTTGCTATGAGAAAATTTCTACAGGTCTTTGTTATCCTGGCTTTAGGAATCGCTGCCCTTATCCTGACTGTTAATTCTGGAGATGCTCAACTGGTCGAGGGTCAAAAAAATAGGCTTCCTAGCTTTTCGATTCTCAGCTTACAACCTCAAACAGTCAGCGATTCTAGTTCTGCTCTATCCTCTGCTTGTGCCCTTAAGCCCATCCCTAGAGCGAATAAATCAAAATCAACTGTTGCTGCCGTGCGTGACCCAGTTCCCTTAAGTCGATTTAGACAAGATCCAAATCTTGCTGACCCGACAAAAGAAACTCTAGGCAAGGCAACGCCGAAGTACAACCCCAGAGAAGAAGTTGCACTCGCTCACCCAACCAATTTTGGGAGACGATTTGTGCAAGATCTCTACGGTAAACCAGCCGATAATGCAGCGATCGTGGTTCTCCATGAAACCGTCGGATCTGCCCAATCTACGATCGGCTTTTTTCAAACTCCTCACCCTAACGATAATGATCAAGTTAGCTACCATACGCTAATTACCCTAGATGGCACGATCGTCTATTTGGTGCCACCAGATAGACGAGCCTTCGGAGCCGGAAACTCCGTTTTTGTAGGTGAAACAGGTCAAGAAGCAGTTCAAACAAACCCAGACTTTCCGCCATCTGTTAACAACTTTGCCTATCACATTTCCCTGGTGACTCCGCCTGATGGGCGCAACAATACCAATCGACATAGTGGATATACCCGCGCCCAATATCAATCACTGGCGTGGTTGGTGGCAAAAACAGGGGTGCCCGAATCGCGAATTACCACTCACCGAACAGTGGATCGATCGCGCCAGCGCAAAGATCCCAGAAGTTTTGATGGAGAATACTTTTCGCGTTTGTTGAGCTTCTATCCTAAAACTCAGGAGATCTCAACTCAGTGTTCAACCCCGGCTGTTTTAGAGGAATAAATGAAAAAAGGGAAAGGAGAATTACTTCCCCTCTCCCTCTACCTCAGTCAACTAAGGTCAAGACCTCTAATTAATTGATCAAGACTCTAACTACAGGTTCACCGTGATTTCCACCCAATCAATACCCTGTCCGAGATTTTGGTTATCGTCTGGGTCGATGTCATTCACGACTTCATTATTGTTTTGAATCATCCCAATGTAAACCGTTTGCAGCCCAGACGGACTTGCCCAACCAATCCAATTTGCGGGGGGAAGCTTGAAGCTGGTGTTTTGGGGCCCTGAGTTACTCTTACCAGCGATGCCATCAATGCTGGGTCGAGCAAGGTTGTAGGCAGTAGTACTACTCTTATTGAAGACAGGAGTTGTAGATAGGTAGAAGCCAACCTGGATTCGCGTATCTGTTGGAACCATATTGAATGCGCTTTTGAACCCATTGTTTTCAGTCACAAATGTTGCAGTTACCGTTTCTGCGGCAGCAAAGGTTGTTTTATTTACGGTCAGACTCTTGCCTCTCAGGTTAGTGGTCGGAATCTGTTGAACATCTAAGGTCAGAACACTCACGTTGTTGGTTTCATCGGTTTCGGCGATCGCGTTACTTGGATCGACAACCGCAAGAAGATAATAAGCTCCATCCACTACCCAAAAAGTGTCTCTCCAGGCGGGTAGATTCAACGTTAGAGGCGTTGTGGGGCTAGACTGATTTGCTGCAAGGTCAAAACTTAGGTCAGAAACAACTTTGTAATCGTTAGGGCTAAACGTCTGATCTCTTGAGATGTAGAAAGAAACCTTGACGTTGGGGGCAAAAATCGTTCCAGCATTCTTAACGCTGTAGTTAACCGATACGGTAGAAACCGGGCTGTCAGTGTCATTCGCTCCTAGAGTCAAGAAAACTTGAGAATCACCTGTAAAGCCATTGCCGACAAGTTCCGTAAATTGTGGCTTACCTTCAACGTTTAGCCGATAGTTGATCTCGTCAAGACTACTGGAGACTTTGATGTAGTAGTCTCCAGGCTCTAGAAGTTGTGTCGCATCGTTTGACAAAGGGGTTGAGGCGGTGCCATCAGTGCTTGCCTTATAAAGTTGCAGACCGATCGAGCTGAGAGGCTGACCCGTTAAATCAGTTGCAGACAAAACCAGGTTAGACCTGAAGCCAAGATTAAATTTGAAGTAATCAGGCACATCAGAACTGATTGAGTCGGTATAAACCCCAGCCGTGTTGAGGGTGCCAATATTAAAAGCAGAAAGCTCTGCCTTGCCACCGATGCTTTGAATAGTGGACTTAAACTGTCGTCGCTGAATGCCATCAAGTTGATCACTGCTAGAACGCTGAGGAAGAAAAGCTGCATCTAAAAGGCTTGTGCCGTTCATCAGCCAAACAGCAACTTCACCCGATGCTGAATCGCGCAAAAGCAGATCGGTTTTGCCATCGTTGTTAAAGTCAGCGAGTCGCTCAATATTGAATCGAGATGGAAGAGGAGAAGGCAGGAAGGCGGCCCCCGAAGGCGCGATTTGAGTGCCATCTAACAACCAGACGGCAAGCTGGTCAGTCTGAGTATTGCGCCAAAGAATGTCGTCTGCTTTGTTGCCTTCAAAGTCACCCACTTGAGCAGTCCATTCGATCGGAACACTCGAAAGCGATGCCGCTCCGCCAGTGGCGATCTGATTGCCGTTCATTAGCCAAATGGCGACTCCTCCAGTCTGAGTATTGCGCCAAAGAATATCTGATATGCCGTCTTTGTTAAAGTCACCCAACTGAGGCTTCCAGCTATCTGGAACGTTCGAAAGAGACGCGGCTCCTCCTTTGATAATTTTGGTGCCATCCATCAACCAAACGGCAACTTCTCCAGTTTGGGTGTTGCGCCAAAGAATATCTTTTTTCCCATCTTTACCGTTAAAGTCGCCTAGAGTCGGATCCCAACCACTAGGAACTCCAGGGAGAGGTGCCGCACTGCTAAACCCCAAACCTGTGCTGTTGGTGAGCCAAATAGCCGTTTCACCAGTCTGTTTATTGCGCCAGAAAATATCAGCGCGATCGTCATTGTTAAAATCTGCTAGGGTTGACTGCCAACTCGCAGGCACTTTATAAGGAGATCCTGCAAACTGTAAAAGGGTGCCGCCCTGCATAATCCAATAGCCGATCGAGCCATCTTTCTGATTTCGCAACAGAATATCGTCTTCGCCGTCCCCATTCAAGTCACCAAACTGGCTTTGCCAATCGGTAGAAAGGCTTTGCGGGGTAGCGCCTAATTTGATCGGGTCACTAGATTGCACAATTTTGCCATCTGTCTGCACAACCGAAAAACCGCCATCTGGCTTGCTGCGCCAAACCAAATTATTAAGCGTTGCATCTGTGCTGACAGACAGGTTTAACTTGTAGTTAGCTTCGATCGCGGTAACATCGCTGGGGTCTAACTCTGCTTGGATATAATAAGTTCCAGGAGCCAGAGGGGTTGAGAGGGCTTCTGAAAGCTGTTTAGAGTTGCTTGTGGGGTTTGGAGTGATCTCAACCTTTGCACCGTTAAAAAGATGGAGACGGGCATTACCAGTCAGTTCGGTTAGCGTAACGCTGGTGCTGCTGCTGCCGTTGAGCGTAAATTGGTAAAAATCGGTTTTGTCACCTGCGTTCAGCAACCCTGAAAGAGGAGGTGTTCCAATCAGATTTGTGATTGGAGTCGCTGTAGCAAAGGTGTTGTTGTCGGTAGGCGGCATGGCTGGACTCTCTATGAGCTAATGACGGGTTCGACCGAAATAGATTCTTTAGCGTTCCCAAATTCGGGCTGAAAATTAAGTCAGAGCAAGATTTGAGCGGTAATCAAGATGAAATCAATTGAAATGATCTGTACAATTTATTGAGATTGAGTCTAAATTTATACAACAACGGCACCAGTTACGTCAGAATTGCTACTGAGATTATTGCCTCAGTAGAAAACTCATGTCAGTTATTTCTCTCATCAGCTTTATAAGAAATCGTCCGTTACAAGAAGCTGCTTGCCTGGGGTTGCACTAGAACTCAATTCCCGGTTGTGCCTTGACCCCTTGCTCTCTAAACGGATGTTTAACCAACGTCATTTCTGTCACGAGATCTGCCCGCTCAATCAATGCTGGAAGCGCACCTCGACCCGTCAATATGACATGGGAGTCTTCAGTCTTTTCTGATAATCCAGCGATGACGGCTTCAATGCTCAAGTAACCCAGTTTCAGAGCAATATTAATTTCGTCTAGCAGCACCAGCTTGAAGTCGGGGTCTTTGATAAATGCCAGCGCCGTCTCCCATGCTTGAGTTGCTTTGAGAATGTCGCGATCGCGATCTTGAGTCTCCCAGGTAAAACCTTCACCCAGGGCATGAAATTCAAGCTGATCGCCCCAATGCTCAAACGCTGCTTTTTCAGCAGGTTCCCATGCGCCCTTGATGAACTGAACGATCGCGACTTTATAGCCATGACCCAGCGATCGCAGCACCATTCCCAGAGCCGCCGTAGTTTTGCCTTTGCCATTTCCAGTGTGAACCATGATCAATCCCTTTTCGGAGGTCATGTTGGCGAGACGCTGATCCTGCACCTCTTTCCGTCGCTGCATCTTTTTGCGGTGCTGATCTGCTTCTGGTGACGGTGCGCCTGTGTCCAGTTCAGGAGACACATCTGAGTTGATCGGAAGCTGAGAATCAAGAGTCATGACATACCAGAGTGAAATTTGAGAAAAAAGTCACAAGCCGACTGCTCTTAGCCTACCAACAGGGAGACCCCACTTTATGAATAAATGGGAGAGTCTCAGTATTTTGGACGATCATCATCTTCAAAGATAGATGGTAGGATGAAAGCGTTCGTGTCTAAAAGGTTGCGTAAAGAGCATTGAAATTTTTCTCTTTGACTGGATACCCTTGGCGACCTTTGTGGTATCTCGAAATGAAGTTAAAGCGGAAGCGGCAATGCGACCCTGCACTTTCGTGGGTCGATCGCTGCGAAGCTCCCAGTATGAATTGACCGATCTGTAACTCAAGGTTTGCGTCTGTCGTTGACTTTTAGCATCCAAAAGCATGGCTGCTCTCAACCCCGACCCAAACTGGATCGGTCAAGTTCTCTTTTAGGGGAATTCTTTAACCTAATGGCTGAAGCGCTCTGCCGCTAGTCATCATGTGGCGCAGGCTGAGCTTGGACTCGGTTCTGCAAAATTTTCAGCCTTTGTAGGTTTTGCTTGTCTACTGCTTAAAGTCAGTCTAAGTTTGTGTCCTCAATTCCTGAAAGCATTCTGACTGAGGGCGTAGAGTCCTTTCTGCATTCTGGCGACTTACTAAAAATTTCAGTCCGGTGTCGGGCTGTTCCTCACTGTTTAGCCCTCACTTTATGCTTCTTAAGCTTTTCGGAGTAAAAAAATGTCCAAACTTCTCAGTCAAAAAATCACACCCTCCCCCATGCCTGCCGAGATCAGCGTTGTTGACCTGATTGATGGTTACTTTACGGCTTATAACTCTGCACGGTTGCGAGAAATTTGTCATCTTCTCAGCCGTGAGGTGATGAAAGAGGGTGTCACAGTCGGACTCAGCTTGTCAGGCGCAATGACCCCGGCAGGGCTAGGAGTCTCTGTGATAGCGCCCTTGATGCGAAACGGATTCATTGATTGGATCATCAGCACAGGCGCTAACCTCTATCACGATATGCACTATGGGCTAGGGCTAGATCTCTACGCCAGCAGCCCATTTTTGGATGATGTGAAATTGCGGCAAGAAGGTCGCATTCGCATTTACGACATCATTTTTGATTATGATGTGCTACTGGGAACGGATGCCTTCATTCGACAAATTCTCAAAGCAGAACCGTTTCAGAAGCGCATGGGCACGGCTGAGTTTCACTATCTACTGGGTCGGTATGTGTCTGAAGTAGAGCGGAAACTGGGCGTAAAGCATCCTTCTCTACTCGCAACGGCTTATGAGTGTGGCGTTCCGATCTACACGTCTTCGCCGGGAGATAGCTCGATCGGCATGAATGTGGCAGCGATGGCGCTAGAAGGCTCAAAGCTAGTCATTGACCCAATGCTAGATGTGAATGAAACCGCCGCGATCGTCTATTCTGCCCGCGAGTCTGACATCCCAGATGTGGAAGGCAAGAGCGCAGCGCTGATCATCGGTGGCGGCAGTCCTAAAAACTTCTTGCTGCAAACTCAGCCGCAACTGCATGAAGTTCTGGGTTTAGAAGAGCGGGGACACGATTACTTCATTCAAGTCACTGATGCTCGTCCTGATACAGGCGGGTTGTCAGGTGCAACTCCAAATGAAGCTGTCAGTTGGGGCAAGGTTGATCCCGAAGAACTGCCCAATACGGTCGTCTGCTACACCGATAGCACGATCGCGCTGCCCATCCTGACTGCTTATGTGATCAACCAGTGTGAGCCTCGCCCGTTAAAGCGGCTATACGATCGGCGCGACGAACTGCTGGCAAAGCTGAAGGCAGATTATGAAGCGGCTAAACAACGGCCCTCCCATCCCGCCCCAGAACCAATTTCGATCGGTGTGACGAAGCAGCCTGTTGCCACCTATCCCTGCGGGACTCCCATTCGCAACAGCCGTCATTGAGATAGCCTACAAATCTTTTCTTAAGGGTGAGTCTATCTCACCCTTTTTTGTGGCTTTCATTGAGGAGGGATTGAAGGAACTGTTGGGGTAGATTGTTGAGGAGAAACGGGAGATTGACCTGTAGGCACCTGACTAGGATTAGTTGGCTGTAAGTTAGGACTAGTGGGTGAAATCGGATTTAGAGAAGGTTGAGGATTGAGGGGATCGATCGATGGGGCAGGAGTCGTCAACCCTGGGTTTAAAGGAGTCTGACCGGGGATCGCTGGATTCTGATTGGGCGATGGGCTAGTTTGGGGAGCCGTTTCGAGGGCAACACGATCGCCGCCCACTGCGCGTAATACATCCAAAACCTGAATCACATCATTGTAGAAAGAGGTTTGGGAGGCACTCAAAACGAGCAACCCTTGCGGATTCTGCTGGTGATAATTTTGCAGAACTTGATAAAGCTGAACCCGATCGACAGGTTGATTCTTAACCGAGGTCAGCCCCGTGGAGTCGATATTGACCACCAACATCTCCTGATTCTGGGGCGTACCTGTGCTGGCTGTGGGCAAATCTAAATTAATGCCTTCTCGACGGGTTAGCTGCAAAGCTGCCAGGATGAAAAAGGTCAGAATGCAAAAGATCACGTCGATCAAAGGAATAATTTGAATTTGTGCCTCATCTTGGGAAGCGTCGAGATTAATCTTCATGAGCATCAAGTGTGAAGGGTGGAGCCAGCCAGAGAATTTGTCTATCATGACAAACTCTAAAATTTTCTAGCGGTTGCTGTCTTGCCAGTTTTGTCTATAGAGCAGTTCTAACTCGTTGCCTGCTCTGCGAAAGATTTTTGCCTGATTGAAAACTAGGGCTTGAAAAATGCGGTAGAAGGCGACGCTAAAAACAGCCACGACTAGACCCGTTGCAGTACTAATCAGCGCTTCACCAATGCCTGTCGTCACCCCAGCAGTCGAGGCGGTGCCAATATCGCCGATGCGAATCGATCGCAATGACGTGATTAAACCAATCACCGTTCCTAACAACCCTAACAAAGGAGCCAGCGCGATCACGGCTTCTAGGATTTTGTCACCTCGACGCATCGACACAATCTCTTCATCAGCCGCTGATTCTAGCGCCAAACGAAACGATTCGGGATCAGGTTTTTCCAAGCGAAGAGCGGCGTAGAGAAACCTGCCGATCGGTTGATCATAGGCTTGCCGAGCAATCTCGCCTGCCATCTGCCAATCTTTGCGAGAGGCATCCAAAATCCGGTTGACCGTTTCTTTCTCTTTATTGAGAACGTTAAACCAAAACCACGATCGCTCAATAATTGCACTCAACGCCAAGATCGAGAGCAGCAATAACGGCAGCATCGTTACGCCGCCTTTTTGAAATAGTTCTACGATGTTCATCGTTGCCCTTCCTTCTAGTCGTGCCCACAGCAAATCCTGGCTTCTAGCCTCTCACTAATCTGAGGCATTTTAATTTTAGAGACTTCGTTGCTTCTTGTTAACGTCAGTTCGATCGCAGTCGAAAAACCTAGTCGAACTGACGTTCTTGTTACAGCCTCGATCGCATCTACCAGTAAACCAGTATGAATGATTTTGCTAACAGCAAAGAACTTCTTGAGCAAAAGAAAATTTCAAAAAAATCTCCACAACTGGGCTTGATGTGGAGATTTTATTTTAGATGTGAGGATGCCAAATTAGCGTTTGTTTTTACCTGGTTTGCGTCCATCTTCGTCATTGCTACCACCGTGAGGGCGAGAATTCCCCGGATCGCAGCCTTCTGAGCCGTTGCCAATTCCTTGATTGCAGTGACGCTTTCTGCCTTTTTTGTCATCATCCGAGTCGATCGTTTGAGTCGTGTTGACCGTTTGATAGGTGGTTAGTAACTGACTAACTTCATAAACCGAAAGGTTAGTGCTGCTGATATTAATGGTCTGCACGACCTGCCCCGGAGCCGCCACAAACACCGAATTCAGACTAGACTGGAACACGTCGATCGACCGATTCACCAACAAAAAAGCCCCACTCTCAAAGGAGGTCGGGTAGCTACAGTTCGATCGTGGAGTTGGCAACCCGGCCAGCGTAAACCCATTCAAATTCAGATTTTGAACGCTGTTGAAGAATGTTACCCGTGCATTTCGATAAGTCTGGCTCGTGACTTGTGAAACCTGAGTGAAATAGTCGTAAACCTGAGTGTTGGAATCGATCGAGCCGTCCTGATTGACATCCATTCCATAAACGGTGCGAACGATGCGGGTAGCGCTGGGGCGATCGGGTAAGACTAGCGTCACCGTCGCATTTTCTGACAGCAGTTCAAATTCGCTGTAGCCGATGAATTGATTTGCTGGGTCGAATAGCCGAACGATCACCCGATCGCCTGCCTTCAGTCCTTTCATGAACTTGGCTTTCTTGTTGATTTTGTAGCTAAAATCGCCGACAAATTGTTCTGCGGAAAAGCCTTGTGACGCTCGACTGCGAACCGAAACTCGTGCAATCACTTTAGAAAGAGTGGCTTTTTTCTGAGAAATTGCCAAGCTAAAACTGCCTTGATTAACTGCGATCGCAGATTGAGTCGAGGAACTGCTAATTAGCTGAGTGCTGGTGGTTTGGGCGATCGTTTGATAAGACTGAGTTTGCTCAAAGAAAACGGAGCGATCGCGCACACTGCCGCGAATGTCGTAGCGCAGTTGAGCCGTAACGCGCAGGTCTACTTTGCTGAGGTCTACGTCGTTGCCGAGTTGTTGTCGCAAGTCATTAAAAGAGATCACTTCAGGTAGCAGAGTGGTCTGTCCTGAAGCGTTGGTGATCAGACGCGCCCCTGTGCTGGTGAAAATCTGCACCCACCGATCGTTCCGACGCGCAAACACCTGATAAACCGCGTTGGCGTAGCTGGTTTGCGGCTTGTTAAGAATGCCCAGTTGCACCACTAGGGCTGAATCTTGCCGAGTTTGCACCAGCCGCGCAACTTTGAGAACGGCATTCCAGCTTTGTTGTTGACTGACTTGTAAGGGAGCCGCCGTTACTGCTTTTTGAGTGCTGTAGCTACCCAAAAGCAACGTGGATGCCATGAGCGCGATCGCAGCTTTCCTCCAAATCGACCTGCGAGTCTCACGATCTTTCAGAGTCTCGTTGTGTGAATCGAAACTAGGCACAGAATTCTTCATAGGTTTTGTCAGTGAATGTTTGGCTTAGTATGGTCAAATCGAACTTGAGTAGACACAGCAAAGCTGCCTTCTACCAATCCAATGAGGAAGCTCTGCGGATCAGTAGAATGGAATCATCTCTTGCTCACGAGACCTGTTAGAAATGTGACAAGTTCCGTACGGATGTGAAGATCACATCAAGAAGGTTTCTTTTATATGAAGCTAAGGTGCAAGACGCGCTTTCTTGAGGCGATTGGCTTCGTACCAGTTCGCAATCTCTGGCACCCATTTCTGAAAGGGTTCCCAAATGCATTCGCAGAGCTTTTGAGCTTCTAGCTGGGCATCTGCTTTCCAGCGCAGGTCAATTAAGTGCATCATCGATCGCACGTTGGCAGACATCACCCAATGCTGACGCACATCAAACGGGATCAATCCTCTCGCGTGTTCTTCTGAGAACCCCTGATCAATTCGGTCTTTATAGCGCTGACAGGCGGTGACACACCATTCAATATCTTGTTGACGCTGTTCTAGCGTGTATTCATATTTTTTGCCCTGGCGATCGCTATAAAAGCCCAACGGACGCAAATAAAACACCTCTTCAATGTCGCGCTTGCCTTCTACCACATCCAGAACCCGTTGCCCTGTATAGCGTCCAGATTGGACATCAAATGAGATTCCCACACGATGAGTGCGGATTTGCTGCATGGTGCTATGGGGAAACCAGCCGCAGTTCAACACGATTTGCGGATGTTCTAACGGGCCGTAGTGACCCCGATTGCCTGCCAGCAGTTGTTTGATGATCACTTCGCCGCACTTGGCTTCGTCGGGAAAGCGATCGCGATCATCACAGACGAAATTCTCTGCATAATCTTGGTGCATCGCTGCATAGATAGTCTGCTGCGGGTTTGGCGTTTGGGAAATGACTTCGACTTTAAAACGATCCATAAAAGGAGCCAGGTTAGCCTTGGGCGGTTGAGAACAAATTGTTTAAGGTTAATAAGATTAGCTCCGATCGTGCCCGATATTGACTTTTTGATCCTTAAATTTTCGATTCTCTTCGGATGCTTTTTTGCCCCGATCCTCCGCAAGATGGATTAAGCTAACTGAAGCCCCACTGTTTTTTCGGACAAGCTTATACCGTGCCCAAACGTATTTCTTTTCTTTCTGCCCTGACCATTTTGAGTGTGTGGACTGCCGCTCATCCCGCTTTCGGACAGGCGTTGGTGCCCCACATGCTGCAACTTGACACCAAAAAGCTAGAGCAGCAGGGCATTGGTCTAGTGCAGGAAGCGACACAACTGGCTCAGTTTCAACAGTTTGATCTGGCATTATCGCGCGCACGGTTAGCAACCCAATTAGCTCCAAAGATTCCTGAAGCTTGGGCAGTTTTAGGCGGGTTATATCTTCAAGCCAATCAGATTGATCCGGGAATTAATGCGCTCAAACGTGCACAGACGATTGATCCCCGTAATGCCGCAATTTTATTTGCCTTGGGAACAGCGCACTTTCAGAAAGCCAGCTATCAGCAATCGATCGACTACATTCAATCTGGGCTGAAGTTAAAACCAAATGTGCCTGGAGCGCTATTTGATCTGGGCAACGCCTACCTGATGCTGAAGCAAAATCGGGAAGCGATCGCCAGTTACGAAAAAGCTTATGCTCAAGACAAAGAATATTGGCCCGCTATCAATAATGTGGCGCTGGTTAAATATGAGCAGGGAGACGTTGACGATGCGATTCGGCTGTGGCGGACTTCGGTAGCGATCGACCCCAAAGCGGCAGAACCTAAATTAGCAGCCGCCGTCGCGCTTTATAACAAAGGCGATCGTGAGCAAGGTTTAACCCTGGGCGAAGCAGCCATTCGGTTAGATAGTCGCTATGGTGACTTGAAGTTTCTCAAAGACAATTTGTGGGGCGAAAAGCTGTTGGCGGCAACCCAAAAGTTCTTGTCTGTGCCGAGAATTCAGGCGACGATCGCTCAAGCCCAATCAGCCCCTCCCGTTCAGCCACAGCGACCTGAGTAATCGGCGAGGTCTTGAGTTGATCAGGGGTGTGCAGTAGACTTTGTATCGAGTGAGTGGTTGAGTTCGGGTGTCATCATGCGATCGAGAGAAGCGTCTCACAATCATCAGCTTCACCACTCAAAGAAGAAAACTCGATCGAAAGGGAAACGATTTCCCTGGATGTTGTTCATCTTGCCTTTAGTGGTTTGGTTTGGCTTCCGAGCCGTTCGTATCTATTTTGAGAAGCCTCAAGCAATTCTCGTCTTAGGCGGTTCGACCGTGGCGTTGGAGCGTGAGAGGTTTACGGCGGAGTTTGCTCGTGAGCATCCTGGCTTGCCGATCTGGATTTCTTCAGGCAGCCCAAGAGATTATACAGAACAGGTATTTTCAGAAGCGGGCGTTGATCTGCATCGACTCAATTTAGACTATCAAGCCGTAGATACGGTGACAAACTTCACGACGCTAGTCGATGAGTTAAAGCAGCAAGGCGTTCAAAGCGTCTATTTGGTGACTTCTGACTATCACATGCGACGCGCTCAAATCATTGGCGAGATTGTGCTGGGAAGTCGAGGAATTCATCTCAAACCCGTCTCAGTGCCTTCTGAGCAGCCTGAAGAACCCTTATCGAAGGCACTCCGAGACGGAGGTAGAGCAGTTCTCTGGGTGACTACAGGGCATACGGGGGCAAGCTGGAGCCGACTGCATGGAGGGCGATAGTTGGCAGAGAATCCTAAAGCTCAAGCTGCGATCGAGTCCTGCACCAATACATAAGGCTGAACAATCAAGGCATGAAATCGCTTGTCTTGATGCGCGTTCCAGTCAGTTTTTTGTTGCTCAGACGGCTTGTAAATCAGACCTTCAGCGATCCAATGTTGGACTGAGGCGGAGTGGTCATTGACGATCGCCATTCCCACATCGACTAAATTTAGTTGAGGAGCGACGACGATCACGGCATCTCGATCGACGTGGGGAATCAGCCAATTCCATTCGGCTTCGTCTAGAGATTCGGTGAGTTCTGATCTTAAATCTGACATTTCAAGAATCGTGATGAGAGACAGAATTTTACTCTAGCAATTCAAACTTCAACTCTAGCGTCCCAAGTCATGCAGGCTATTGATTTTTAGTGCACAGCGTTGAGTGATAGCTTCGAGTTCTGAGCGATCGCTCGATGCTGGGGGTGCAATCAGTTCCCCAATTCGCACCGTAACTGGAGCCGGGTGAGGAATAGCAGAGCCTTTGCGAAAGATGGTATGAGTTCCCCAGAGGCTGACGGGGAGTAGAGGCGATTGAGTCTTTGCCGCGATCCAAGCTGCGCCGAGTTTGGCATCTGCAATGCGTCCGTCAAGGGTGCGAGTGCCATCGAGAAACACGCCTGTTGCCCAACCTGACTCAATGGATGCGATCGCCGCTTTCATTGCACTGCGATCGGCAGATCCTCGCTTAACCGGGTAGGCTCCATAGGCTCGAATTGCCTGCTTCAGTACAGGAACCTGAAACAGTTCCTCTTTTGCCATATAGGCCACCGGACGACCCACACCGCACGAGAGCAAAAGCGGATCAAAATCGCTGGCATGGTTGCTGACGACGAGCAAGCGTCCCTTTTGGGGCACATTCTCGGCTCCATAAATCCGTCCTCTAAAATAGGTGTGCAGCACCGGGCTGACGATCGACCATTTGAACAGACGGTAAAGCAGCAGGCTGATCAACGGTTCTCGATCGGGAAATGGTTCTGAGTGAGAAGCGCGAGTCATGAAGAGAGATCGGCAAACCTACCGATATTTTCTAGCATTAAATCAGGGCAGGTGCGCTTAATAATTCCAGTCAAGACTTTGCCAGGGCCCACTTCGACCACACGCTTAACGCCTTCTTGAGGCAGTTGCAGAGAAATTTCACGCCAGCGCACAGCGCCAGTCATCTGACGGTCTAGACGGTCTTTAAGCACTGCCGGATCGGTGCTAGGAGTCGGGTCAACATTTGAGAGGACTGGAACTTGAGCCGCCGCAAAAGGGACAGAATCTAAAACAGGTTTGAATTGAGTTGCCGCGTCTGCCATCAGAGGCGAGTGGAACGCCCCGCTGATATTAAGCCGAATCGATCGCTTAGACGTGACTTGAGTTAACACGGTTTCGACCGCCTCTGGAGTGCCAGAAATGACGACCTGACCTGCATTATTGTCATTGGCCAACACCACACCGGAAGTTTTGGCGAGCACCCTTTCAAGCTGGGGACGATCGAAGCCCAACAACGCCGCCATCATGCCATCCGATGCGCTGTCCATCAATTCTGCGCGACGCTTGATCAGCCGCAACCCATCCTCAAAGCCAAACACACCCGCCGCATAAAGTGCGCTATATTCTCCCAGGCTGTGCCCTGCGACATAATCAGGGTGCTGCCCTTTCGCCTTCAGCAAGTCTACCAAAATGCTTTCCACAACATACAAGCAAGGCTGAGTGTAGAGCGTATGAGAAACTTTGTCGTCTTGATTTTGGCAAACTTCAATCACTGACCAGCCAAGAATCGGTTCGGCTTGCTCAAATTTAGCCATCGCTTCTGGCAATTCAAGCAAATCCATTCCCATGCCGATCGCTTGAGACCCCTGTCCCGGAAACACCCATGCGGTCTTAGTCATAATCCTGCTATCCCCACTGAAAGATGGCTGCACCCCACGTCAACCCGGCTCCAAAGCCAGAAGTGACGATCGTATCGCCCGGTTTAATTTTGCCTTGTCGAACGGCTTCATCTAACGCTAAAGGAATCGACGCGGCGGACGTATTGCCGTATTTTGCCAGATTGCTGATCACTTTTTCGGGAGGAATTTTGAGCCGATCGGCAACCGAGTCGAGAATGCGCTGATTTGCCTGATGCAGCAAGAGCCAGTCAATTTCCGCAACGGTTAAATTTGCCCGAAATAGAGCTTTTTCTATCACTTCAGGCACCTTCTTGACTGCAAAGCGATAAACTTCTTGACCATTCATCGTAATCGGGTGAAAGGTGCCTTGATTAATTGTCACACCTGCCAGCAGTTCTTTTGGCTGAGAGTGATAGGACAAATTGAGACAGTTGTTTTGCGTGCCGTCACTGCGGAGTTCAAATCCTAAAAGCCGATCGTGCTGACTTGCCTGCATCACCACCGCCCCGGCTCCATCCCCAAATAACACACAAGTGCGGCGATCAGACCAATCGAGCCAGCGAGATAACACATCGGCTCCGATCAACAGCACATTTCTATAAACGCCCGTGCGAATGAACTGCGCTGCCGTGACCATGCCAAATACAAAGCCAGAACAAGCGGCAGTCAAATCGAAGGCAACCGCTCTAGATGCGCCCAATTGCGCTTGAATTTGACTGGCACTACCAAACAGATCATCGGCGGTCGAAGTTGCCAAGATGATCAAATCGAGATCGGTCGGAGCGATGCCCGCCATCTCGATCGCATCCTTCGCCGCCGCGACTCCCAATTTTGTGAGTGAGCATCCCGGCTCTGCTAATCGGCGCTCACGGATGCCTGTGCGAGATGCAATCCATTCGTCAGACGTTTCGACAACTCGACTCAGCTCAACATTATTGAGGGCAACGGTCGGAGTCGATGAGCCGCTCCCCGTGATTGCAATCCCTACCCCTGACTGTTCCAAGATTCCTTCTCCATCATTACCGGGTCTTAGATTGGTGGTGCGCCTAGCTCTCTGCCAAACGGCTGGTGACCGCGATGCGATCGAGGACTTCATTGTCGATCGCGTCTTTTGCCAACCGTGCCGCGTTGAAGATCGTCGGCGCTTGAGAACTGCCGTGACTGATGATGCAGATTCCGGCCACCCCCAGCAGCAGGCCGCCACCATGTTCAGCGTGATCCATTCGCTGTTTAATCCGCTTCAGATTGGGACGCAGAAACGAAACGCCTACCTTGCCGTGTAAGCCACGGGGCAACTCTTGCCGCAAGATTTGTAGGGCAACTTCTCCGACGGCTTCGGCAAACTTTAGCAGCACGTTCCCCGCAAAGCCATCACAGACGATGACATCAAAATGACCCGACAACACATCTCGTCCTTCGGCGTTGCCAATAAAAGGAATGTTGGGGTTTTCTTCGAGAAGCTGATGGGTTTGAATCGCCAACTCGTTGCCCTTGTTGGGTTCTTCGCCGATGTTCAACAACCCTACTTTGGGTTCTGCGACTCCCAGCACGTATTGAGAATAGATGCTGCCCATTAAGGCGAACTGCTCTAGAAACTTTGGGCGACAGTCTACGTTTGCGCCAACATCGAGAATCAAGACAGGTTTGCCTGCAATCATGGTTGGCAAAACAGCCCCGATCGCAGGACGGTCAATTCCTGGCAATCTGCCCAACCGCAGCAGAGCCGCCGCCATCGCTGCCCCAGAGTGACCTGCCGAAACCACGGCATCTGCCCGCTTTTTTTTAACCAAATCCATTGCCACGTTGATCGAGGCTTTGGGCTTGCGGCGTAGAGCTATCAGCGGCTCCTCAGACATCTCGATCGCGCCTTCTGACGGCACAATCTCTAGCGATGAGGATTGAGTGTGCTGTTTTAAGGAGGCTTCGATTTGCTGAGGGTCACCCACCAGCAACACATCTACCCCTAGTTCTTCTTGCGCCCTGAGTGCGCCCGCCACAATTTCAGCAGGGGCGTTGTCTCCCCCCATCGCATCAATTGCAATTCGTACCCGCGTCGATCTCATTGGCTCAGTTTATAAAAACCTCATAAATTCTATCAGATGGCATTCCCACCGGGAAAAATTCCCAAAGGCTGATAGTATCTATCATTCTCTCGCAACGGGGAGCGATCGCTGCAAGAAATTACTAGAGCCAGATGGTGCGACAGCTTTTAACTGGCTGTGTTCAGGTAAATTGATGAAGACTGTGCAGAAACTTAACTTGTCTCTCCCGATCGCTCCATTTTCTCAACTCATGCAAACTCAGAAAGTCCAAGCTTGGCAAAAATATCTGGATCGCACCTACCTTCAGAAAATTGTGCCTCCAGCGATCGCGCGAATAGTTGCCATCAACAGCCTGATCTTTTTTGTGTGCAGTAGCGTCCGCCATTTGCTGTTTCAATCCACCGCTCTAGATTTGGGATATTTTGACCAGGCAATTTATCTGATTAGTCAGGGAATCACGCCGATCGTGTCTTTTTGGGGCTATCACTTCATGGGCGGTCACGCAGATTGGATTCTGTATGGGGTCGCCGTGTTCTACAAGCTCTATCCCAGTGTGTATTGGCTGTTTGCGATTCAGGCGATTTCTCTGAGCATGGGTGCTTTACCTATCTGGCACCTGGCACGACAAGCGGGATTGAATGCGTCACAGGCAAACACGATCGCCCTCTCTTATCTTCTTTACCCCTTACTGTTCAACCTTAATCTGTTTGATTTTCATCCAGAAGTCATCGCTTTACCGTTAATTCTCACCGCAGTTTTAGCAGCAAGAGCCGATCGCGTGGGCTGGTTTACTTTCTGTATTGTGTTGATTTTGGGCTGTCGAGATGCTTTGTCGCTAACCGTTGCAGCGATGGGTTTTTGGCTTTTGGTATTCGAGAAAAAGCGACAGTGTGGCACGATCGCGATTCTGCTAGGCGGTATCTGGTTTGCGATCGCCACCCAGCTTGTGATTCCCTATTTTCGTCCCGGTGGAGTCGAGTCAGTGGCGCGATACGGATATCTGGGAACTTCTTTGGCGGAGGTTGTGAAGAATCTTTTTCTCAAGCCTTGGTTAATTTTGGAAAAGTTGTTCTCGATCGACACCCTATTCTACGTATTTTTACTAGTAATCCCGATCGCCTGGGGGCTTTCACTGCGATCGCTTACGCCCCTAGTTGCAGCACTACCTACTTTTGTCATCAACATTCTGTCAGAGTCAGAATCTCAGCGCAACTTGGTGCACCAATACTCACTGCCTGCTCTACCATTTTTGGTGCTGTCTGTGATCTCGGCAATGGCAGCCGGCAAAGGGTGGATCAAAAATTCACGAACCATAATCCTCTGGTCGCTGATGGCATTTCTGGCGTTGGCAAAGTACGGTTTTTTTTGGGAGAAGTATCTCGATCGTCTCGATACCTGGCAAGCGACGCGAGAGGCGATCGCCCAA
The DNA here is from genome assembly GCF_003003695.1 of Phormidesmis priestleyi ULC007. NCBI lineage: Bacteria > Bacillati > Cyanobacteriota > Cyanophyceae > Leptolyngbyales > Leptolyngbyaceae > Phormidesmis > Phormidesmis priestleyi. The sequence goes on from NZ_PVWG01000002.1 coordinate 244,830, forward strand.
GTGCATTCAAAAGGTGCCGTTCTCACCACCAGCTACATCGCTCCTCATCTCACCCATCGTCCGTTTTTGGAGTACACAAATCTGGTTGCGCCACCTACGACTCTCAATCAGTTTGACTACGTGTTGCTCAATCTCCGTCATCCTGGGTGGGCAAGTAGCCTAGAGCTTGCGAATCAGGTTTTTCAGTTAGCCCAAAAGACTCCCCAGTTTCAGCTTCAATACGAGCATGACCAGGTTTATTTGTTTGTTAAGAAAGACTAAGGAGTTCGTGACTTCTCTGTTGCTTCTTCATCCCACTGCTTGAGTGACCACTTCCTGGAATTGGATGATGTCTTGACGCGGATCGACGTGGCTGACTTTGAGATCGAGGCGATCGCCAGGTTCGATCGATCGGCTAAACCGAATCGGCAACTCCAACCCTAAATCTTCTAACAAGATGAGTCCAAGGTTTTCGTGTTCACGTAGCCAGCGCAGCATTAGAGCTTGCCAGACCTCAGACGAGTTGCGACGCAGAAACTCTAAGCCCCAATAGCGATTGGTTTGACGCTCGACAAGAGAGGCTTCCTGCACCGTACTGGCAATAGTAAGCATCAAATCTTTCACTTCGTCCGGGGAGAATGGCAGCGTTGCACCTCGCAAATGCGCTTTGATCTGAAAGTGCGTCAGCAAATCGCTATAGCGGCGAATTGGAGAGGTGACTTGAGTGTAGGTGTCTAGCCCCAAACTGGCATGACGAGCAGGGGTGATGCTCAACTCACTACGAGGCATGCAGCGGCGAATCGCACAGGAGCGCACAGGGCCCGCCGGAAGTTGCAGCAGTTCACCTTCAGGAGGCAATTCGGGCTGCGGTTGAGCGCGGAAAGGCACTGGCAAGCCGTGCTTTTGACCATAGCGTGCAGCCACCTCTCCTGCCAAAATCATCATTTCAGCCACGAGTTGCCGAGAAACGGAATCTTCCAGGACGTAGACCACAACCTCGCCGTCGCCGTTGACCTTGATGGACGATTCGGGCATGTGAATGCTAATCGCTCCCTGAGACTGTCGCCACTGCTCACGGCGTTTTGCCCAACGCGCGATCGTTTCCAATTCTGACTCTGCCTGAACGCCCCATTGCAGCATCTCGTCTACATCGTCGTAGGTGAGGCGGTAAGTGGCTTTGATCAAGCTGGTGTGAATGCTAAAATCTTGTACGCCGCCCGATTCGTCTAAAACGACCCCAAAGCTGAGGGCACAGCAGACTTCGCCTTGATTTAAGCTCATCGGCCCGGTTGCTAACTCAGACGGAAACATCGGAATCATTCCCGTCGGCAGATAGATAGTGGTGGTTCGACGACGAGCCTCTAAATCTAAGTCATCACCAGGGATGAGCCAGCGAGTCGGGTCAGCAATGTGAATCCAGAGGCGCTGCTGACCATCTGGCAGAATTTCTAGACTCAAGCCGTCATCGATTTCACGGGTGCTTTCATCGTCGATCGTATAAACCTTTAAGTGAGTCAGGTCTAACCGATCGGCGTTTGAGTCAGCAGGCGGAAACTCCAAGCGGTGGTGCAACACTTCCAAAACCTTTGTAGAAAAGTGAGTAGGGATCTGGCTGCGCCGCAGGGACAGATTCTCGTGAGGACTCCACAAACCCAGATCGATCAGCAGTTGAAAAGCGGATTGAGGAGTTTCCTGCCGTTTAAGAGCGCCCAAGGTTTCAAGGGCAGGCGTGCGATGAGTTGCCTCATCTCCCAAGGTCGCAAATCGCTCAATGGCATCGAGGCGAACTCGATCGCTGGGTTGCCACTCGACGGCTTCACCCTTTAAGGCTTGCTGAAGGCGCTCTAGATAGCTCTCCCAGTCGCGTTGCCGTTGAGCTTCCATCTCAATCTGGTGCTTGAGTTCGGCAACTTGGTTAGCAGGTCGAGGTTCGTAGCGATCGCCCTTCTGCTTAAAGTAAATCTTATCGTCTGAAAGTAAGCAGTACGCCGCATAACACAAGAGCGCGGTCTTCTCTGAGAACAGCAACATCGCCATTTCGATCGGCGCAGTGCTCTCGCCAGTTTCGCTCAAGATCTCCCAGGCAACTTCTAAACTTGATGGATCAAGATAGGGTTGAATCTCCTGCAAAAACTTGGGAATGTCGGCAGACTTATAAGTTTCGTCAGCAATTTCGTAAGTGACTTGTCGAGGATGAAGGGTGTGAGCTTGCCCACGATCGTCGGTCACAATCCAATGTTTTTTGCCTTCTGGACGTTCGGCAACGGCAAGACGGCGATCGCTATTGAGGCGAAATTCAACTAGGGTTCCCTTCTCCATTGAGGTCAGTGCAATTAAGGGTGTTAAGGACAGCAAATGAGAGCCGGGGAGTGGTGCCTGATATCTAGCAGCAAAACGCGCTCACACTCTACACCTTAACACCCCGCAGATTAACCTTCTTGGCTGATGAAGGGCAACAGCGCCATGATTCTAGCGCGCTTAATGGCAACGGTCAGATGACGCTGCTGTTTAGCGGTGAGTCCTGTGATCCGACGGGGAAGAATTTTGCCTCGCTCGGTGATAAATTTCCGCAACAAATCGACATCTTTATAATCGATCGGTTCTTCAGGCTTGAGAGGCGAGACGCGACGACGGTAATAGCTCATGGTGATTCCTTGGTGAGTGGTCAGTGGTCAGTAGTCGGGCTGAGAGACTACGGGCAAGAAGTTACCAGCTTATTGCTGACAGCCGATATAACTAGTTAACGATCTACTAGTTACTTGATTTCTTTGTGGGCAGTATGTTTGTTGCAGTGAGGACAGAACTTAGCTAGTTCTAGCCGTGCTGTAGTGTTACGACGGTTTTTGGTGGTGGTGTAACGAGAGACACCGGGCGATCGCTTATCAGGATTGGTGCGACACTCGGTGCACTCTAAAGTAATCACGATTCTAACGCCCTTATTCTTAGCCATGATCGGTTAATTGTGAAGACACTGATTTGGACACAAACAACTATTATTCCACATGACAGCGAACTTGTGCAAAAAACCGTTTAAGTGTCAGGTCAGAGATGGTTTACGCTGACTGAATAAAGTGGGTGAGAAAACAATGGTGCCAGCAAAGCAAGCAGAAGAGCTAATTCTTAACTTAGTCCAACCGTTTAATATACAGGACGTGGAGGATGTGGATTTGCGATCCGTGCGCGATCGCATCCTGGCAGTCTCTGTAACCAGTCATCTAGACTTTCCCCACTGGGACAATTCGGCAATGGATGGCTACGCCGTGCGGTTTGAGGATGTCAAATCTGCTAGCGCTGAGAAGCCCGTCGTCTTGGAAATCGTAGAAGAGATTCCGGCTGGATATCAACCCCAGCGATCGGTCAAACCCGGACAAGCCGCCCGAATTCTCACAGGCTCTGTGATGCCAGAAGGGGCAGATACGATCGTCATCCAAGAAGAGACAAAGCGGGAAGATGAACAAGTTTTGATCCTGAAACCTCCCATCGAGCCGCAAGCTTTTGTACGTCATCGCGGGGCTTTCTATCAAGCAGGTGCGCCCTTGTTGTCAGCAGGATTGGTGCTGAAGGCACCCGAAATCGCAGTGTTGGCAGCAGCACAATGTAGTCAAGTGCGAGTTTATCGTCGTCCTCGCGTGGCAATTTTGTCTACGGGCAGCGAGTTAGTCACACCCGATCAACCGTTGCAACCCGGACAAATTGTTGATTCTAATCAGTATGCACTCGCGGCACTGGTCGAGCAGATGGGCGGAGAAGCGATTCCGTTAGGCATTGTGGCAGATCAGCCCGAAGCTCTGAAACGCACGATCGCTGATGCGGTTGCGATCGCCGATGTCGTTCTCTCGTCTGGAGGCGTTTCGGTTGGCGATTATGATTATGTCGATCGCATTTTGGCAGAGCTAGGCGCACAGATTCACATCCGCGCGGTCGCCATTAAACCCGGAAAGCCCTTAACGGTTGCCACGTTTCCAAAAGCGCTTTATTTTGGGCTGCCCGGCAATCCCGTTTCAGCCCTCGTGACGTTTTGGCGATTTGTCCAACCCGCTCTCAAAAAACTATCGGGCTTGCCCCAAGGATGGGAGCCGACATTTGTGCAAGCGATCGCTCAACAAGACTTACGATCAGACGGCAAGCGAGAGTCTTATCTCTGGGGTCAATTGCACTGGGTTAATGACTCCTACGAGTTTACGATCGCGACAGGAAGCAGCAGTTCCGGCAATTTAATTAATCTTGCTGGAACAAATAGTTTGGGAGTCATTCCGATCGGGCAGACTCAAATTATGGCAGGAGAATCACTTCAAGTGCTCCAGATTTGAAGAGCCTAACCTTTATCTCGGTGGTCTGCGTTTCTGCAAAAACTCAGGAATATCTAAACCTGGAGGCTTGCTTTTCGGATCGGGAGTTGAAGCTGGAGTCGGAGTCGTCGGAGTCACTGATCGTTTCGGGAGCGCAGTTGGTTTTCCAGCAGCTTGCTGGGGTTGAGGTTCAGGAGAAAACCCGGTCGCAATCACCGTAATTCGGACTTCGCCTTGAAGCCGCTCGTCAATCACTGCCCCAAAAATGATATTGGCATTGGGGTCAACGACTTCATAAATGATTTCTGCCGCCGCATTGACTTCATGAAGCGTCAGATCGGTGCCACCCGTGATGTTGAAAACAACTCCTCTGGCTCCGTTGATGGACGCTTCTAATAGAGGCGATGAAATTGCGGCGATCGCTGCTTCTCTAGCTCTAGACTTACCAGACCCGATGCCGATGCCCATCAGTGCCGAACCTGCGTCTGCCATGATCGCTCTTACGTCAGCAAAATCTACGTTTACCAAACCGGGAATCGTGATGATGTCTGAAATGCCTTGTACGCCCTGACGCAAAATATCATCTGCGGTCTGAAACGCTTCCTGTACAGGCGTTTGCTCAGAAATCACCGTCAGCAGCTTGTCATTAGGAATAATAATCAGGGTATCGACTCGGCTTTGCAGCGCGGCAATCCCTTCTTCGGCCTGAGTGGTGCGTCGCCGTCCTTCAAATGTGAAGGGGCGAGTCACGACTCCAACCGTCAGGGCCCCTAACTCCTTTGCGACTTCGGCGACGATCGGAGCCGCCCCCGTGCCCGTGCCGCCCCCCATCCCTGCTGTGATAAACACAAGATCTGAGTTTTCTAACGCTGTGGCGATTTCATCACGAGATTCTTCGGCGGCTTTTTGCCCGATCGCCGGGTTTCCCCCTGCCCCTAGCCCTCGCGTCAATTTTTGACCCACTTGCAAACGTTTTGAAGCTTGAGCCTGAGCTTGAGACAACGCTTGAGCATCGGTGTTTACCGTCCAAAACTCAACTCCAGACACATCGCTGGCAATCATTCGGTTGACTGCATTGCCGCCACCCCCGCCCACGCCGATGACTTTAATCTTTGCTACGCTTCCTGGCACGATATCACCACTCCTTGAATCTTCAGGCAAACCTTTGAGGCTGGAGTTTTGACTTAAATATAGACTGGAGTTGCCGCCAAACGGGTTAGGATTTTCTGCCATGGATGAGAAGCTAGATTGTCCTTCATGAGAACTTTCGTAGCCGCGCTCTAGTCGGCTGTCGAGAGGGGTTGAGGTGTCTGACTCATTGTTAAGCGTCATTGGAATTTCAGCGAGGGTTATGAACAAGAGATCAGCGCTAGACGAAGCTAGATAATCAGAGAAAAAGACAGAAGAATGAACGATGCTGCCACATCGATCGCGGCGAAAAGGTATTTAGATTAACGATATCAGGTTAAGTTTTCTAGCAGTTAATTTGCAAATTTTCTCATAGCTCGGCTCAAGGAGTACTTAATTTTACAGGAGTTTTTGAAGGATTCATTTGAAGAAATGGGGAATCTGGGTTTCTTAAATCGATATAGGAGAGTTGGCTAGGATTGACATGATTAGGCAATCGGCGCATCTGATCAAGCGCTTTTAGTTGATTTGCAAAGTTAGAACCATACATTCCAAAGTGAACGGAACCAATCTCAGTTTTAAGAATTAAATTATTGGGGTCTTCCCAGTTAATTTCAGAAACCTTGACCGGGCTGCGGCTTAACATTTGATAAAGGGTAGTCCAATTCGGGCGATATTGCGATAGGTTCCCGGTAACTTTAAGCGTTGGCAGTTTAAAGCTTTGATTCAGCGCGGTGTAGGTTTCAAGCGAAGTCCAAATCCCATTTTCGTCGAGAAGACCAGACTGAGTAGGGTTTGCTTGCAGGTCAGAAGCTTGAGCAGGTTGACCGCCTTTTGAGGCAGTAGGCGGGCTAGAGATTGAGACTCTAGAACTGGGTTGAGCGATCGCCACCGGGTTGCGCTCACGAACTCTCACCGTCAACCCTGGAGGAAACAGTTGACGGTCAACGGTTGCTTCAGAGATCGGAGCCTTTGATTTCAGCGCATCTGCAAGGGCTTGAGGCTGAATTTTGAGCAAAGATTGAGGATAAGCGATCGGCAGCAAGGTGCGAATTGTCTGAGCAGAAATAAATTGATTGCCTTTGATTGTAACCTGCTCTGGCTTGCGAATCACCCAAGCAGGCAAGGTGGCAACCCAAACCGCCCCACCTGCCAAGCCTGTAACTGCGAGACTGCGCCAACTTGTTTGAAAAAACCTGACTCGTCGCTGACGGCGCAGTTTTTGCCGTCGCTGGGTTAACTCAGTCTGAGAAATGGGAGCAATGCTGGTCATCGTGAATGCTCACTGAATAAAGCTAGAAAATGGGCAAATTAGAGAATCAAGTCGATGAACCCTCACTGCAAAGGCGAACGGATCTTTTCAAGACTGATCTACATTGATCGGGTTTTAGCAAGATATTGAGAGAAGCTGCGATCGTGACAATACAATTGCTCTACCACGATTTATAAGCCGACTTCTGGAATCTGTCTTTCTATTTAATCACCCATTTCCAGTTGTGCGGCTTCCCTCATTGGGAAAGTTCAGCCCTTTGTGTTTCCAATCTGCTTCAGATAGCTGGGGATCAGGTAGCAGTCTCTTGTATGAGGGTTACAACCCGTTCGCCAAATTCAGGATCAACGTTGGCGAGACTTAAAAGTTGCAAATATTCTTGACGATTTAAGCCTGCGGTTTCAATCAGGACGATCGCTGCCATTTCGATATCGCGCTGAATGCGGAGTGACTCAGATTCAGTTTCGGCTGCCTGTAGCTCTCCTTCTCGCCGCTCAATCAACGCTACAACTTGCAGATAGACATTGACAAATTGAGTCACTTTTTCAGACGGAATATTATTCGTGTCGGGTCTAGCCAAATTGCTGCTAGGTGAAGTGATAGAAGAAAGATCGGCATCAGATGCCCAACTCGCGATCGGAGCCAACAGACAAAGAGAAATGCAAACCATCAGCGCTGCTAGATGACGAATCAGCGATCGCACAGGTTTCTGGAATGGCTGCTTAACTCTCTTCACCCAATTAAGCCCGATCGCAGTGCTCTCACGGCTGCCTGGGTGCGATCGTCTGCACACAGTTTATTGAGGATATTGCGAACGTGAGTTTTAACTGTTCCCACCGTGATGTAGAGTTTCTCAGCGATCGCGGCGTTGCTGCACCCATCAACAATCAGTTGTAAGACTTCTAACTCTCGCTCGGTCAGAGGGTAAGCTTCAATAATTTGGTTATATTCTGGCTCGGCGGCACTGATCGAAACCGTTTTGAATTCAACCACTGCGCTGTCTTCGGGCTGGGTGTCTCGCGCTTGCCGCAAGACGACACGAGCGATCGCGGGATCAATCCAAGAGTTGCCTTCTTGGGTGACGCGCAGCGCTTCTACAAGCTGGTCTAAGCTCACGTCTTTCATGCAATAGGAGTCTGCCCCGGCTGCAAAAGCGGCTAATACGACATCTTCGTTGTCTTGCAGCGTCAAGATCAAAACTTTGGTAATGGGTTCGTCTTCCATTGCTGCTTGGGCTTGGCGAAAGCGACGAGTTAGCTCAATGCCGTCAATGTCAGGCAAGCCGATATCAACGATCGCGACATCTGGCTTTGCAGAAGTCATCAGCTTCAAGCCATCGGTGCCATTTGAGGCTTCGCCGACCACTTTAAACCCAGGTCTCTGCTGTAGTGCAGTTCTCATACCAACTCTGGTCAGGTCATGATCTTCAATAAGAGTAATCCGAATATCAGTCTCCATCAAAGTAAGCTCCTATAGTTTTTAGAACATAACTAAGCGTGAATTCGATGAAGCTTTTCGCTACGGTTGCCAATCCGGGTTGCCCCCTAAATCCCCCCAAATTGGGGGACTTTGAACCTAAATTCTGGGCTTGAAGTCCCCCAGAGTTGGGGGATTTAGGGGGCTGAAGCCCTGAAGAACGAAGCGAAAGAACTCATCGAACTGACGTTAACTGAAGCACGACAGATAACTACTGGACTAAGTGTTAGCTTGTCTGCTTTTTTTTGCAATGCCACCACTTTCAATCCAGTCGATTCACTGAGGTTGCTAACCTGCAACTTCTTTAATCGACAAGAATCGATAGCTTCCTTAACCGACCCGTATTTGTCTCTAATCATAGACTTAGTTGATTGATACAAATGTCTTGCTTGTGGCATACAACTTTAGACAGAAATTTAAAAGTTATGAGCTGCCCATGCGTTTGACGATCGCATCACTCAACAGCTCGTGAGCTTCTTGCAAAATGCCTGGAATTTTATCGGCATGAGGACTGTTGACTAGACATTTTTGTAGAGATTTGGGGTCGATCGCGTCGGCTCTTGCCCCCGGAAACCAGTGGCTTGCTTGACCCAGCAGGTTGTAGCGCATTTTGGCGTAGTCCACCATGTCGTAAGCGATCGCCAGATTTCGTAGCCACAAAATGATCGGAATATTTAATCGACCGGGGGTTTCATCGACCGATGGCAATCCGGTTCGCCAAGTGTTAACCCAGTCAGCGCCCAATCGCTCGATCGCAGCATCTTCTAGTCGCTTCAAAATAGGCGGCAGAATTTCGTCTGCTCGATCAAGCCAGTCTAGCGTCTTCAAGTGTTCGTCAAAATCTTCAGGACGGGCAGCCCCCACGCTCAGAGTGTGAACCTGCGGATGGCTGAGACAAAACAAATTGTTAAACACGATCGGACTGAGTGGCGCACAGAGATCTACTAGCCTCGGCGAAGGTTGGTAAAGTAACCCTCCTTTATTAGAAGGACTGATGATGAAGACACCCATATCAAGCTGGTTTGCGGCTTCGATCGCGGGCCAATTGACTTGATTGATGTAATACCAGTGCAGATTGACATAATCAAACTGATTAGTCGCGATCGTCTTCACAATTACATCAGTCGGGCCGTGAGTCGAAAACCCGATCGATCGGACTTTTCCCTGAGCTTGAAGCTTTTGCATCACTTCTAAGCAGCCACCCGATCGCAAGCACTCATCTAAGTGACTGTCGAGATTGATTCCGTGAATTGACAGCAGATCCACATACTCCAGGTTTAGCAGCCGCAGCGATTGCTCAAACGTCTTTAAAAACGCTTTCGCGTCTGCCATCGGCCCAACCTTGGTTTGCACAATCAGCTTTTCACGGGGCAACTTTGGCAAAACTTTTCCAAGCTGCAACTCTGACGTGCCATAATCGCGAGCCGTCTCGATGTGGTTGATCCCCACTTCTAGCGATCGGTGAATCGTCGCTTCTAAATTTTTCTGGTTATCGGCTGGGACTTCCTGATATGAAACATCTTGCCACTTGTACTGATAGCGCATTCCGCCACAGGTGAAGACTGGGATTTGTAACTCAGTGCGCCCAAAACGTCTGTATTTCATGAAACGTAAGTAAAGACAAGGACTCGTTGGATGGCAGACAAAGAATGATTCCGTACTTCCACGCTGACCTTACCTAGTTTAGACAGAGATATTAAGAATATTTATCTTTTGAGCAACATCCTGACATTGGTCTGGTTCTCTCACCCAACTCAAAAAAGGTTGTACCAGTATGCAAAGCTTTGATCCCTTCGAGCAATTTGTCCAGAGTTATGAAACAGAAATTGTTAAGCGAGAAGCCTGTCTTGAGATTCAGCAAAAGCTAGAACATTTTTGCATCAAGTTAGAAAACCTGCAACGGGAACTGCAACGGGTCAACACGCCGATCGATGACGATCGCTATCAGCAGCTAGAGGTTAGAATTCGTCACTATCGCTATCAGCTTAAATATGAGTTGCTTAAGCTGGCAGAAAAATTATTAGAGATTCGTCAGAGTCAACCTCAAGAACCCATTGATTGGGTCGGGCAACTGATCGAAGAGCGACGGCAGCGACAAGAGCGCGAAGAGTCTGACACCCAATTGAGACGGCGTGAACGAGAAGAGCTTCAGCGCCGACGACACGAGAAAAAGCGTCAGCTACTGGACACGATCGCCGCTCAAGAAAACTACTATGAAGCCGCCGATTTAGCGATCGAGGTTCACTACGCCAAAGAAGATCTGAAGTCACTAGAAGCGCTCGAAGAAGTGGTTAACGCCTTACTCGACAAAATCAACGACTGTAATCGGGACGGAAAGGCGATCGTGATTGCGGGCACTCCAGAATGGAAGCTGTCTCGGATGTATGAAAAGGCGACTAAGCTACGTCAACAAAAATATCCATCTCATCTGACCTTAGTGCCGCCCAGTGGAAACCCTAGCTCTCGCTCTCGTGCGGCGGCTGATGATTGCGGCCAATCAGACGAAAAACCTGACCCTTATGCAGAATTAGCCGGAAAAGTGGTGATCTTTGGAGGTCAAAACAACGTCAAAGTGCAGGTAGAAGAGTGTTTGCGGCAGTCAAAAGTGCATCTGGTCTGGTGCACCGCCGAGGATGGCGATCAGTGGGCGAAACAAACTGAGAGCCACATTGCCCAGGCTGATCTTGTCGTGATCATTACCGGCCGTGGCACACCTCACAAGCAAACTATTAGCGCCAAACGAGTTGCCAAGAATTGTCGTAAACCCTTGACACAGTGCGATCGGGCATCGGGCAAAGACAGCTTGCTAGAACACATCAAAATTGGACTTTTGGGATTGCAGCTACAGAGAAATCTAGGCTAATTTTTCGCAAAATGACGAGTTCTATAGCAATCCTAGGTGAATTGTGGGATGGGCATCTTGCCCGTACAGGCTAGAAGGCTGTCCCACTCTGACAACTGAAATAGGATTGCTATAGATCTTATTTGCGTTTGAAGATTGAGAAGACACGATCGCCAATCATCGACAGCGCATTCTGAACGCCAATTCCCGCGTTTGACCCGGCTGAAGGACGTTCGGCTAACTCGATCTCGTCGTCTTTAAAGCCTTTCAGACGATAGCCATACTCCAACTGAGCCTGATTTTTCTTCAGCACCGGAAACAGCCGAAACGCCCCTTTTTGTAGTTCTTCTAAGTTGTCAAAAATGGCATGATTGATTTGATTTGAGCGCTTCACCGCGATCGCACCGACCGGAAACCAGCTTTTCTTGCCCTGAACCCGAATGTAAATCTCATATTCAGGTGTGCCATCATCTTTGAACCGATCGTAAAGCTGCGATGCCTCAGCCCGCTTTTCAGCACCCTTACTCGGCTGCTTCTGTGTCTGCGGTTTCGCCTTCCCAAATCCAGCAGGAGTTGCCATTTCTGAAAATTACCTTAAAACTTGATTACAAAAGTTTACGCCATCTTTAGAAAGAATGGGAGGGGATGATCTCCGATCTCGCAAAATTCGGTTGCCTAGATCTCCGATAATAAAATGAATCTGATGCAGTGCGAAACGGAGATCAACTCAAGTGGAAGCAGATAACTCAGTTGCGATCGAGCATCAAAATGTCCCCCAAGCGCACCAAGGCTTACACAGCTTCTTATATAGCTCTGATGACGAGCATACTGAGACAACGACCAGCGCTCCTAACTTAGAAAGTCAGGGCAATGAAGTGATGTCTGTCGTAGACTGGTCTGCTCAAGCGGTAAATGCCAAAATTGCGGGAGTTTACGCAGTCTTCGATCGCAGTCTTCAACTTCAATACGTGGGCTATTCGCGCAATGTGCCGCTTTCTCTCAGTGGTCATGTGTCTCAAGTTGGCGACGAGACCTGTGCCTTTTTGCGGCTAAAAACCTTCAAGTTTCCTAAGCGCGAAGAAATGGAGCAGTTAAGGGATGCGTGGATTGCTGAGAATGGTGAAGTTCCATCTGGGAATGGAGACGAGAGCGATCGCTGGGCTGGCACCGTCGGAGAAGCGGCAAAACTGGTGATGTCTGCTGCCGATCGAGAGGCATATGAGGAGAAAAAATTGAAACTTCGTAAGGCAATGGCAGATCAAGCACTCAGCAAAGAGTCAGATCAGCTTTCAACCTCAGAAGCCGAGCGTCGTCAAAACCTAGAAGCCGCCGTCGAAAACGATGATTGGAGCGCCGTGATCCAACAATCTCAGAAAGCTGGAGAACCCTGAGCGCAATTTCTTTTCTTTAATGTACTAATTATTATTTTTGAGATGATATGTCCGTAGTTGATTCCCCAATTACCACGTTTCCGCTGGCTGCGGTCGTGGGTCAAGAAGCCATCAAAATGGCACTCCTTTTAGCGGCGGTCGATCCGACATTGGGAGGAGTCGTGATTGCTGGGCGCAGAGGCACCGCCAAATCAGTGATGGCACGGGCAATTCATGCGTTGCTGCCTCCGATCGAGGTCGTCAAAGATTCTCTCAGCAATTGTGACCCCAACACTCCCGAAGATTGGGACGACTTGACTTTAGAAAAAATAAAAAATTTGTCAGAGATTCCAACTGAGGTAATTCGGGCACCTTTTGTACAAATTCCGCTCGGCATCACCGAAGATCGGCTGCTTGGTTCCGTCGATGTCAGCCAATCGATTAGACAAGGTGAAACTGTTTTTCAACCAGGGCTTTTAGCAGAAGCCAATCGAGGCGTTCTTTATATCGACGAAATTAATCTGCTAGACGATCAGATCTCTAACTTCCTATTAACTGCCTTAACGGATGGACGTAACCAGATTGAGCGAGAAGGCATTAGCTTTCAGCATCCGTGTAAGCCCTTACTGATTGCTACTTACAACCCTGAAGAAGGATCACTGAGAGAACATTTACTGGATCGGATCGCGATCGCACTCTCTGCCGACGCGGTTTTAGAACTAGACGATCGCGTGCAAGCCGTTGAGCAAGCCACTCGCTATTCTGACTCTCCACAAGCATTTCTCCAGCAATATGCCGAAGATCTCGACTCGTTGAGAACTCAGATTATTTTGGCGAGAGAGTGGTTAAAAGATGTCCGCATCACCACTGAACAGATTAATTACTTAGTGAATGAAGCGATTCGAGGTGGCGTTCAGGGGCATCGAGCCGAACTATTTGCCCTCAGAGTTGCCAAAGCCCACGCCGCGCTAGACGGACGCATAGATGTAGTGGCAGAAGATTTGCACCAAGCCGTCAAACTGGTGATCGTGCCACGATCGACGATCGTCCAAACTCCACCTGACGAGAATCCGCCACCGCCACCGCCGCCCCCTCAAAACCAAGACGAACCCCAAGACGAATCTGAACAAGATCAAGACGAGCAGGAAGAAAAAGAAGAACCTGAAGATCAGCAAGAACAAGAACCACCTAGCATTCCTGAAGAGTTTGTCTTTGATGCAGAAGGCGTGATTCTTGACCCAGACGTGCTTTATTTTGCTCAAATGGCAACTCGTCAAGGCAAATCTGGGAGTCGCTCGGTTATCTTTTCTGACGATCGAGGACGCTACATCAAACCGATGCTGCCCAAAGGAAAAGTGCGCCGAGTTGCAGTCGATGCCACGTTACGATCGGCGGCTCCTTACCAAAAGTCTCGCCGTCAACGTGCTGAAGACAACCGACCCGAAACGAGTGCCGCTTCCCGCAAGCGCGTTTTTGTTGAAGAAAGTGATATTCGACAAAAGCGACTTGCCCGCAAAGCCGGAGCCTTGATTATCTTCGTCGTCGATGCGTCTGGTTCAATGGCGCTCAACCGCATGAACTCCGCAAAGGGAGCGGTGTTGACGCTCTTAACCGAGGCTTACCAAAATCGTGATCAAGTGTCGCTGATTCCGTTTAGGGGAGAACAGGCAGAGGTTTTGTTGCCACCCACGCGATCGATCGAAGCTGCAAAACGTCGTCTCGATCGCATGGCTTGCGGAGGCGGTTCTCCCTTAGCACACGGGTTAACTCAAGCCGTCCGGGTGGGGATCAATGCCCAACAGTCGGGAGATATTGGTCAAGTGGTAATTGTGGCGATTACAGATGGTCGGGGAAATGTGCCGCTGGCGCGATCGCTCGGCGAAACCATTCCTGAAGGTGAAAAGCCCGACATCAAAGCCGAACTGCTAGATATCGCAGGCAAAATTCGGGCGATGGGCACTCAACTCCTCGTGATTGACACCGAAAACAAATTTGTCTCGACAGGCTTTGCCAAGGAACTCGCTAAACAAGCGGGAGGTAAGTATTATCACTTACCTAAAGCAAGCGATCAGGCGATCGCTTCCATGACCCGGAATGCGATCGCTGACATGAAAACCCGATGACTCAAAATCTGCGTAAGGGCATGGCACTGCCGTGTCCATTGCCTATGCAAGTAACCGATACGATTTAATTCACGATCCTCAAACAATCTTTTGTATAGAAAATGCCGGACTGAACTAGATTCAACCCGGCGCTTTCGTGAATGATGAGCAACTGATCAGAACGAGTCAATCATTAAGGATCGGTTTGCAAAACTTGAGGCTGCAACAAGCCAACCATCTGCTGAATGCCTCGGTGAATGCGACGAGTCACCGTCATCGGGCTAACTCCGATTTGTTCGGCTACCTCTTTGCGAGACAAGTCGTGCAAAAAAACGTATTCGATCGCCTGCCGAGTTTTGTCTTCTAACTGGTTTAGCGCTTTGTGCAATTGCTGACGGTCTTCTTCTAAGTGCTGAAGCTGCTGATAATGGGCATCGGGCAGCGTGTCACCCAACGTCATCGGAGAATCGAGTTGCTGACTAATCGTTGCGTCCAAGCTCAACGGCAGCCGATTTCTAGCTGCTAGCTTACTCTCACGCCATTCGTGAACTTCTACGCCCATCTCGTTGGCGATTTCATCGTCGCTCGGCTGGTGACCCAATGCCTCGGTCAATCTTTCGCGAACTCGTTGCCCTTCTTTGTTGAGTTGTTGCCAGCGACGGGGAATCTTAACAGTACCGGCCCGATCTCGCAAAAAGTGAAGCATTTCACCTCGAATGTAAGGCACTGCAAACGAGCTAAACGCACAGCCTTGATGAGGGTTAAACCGCTCAATGGCACGAATTAAACCAATGTAGCCAATTTGTTCTAGATCTTCGTAGGGTTCGGCGCACTGATGGCTAACTCGATGAGCAATCTTGCGGACAAGACCCGCATTTAACTGCACCAACTGATTTCGCACACGAACCGAAGGTTTATTGTGGTAGGACACTAACAGTTCCATGCCACGAGAACGAAGGGAAGTTTGAGTTGCCATCATCTTTTTTAAGGGGTCGTCATCCACATCAGCGTTGAGCTTATTCTCTGTTTATGGAAAGTGATCAGCCATCGTCGATCTACGGTACTGATCCAGATCTATGCTTTAGACGGTCAGCAGAAACACGTAATATGTCACGACCGTACTGACGCTTTCAACGCTGTTTAATTAGTGGCTTGAGTCGATAAAGTTTTTGATTTGCGTCTCTCTATTGAACGATTTCAAGTGAATTCTAATGTTGCTCTCCAGAGAGAGGAAAGCCCTTTGTCAAGGGCTTAAGTTAGTGACTGTAATGACAACCTTTAACATAAGGAATCACTAAGATGGCATCTCAAAAAGAGACGAAAGGCAAGCAAGATGACTCGACCCTAGAAGAAAAGCAATCTACAAAAGCTCAATCTGAAGAAGCAAAACACGTAGACGCAGATCAAGATGACGCATCTCCTGATGTGGATTCTCTAGCAGAAGTTCTGCATGGTGATCTGACCGAGATCGAGTCTGATGCTGCGATCGCGTCGGTCGATGTGTGGGTGAACTTTCTCAAAGGTCACAAAGAAGAAAACCTTAAAGAACTCTCTGCCAGCCTGAAGGAACTAAAGAAGCTTCTGAAAGGAAAGAAGTCTGAAGCCAGTGAAATTGCTGAGGTTTTAGAGCAGTTAGGTGAACAGACCACCGCGATCGGTGACGAAGCCGGGAGAGGAGTCAAAGGCCCGCTGCACAGCGTTGGCAAGGCGTTAGCTCAAGCCGCCAAAAAAATCGAGAAGGCAGGCGTAGGCTCTGAAGCTAAGTAGCTATTGCCTTCATTAAATTCGCGGAGTCTCCTGCCTGGAGCAATGGGGTAACTCACACTCTAGACCGCTTGCAGAACCCAAATTGGCTTTTGCAAGCGGTCTAGTCTCGTTACAACTCAGTCAGGGAAAGCGGTGCCGCTCATGGGGTCACGAATATAAAGCCCCAGAGTCAGCGATCGCAAGACTTCATCCCAAACGGGGGTCAATTCCTCGGCTTGATCTGCCCAATAGTCAAACGTGATCAGGCACTGGACGTTTGATCCCAAGCCAATGCAAGTGCGAGAAAAGGCTTCTCGACTGTCTTGAGTATCGATGAATTTAATTTCTGCCCAGACAATGCGAGCCGTTTGACGTTTGAGCGTGATCACTTCCCCTCGCTCAATCACATCGCGTTCGTCATCTTGCAAAATCTTCTTAAGGGTATGTTGGAGCGGAAACAGGCTCCAATCTGCGTCAGGGAGGCGAGTAAACGACATTTCGAGACGGCAATCATCATCGGGGGGTTCGCGATCGAGAAACTTAAACGACTTAACATCTGGCTCAAAAAACCAATTTTGAGGCACATCGAAACGAACGGCACCTCGATCGGCCACAAACACTTTATAGCCAGGGCTGCACTGCCAGCGATGATCGTCTTTGAGTTCGAGGGTTTCTTTAATCCATTTGAGGTCGTCTTTTTTGCGCTTTGCCATAATCGGTTAGTTCACAACTCGCCCGTCTTTATGGTAAAGCATTTGTAATTTTGGAAGACCAACTACGCTATTTGTTGGCAGATCGCAAAGCAGGAGCCGCAAAAATGGCTTGAAACCCAGCCTGACGATCGCTAACCGATTCTGGAGCATCGTTCCAGAGGCTTTCATAGTAGAAGAAAGACGTGCCCAACCCGCGATCTTGAGATGCCCGCACCTGAGACTGAATTTGCTCCATTGAAACTGGGCTATTTCTCAAGCCAGCCATGATGCCGATGCCAGTCGGAATTTTTTGTTGAGCTTCTCGAATCTCCGATCGGTTGATCTGCTCGGTGAAACTTTGCAGATCAGGTCGATAAACTTGCACAATCAGCTCATCAACTAGGTTTTGCCGCACCCAGCCTAGCCAGTCTTGCAAGTGAAATCGGTAAGCAAAGTCATAGTAGTTAGGAGAAATCGAAAAAATCGCGTTGGGCTTTTTGGCTTTTACAGCTTGGTTGAGTTGTGCCATAAACGCCGTAATCTTATTGGCACGCCAGCGCATCCAGGCGGCATCGGCGGCATTTGCAGGCGGCGCTTTTTTAGTTTCTTTCACATACAGCGCAACTGTGTAGTCATCATAACCAAACTCATAAGGCAGACTCATATGATCGTCGAACTGAATGCCATCAACATCATATTGAGTGACGATTTCTACAACCAGATCGGTAATGAATTGCTGCACGCTAGGAAGAAACGGATTTAGCCACATCACTTCACCCGCAGCGCTCACTGAGGTCTGGCTGCCGTCTCGCTTTTGCGTCAGCCACTCTGGATGGTTTAAGACCAGCTCTGAGGTTGCGGGGGCCATCAACCCAAACTCAAACCAGGGAATGGCGAGTAAGCCTTGCTGATGGGCTTGCGCCGTCACATCAGCGATGATGTCTTGCCCAGTCAAACCTGTGTAGACAAAGGGTTGAATTCCGGCGCGTTGTGCCACCGCGCTGGGATACATCACATAGCCAGAGTTCCAGACTACGGGGTAAACCGTGTTGAAGTTTAGCTGTCGCAGTTGACCGATTGCATTTTGCAGTTTGGTGTGGTCTTTGAGAACGTCCATGTCGTTGAGGGTCATCCAAACCCCTCGAATCTCTTGACGGGCATCTTGTCCGATCGCAGAAGTCACGCGACCGACCAGCAAGACCGTCACAAACGACAGCAAAAGCAGGAATGGGAGGAGATGCCGAACCCATCGTCGCCAACCTGGGAGTACAAACTGCAATTTCATAGGCATCAATCACTGAGGGTCTAGGTTTCGCTCGTCTGAAACAAAGGGCTAAACTTTTCTAGCCCTTTAGTCTACAGGCAAAGTTGACGTGGTTAGCAAGCAAACAGTGCCTACTTAACCAACATCCACGCTTTGCCCTGCTCGACCCGGAACGATCGCCAGAGATTTCATGCCAGTTTGAATTTTGGAGTTGTGGTCTTAAGGGGTAGAGACTCTATCTGTTTTGAAGTGCTTTCTTAACGTAATGTTTTCTGATCTCGTGATTGAAAATCACCACAATCGTTGGCAGCTTTTGTCATTGCAATGTGAGGGTTAGCCGCACACTTTATATAAGGATTATTGTTAAAGTAAGCACATTTTTTACAAGGAAGTTGAGACGTGTGCTTGTTGCTTTCAATCTCTTTACGACTGGGCTTCCAGGTGTTAGAGATGACACAGACAACGGCTGCCCAAATCGCCACAAAGCAAAGTGGAATGATTAACAGCGCTGCGTCTTGAGTCGCGATCGCAGTGGCACTTTGAGAAGCGGATAAAGGAGGAGATTCAGCTAGGGCTGACTGAGCAGAGAACTGAAAGTCAGCGGGCTGGTTAAAATCAGAAGACTGCATAGAGGTTAACTCGTGCGTGAAACTGGGTGACAACTCACGCCACCTATGCTTTTAATTTGTATCGATGCGCTAAAAAAGTTATCTCTATCAAGGGTTCTGACTTGCGGTTGTTCAGATATGCCTAGAGAGATAAATTGACTGAGCCGAGGACGATCGAGAAAACTGTCACGATCGGATGTTGATTCGATCAATTCTCGGTACTATAGGTCAAAGCAAGTCTACAACCCACTCTAAAGCCGTTGTTTTTTAACCACTTTAAGCCAGTGCAGTTGGCGACAAGTTCACCTCCCCACGTCTATAGGAGAATTCAACATGATCAAGCGTGTTTTGGTCGCTTGTTGCACCGTTGCTCTGTTAGGTGCTGCTCATCTCCCGGCTCAGGCACAAACTTCAGCCCCTGCGTCTCAAGCAGCCCCAACTACATCCGTCAGCAAAGATGAAGTGCAGAAGTTTGCGAATGCCATTAAGCAAATTTTGGTGATCAATCGTGAATCTGAGAAAGCAGCCGCTCAAGCAATTAAAGACGAGAAGGGGTTGACCGAGCAGCGCTTTGATGAGATTTACAAAGCACAGAAAGATCCCAAGGCGGCTCCTGCTGTGCAGATTCAGCCTAAAGAACGGCAAAGCTACGATCGAGTCGTGACCAAGATAGTGCAAATTCAAAAAGACAGCGATGCCAAGATGGAGAAAGCGGTGCAGGCTCAAGGGTTAGAGGTGCCGCGCTTTAACCAAATTTTTGAGGCAGTGCAAAAGAGTCCTCAATTGCGTCAAGAGATCCAAAACCTAGTTAAGCAGAAATAAGTAGGGGCATGGCATTGCCGTGCCCATTGCCATCGCAAGTAACCGATACCATTTAATCCACGATCCTAAGTTCAGTGAAAACAGTTCGGAGAATCTGACATGACTGGAGAAATGCAACTGCATCGCACTATAGCAATCGCAGTTGCGTCTCTTCTAACTCAACGGGTAATGCGTCCTCTAAGTTAATCGTCAACCCGATCGAACCTGCCCAAACCGTCTCGTCAGTCAACAATCGTTGAGCCGCTTCGAGAATGGGTTCTTGCAGGTCGCGCAAATCTTCGCGGTTTTGCAAATAAGCTTGGAGGGCTTGCAATGGCTCGATCGTGGTGCCAAGTCCCAATTCTGGCAGACGCGGACGAGAGAGTTGACTGATTAGCTCAGGGTGAATGGTGTAATTATGAGCGCTGCTCAGAGCTTGGTGAATCAGAGAATCGTCAACGCGATCAACCTGTTCGGGGCGAAGTTGATAAATCAGTCGCACCACAGCATCTTCAACGAGTTCGGATGCGATCGCATCGAGCAATGTCGCCTGTGGCTCATCTTCTTCAGACAAATCGAGTTCTATGGTGCGAAACGATCGCACCGGAAGCGGACAAAACTCCATCTCAACTTTTCTCCGCTCTAGCTCCACTAAAACAAATCCTTTCTCTTCTTTCTCTTCGCTAAAATCGACTCGCTCAATGCTGCCAGGGTAAACAATCAAAGGCTGTTGACAAAGAATCTGGTGACGATGAACGTGACCCAGCGCCACATAATCAAAACAATCGCGCGTGATCAGAGAAAGTGGAATGGTGAACCCTTTGCCCACGGCTAGGAATCGCTCTGCGCCATAGGTGGCAGAATCTGCCATCAAGTGAGCCAACAAAACGGTCGGCAGGGCAGAATCGAGTTTACGAATTTCACCTTCGAGGGCAACGCGGAGACGATCAAGCAACAAGTGCCCCACTTCTGACATTGACAGCCCTTCTGTTTCGGGGCGGGTGAGCAGCGTTGATCGCGTCAGCCACGGCAGAGTGATGACTTGAACAGCACCATTCTGGGTTTGGATGGTGTGAGAATCGAGGCGATCGCCCACAATCACATTCGGTACACCCAAAGTTCGATAAATACATAGACTCGCGCCGCCCGCTCCTTGAGAATGCTGATCGTGATTTCCGACGAGCAGCACAGTGGGAATGCCCGCCTCAACCAGGCGATGAAACTGACGGGCAAAGGCTTGCTGAATATACGGAGGCGGCGTTGCGTCAGGAAAGGCATCGCCTCCAAATAAGACGAGATCGACGGGTTCAGAGAGGGCACGATCGATACACCGTCCCAGTGTCGCAACAAAATCCTCTAGTCGCGTGTTGAGTCCGGTTTCTGGGTTGATTCGCCCATGAGAAAATCCGCTTCCTAAGTGAATGTCGGAAAGATGGAGGATTTTGATCATAAGTCGCGATTATCCGATCGTGCTGCTCCGAACTATTGTACTAAAGATCTGATCGGGCAATAGTTTTCTCAACAGCAACAACGCCCCCGCATTGCCGCCAGCCGGGTAGCGAAGTCGCTGAGATGAATCGATCGCGGCTTGATAAATCACCTCTGCCGTAACTTCTGGCGGTGAGCCGCTGTCGCCTACCTGCTTGAGTTTGGGCAACACTTTTGCAACGAAGGCATCATAAGCCATCAATCCCGGACGGGTTGCGAGGTCAGTCGATCGCCCATAAAAATCAGTTTTAATCGGGCCTGGCTCAATAATTTTTACCCGAATATTGAACGGCTCTAATTCGTATCGCAGCGAGTCTGAAAAGCCTTCAACCGCCCATTTTGTAGAATGATAGAGACTATAGAGCGGAAACGCCGTTTTGCCCCCGATCGAGGAGACGTTAATAATGGTGCCCGATCGCCGTTCTCGAAAGTGCGGCAACACAGCTCTAGTCACCGCCATCAATCCAAAAACATTAGTCGCAAATTGTCGCTCAATCTGTTCAGGTGTGCAGGCTTCAAATGCGCCTAGCAAAGCATATCCGGCATTGTTGACTAGTACATCGATCGTTGAGAATTTCTCTAGGGCATCGGTGACGGCTTGGGCGATCGAGTCCGGCTCGGTGACATCTAATCGTAGGCACAGCGTGTTATCGAGTGTTGTTAGGTCAGAGGTTTTTTCGGGCGATCGCATGGTCGCAACCACGTTCCAGCCTTGCTGCTGAAATAGTTTTGCAGTTGCCAGCCCAATGCCTGTTGAAGCGCCAGTAATGAGAACAGTTTTCGCCATTAGCTGCTAGAAAAAAGGTAGAGGAGGTTCTCAAACTTTACCCTTAAAGCGCATTTCTAAATAAGTTGATGAAAAGCGATCGGTCAAAATTTGAGTTGGTGATTCTTTGAACAGGACTTAGTTAAGCAGCCTCGATCGAGCGTTGTTGAGCTAAACCGCTTATTGACAATCAGCAGCCGTTTCTACGATCGACTACACTAAAAAACAAGCTCAATGGTCAACCCTATGGTCGCCAAATCCCTGCGCTGGACAACCCGTGATCTTGATGCCATGCCCGACGATGGCGGTTGGAAACGCTATGAAATTATTGATGGAGAACTGCTTGTGACCCGCGCCCCTCACATTCGCCATCAAGGCGCAGCAGGCAAACTGCACGTTCGCTTAGAAACTTGGTCAGAGACAAGTGGGATGGGGAACGCCTTTCAGACACCA
Source organism: Phormidesmis priestleyi ULC007 (assembly GCF_003003695.1). Taxonomy (NCBI): domain Bacteria; kingdom Bacillati; phylum Cyanobacteriota; class Cyanophyceae; order Leptolyngbyales; family Leptolyngbyaceae; genus Phormidesmis; species Phormidesmis priestleyi. The sequence continues at coordinate 267,104 of NZ_PVWG01000002.1, forward strand.
GGCGTTATTTTCACCCCAACTGATGCGGTGATTCCTGATGTCGTTTGGATCAGCCGAGAAAGCCTTGACAGCGGCATTGATCAAGCAGGGCATCTAACCGTTGCCCCTGAGCTAATAGTTGAAGTGCTCTCTCCTGGTGATCTCAACGAACAGCGAGATAAGGAAGTTAAACTCAAGCTTTACTCCTTGCACGGTGTCCAGGAATATTGGATTGTTAATTGGCAACTAAAAACTCTAGAAGTTTATCGCCGTAACGAAGCCCAACTTCAACTGGTTGCCACTCTACTCGACGGAGACAGTCTCACCTCACCTTTGCTGCCAGGATTCAGCACCCCGATCGCTCAAATTTTTCTGTAGGCGTTACAGCATAAATGGCTCTTGTAATTTTGGTATAACTAAAGTATAACTAATAGTGTAGCAATCCAGCTCAGGGTCACTATGAAAACTGCTATTTCGCTTCCAGACTCAGTTTTTGAGGAGGCAGAAGCACTCGCTGAACAGTTGGGGCTGTCACGCAGTGAGCTTTATAAACAAGCTTTGCAAGCCTATCTGCGAAAGCACAACCGTAATCAAATCCTCAACAAGCTGAACGAAGTTTATGCTGAAGAGTCTTCTGATTTAGAACCCATGTTGGCAAGGATGCAAATCATGTCCTTGCCGCGTGAGGATTGGTAATGTATCGAGGAGAAATTTGGTGGGCAAACCTTCCTGAACCAGTAGCTTCAGAGCCTGGATATCGCCGTCCCGTTTTGGTGATTCAAGACGATACTTTTACTCAAAGCCGAATCAATACGGTCATCGTCGCAGTGATCACTTCCAACATTCAGTTGGCAGAAGCCCCAGGCAATGTCTTGTTACCGCATGAAGCATCAGGTTTGCCCAGAGATTCTGTTGCTAACGTATCTCAAATTCTCACGCTTGATAAAACGTTTTTGGTTGAGCGCATTGGTTCACTACCAGACTATTTGCAAGAGGAAGTAGATGAAGGGCTGCGAATAATTTTGTACCTTTAGTAGCACACATTGATATATCAGTTGCAGCAGAACTGTGTTTCAAGATGAGTGCGATCAACAGCAGCAAAACGTCTATCTTTCGCAAACGCGCACTCAGTTAGAATAGGCAAATGATGGCTCAACGTCCGATCTATCTTGACAATCAAGCGACAACCCCAGTAGACGATCGCGTGTTAGCTGCGATGTTGCCTTATTTCACCCAGCAGTTTGGCAACCCGTCGAGTGTGGGGCACATCTACGGTTGGGAAGCCGAAGCCGCGATTCAGCAAGCACGAGAAATTCTGGCAGACTCAATTCACGCGGCACCTGAAGAGATTGTTTTTACGAGTGGTGCAACTGAAGCCAACAATCTAGCAATCAAGGGCGTTGCAGAAGCATATCTCGATCGAGGACGACACATTATCACCCTTCAAACCGAACATAATGCCGTTCTTGATCCTTGCCACTATTTGCAATCGTTAGGATTTGAGGTGACATTTTTGCCTGTGAAATCAGATGGTTTAATCGACCTGGATTTGTTAGAAAAGACCCTGCGATCAGACACAATTTTAGTGTCTGTGATGGCGGCAAATAATGAGATTGGGGTGTTGCAGCCGTTAGAGGCGATCGGGCATCTCTGCCACGAGCATCAAGTTCTGTTTCATACTGACGCAGCCCAAGCGATCGGCAAGATTCCTCTCGACGTGGAGGCGATGCAGATCGATTTAATGTCTTTAACCGCTCACAAAGTCTACGCACCAAAGGGCATTGGGGCATTGTATGTGCGGCGACGAAATCCTAGAGTGCAGGTGGCACCTCAAATGCATGGTGGCGGGCACGAGCGAGGGCTGCGATCGGGCACGCTTTATCCGCCCCAAATTGTCGGATTTGCCAAGGCAGTTGAGTTAGCGATCGCAGAGATGCCCGCCCAATCGCAGCGCTTGACCCAATTGCGCGATCGCCTGTGGCAGCAAGTGTCTCAACTAGACGGCATTCATCTCAATGGACATCCCACTCAACGCTTACCCGGAAATCTCAACATCAGTGTAGAAGGTGTAGACGGGCAAGCACTTTTATTAGGATTGCAGCCCACGATCGCCGTTTCTTCGGGTTCTGCCTGCACGTCTGCCAAAATTGAGCCGTCTCACGTCCTGCAAGCTTTGGGAGTTTCAGACGAATTAGCCTATGCTTCGATTCGGTTTGGGATCGGGCGATTCAATACAGTTGAAGACCTCGATCGAGCGGCAGAGGTTGTGATTGAAACGGTGCGATCGCTGCGCTTAGTTGGGAAAGATTTGTTAGTTTGATCCAAGATCATCGAAGGGCAAAAGGATTTCGATACTATACCGATCGCTTTAACTTCCTCTATGCTGATGTTTTTTGAGCCTCTATGCGACCCGATTCTAAAACGGCTTCTCTGCAACGATTACGCTCGATCGCTCACATCCTCGATAATGCTATTCCCATTCCCTTCACTCCTTACCGAGTTGGAATTGACCCGATCGTTGGCTTAATTCCCGGTGGGGGAGATTTGGTGATGGCAGGATTTTCGGTCTACATTGTGTGGGAGTCGGCTCGATTGGGGCTGCCGCGATCGACCGTGACGCAAATGGTGTCTAATCTTGTATTTGACACGCTAGCCGGGACAGTTCCGGTTGCCGGAGATTTATTAGATGTCACTTGGAAAGCCAACAGCAAAAATATTCGTCTATTAGAGGCTCACCTCGATTCACCTCAGCATCAGAAAAAAGCAAACCAAGGATTTGTGTTGCTATTGCTATTCGGATTTTTATTATTAGTGGTTAGCATTGCAGCCCTCAGCGTTTTTGTGATTGGGCTAGTGTGGAAAGCGATCGTGCAATAATGGTGCGGCTGTCATTAAAACGTCCCGATGGTTCAAGCGCCTCAACTTCCGACAAACCTTGCTCCGTCTGACTCAGAGCCATTCTTAGATCTCGGCTTTCAGCTACCCGACCCAGAAGACGACCAGATTTTAGACCTCGAATTTCAGCAGCAGATTGAGACCGCGTGGCAGGTGTGCGATCGCTTTGACTTACAAACCGACATTTGGCGTGGGCGCATTCTCAAAACCGTGCGCGATCGAGAGAAAAAGCGCGGCGAAGGGCGAGGTGTGGGGTTTCTCAATTGGCTCAAAGATCGGGAAATCAGCAAAAGTCAGGCTTATAACTTAATTGAGTTAGCCAACAGTGCCGACACGCTGCTCGATAGCGGCTGTTTAGAGCCTGAAGATGTGAATCAATTTACCAAACGGGCATTTGTTGAAACGGCTCAAGCTGCGCCCGAAGTGCAGCAGATGATTGGCGACACGGCACGAAAGGGCGATCGCATTACTCGTCGAGAAGTCCGGCAACTCTCTGATGATTGGACGGCAATGACTTCTGATTTGCTGCCCGTTGAAGTTCGCGAAAAAGCTGCCGATCAAACCATTCCGACTCGTTATTTAGCGCCGTTAGTCAAACAGTTAGAAAAGCTTCCAGAGTCTCATCAAGTCTCAATTCGAGACGCGGTGGCTCAAAATCCCGATGTCGATACGCTTAAACAAGTCACTTCAGAAGCCCGCTATTTGTCTCGTTATCTAGAATCAGCAACTCAAGTTCAAGCATTGAACAACGAATCCTTAAACTTAGAATTGGCACTCGAAGAAGCGCTTCGCCTGGGTTGTTTGAATTCGACCGCAGAATTAGTCAGCCAAGCCGCACAGTTAGAGCAAGCGATCGCCAAACTCTACACCACCTGGAAGCGTATCAACACTTTGTCTGAGCGAGTATATGTTGATACTGGAGCCAGTTCTCCCCATTTGAGAACCTTGTTAAGCTGCTTGGACAGGTTATCTAGCCACTCGATCGAGTTCTGTCTCGGCGACCCAAAAGGTGAGGGCTTTTCGCGCACCATTCGCTTGAAGTTAGACGACGACCAGGAAGCATCCGACGTTGGCACCTGGGAATAATTCACTTTCAGCTAGCGAAACGATCGCCGAATCTTCTCCCACAAATAACGTGGATTTAACCAGCGTCGATATCGTTCAGCGACCTCTTTACCAACGATCAAAATACCAAGCCAAAACATCACTTCAGCACTTCCTAACAACACGGGAACCAGAACTGCTTTTTGAGCGATCGACACTGCCAAAAAAGGCACAGCCGCGACTGTAACCCAGGGCAAAAATGACACCAATATTAAGCCGATTCCTAAGTTTTTCATCTGCTAGTTTTTAATTCCAGTGGTTGCGATGCCGCGAATTAATTGCCGCTGACCTAACAAAAACAGCACGACTACTGGAATCGTTGCAATCACGACCGCCGCCATCATCAGTTTCCAATCGTTAGTAAACTGCTCTTGAAACCCCGCCAGCGCTAACTGCACCGTTTGCAATTCTGGACGCGTCGTAAACACCAGTGGTTTAAACAGATCATTCCACTCGCCGATAAAACTAAATAGAAATAGCGTTACCAACGCTGGACGCGCCAACGGCAACATCACCCGCCAGAGGATTTGTAACCGATTTGCGCCATCGAGCATCGCCGCTTCTTCAAGCTCGATCGGAATCGTTAGAAAAAACTGCCTCAACAGAAAAATTCCAAACCCATTCACCGCCGTTGGCAAAATCAACGCTCCGTAAGTATTGATGAGATGTCCCCATTTCAGAACCAAAAAAATCGGAATCACCAAAATTTGAAACGGAATCACCAGCGTCGTCAAAATAATCAACAACAGCGCTTGCTTGCCGCGAAACTCTAGTCGAGCCAGCGCATAACCCGACAGCGCCGACGTAAAAATCTGAACTGCCGTGACCGCTAGCGCTACAAAGGTCGAATTTGCAAACGCCAGCAAAAATCCGCCTCGCTGCCAAGCCTGACGATAATTTGCCCAAGACCAGCCTCCATTTTCTGAAGTTAACGAAGTCTTGACCACGATGCCCAACGGCAACAGCACCAAACCTGCGCCGACAATTAGCAAAACTAGACTCAGTTTCTGAAGGATTTTATCTTGATCGAATAATCCAGATTTAAAGTTCAAGCGAGGATTGGGAGGCTGACGATCGGAGCTTTCTAACAGCATTGTGCTCAGTAAATAGGTAGATAAACAGCTTCTCTATAGGAAAACGATATCTTCACAGGCTACACTAACGCTGAATGATACAAAATTAAGAGTCTGGCATTTTAGCCCCCAAACGTGCAAAATAGAGCAGAATTTAACGATTCTCATCTTCACCCTTGACGAGAGACGGTAAAGTGTAGACTGGGCGCTAAACACGTTGCGCGACCCTTGTTTTCTAACTTTCAAAGCCCCGGATCGATTTGTGACGACTTATTCATGACCAGGAGACTACTGTTTTATGCCCCAACTTGAGGCGATTCAAGACATTGACTTCCACAGCGAAACTTATAAAGACGCTTACAGCCGCATCAACGCGATCGTGATTGAGGGCGAGCAAGAAGCATACGAAAACTACCACAGTCTTGGCGGGCTGCTGCCTGATCAAAAAGATCAGCTTGTCGGCTTGGCAAAAATGGAGAGCCGTCACAAAAAAGGGTTTGAAGCTTGTGGTCGCAATCTTAAAGTGACTCCAGATATGGAGTTTGCCCGTCAATTTTTCTCTCCACTACACGAGAATTTTCAAACGGCGGCAGCAGAAAATAAGACCGTCACCTGTTTGCTGATTCAGTCTTTGATCATTGAATGTTTTGCGATCGCTGCCTACAACATCTATATCCCCGTTGCAGATGACTTCGCCCGCAAGATCACCGAAGGAGTTGTCAAAGACGAATATCTACACCTCAACTTTGGTGAAGAGTGGCTCAAAGCAAACTTTGAAGCCTCAAAAGCCGAACTTGAAGAAGCCAACCGCGCTAACCTTCCGATCGTCTGGAAGATGCTAAACCAAGTCGATGTCGATGCCAAAGTTCTCGGCATGGAGCGAGAAGCATTGGTCGAAGACTTCATGATCCAATACGGTGAAGCTCTCAGCAATATTGGGTTTACCACTCGCGACATCATGCGAATGTCAGCCTACGGATTAGCAACCGTCTAAAGGTTCCAGGTTTCAGAAGTCGGACAGAGCGCAAGTACTCTGACCCTGAAACCTGAAATCTCCTTCGATATCCACCTCATTTCAGCCTTACCCGCAGGCTACATATATATTCGTCGATGTTTGGTTTAATTGGTCATCTCACGAGTCTAGAGCACGCTCAATCAGTTGCTAGAGAGTTAGGCTATCCCGAATATGCCGACCAAGGGTTGGATTTTTGGTGCAGCGCTCCTCCGCAAATTGTTGACAACATCACCGTTACAAGCATTACTGGGCAAAAGATCGAGGGCAGATACGTCGAGTCTTGTTTTCTTCCAGAAATGTTAGCGACCCGTCGGATCAAGGCAGCTACTCGCAAAATTATCAATGCGATGGCACACGCCCAAAAGCACGGCATCAACATTACTGCGTTAGGTGGATTTTCATCAATTATTTTTGAAAACTTTAACCTCAGTCAGGTTCGCCAAGTCCGCAATGTGATGCTGGAGTTTGAGCGATTCACCACAGGCAACACCCATACCGCTTACATCATCTGCCGTCAAGTCGAGCAAGCCGCTAAACAATTGGGCATTAATTTGTCTGAAGCGACGGTGGCGATCTGTGGCGCAACGGGCGATATTGGCAGCGCGGTTTGCCGTTGGTTAGACAAGCGCACCGACGTTGCTGAACTGCTGTTGATTGCTCGTAACCAAGAACGTCTGCAAAACCTGCAAGCCGAACTCGGTCGCGGCAAAATTATGGGGCTGGAAGAAGCTCTACCCCAAGCAGACATCATCGTTTGGGTTGCTAGTATGCCCAAAGGCGTTGAGATCAATCCAGCCGTTCTTAAGCAGCCTTGCTTGCTGATCGATGGTGGCTATCCCAAAAATTTGGGGACGAAGGTGCAGTATCCCGGTGTGCACGTTCTGAATGGCGGCATTGTCGAACACTCGCTAGACATTGACTGGCGGATTATGAGCATCGTTAATATGGACGTGCCTGCTCGTCAGCTATTTGCCTGTTTTGCTGAGTCGATGCTGCTAGAGTTTGAGAAGTTGCACACTAACTTTTCTTGGGGGCGGAACTATATCACCGTTGAAAAGATGGAGGAAATTGGTGCGGCATCTGTGAAGCACGGCTTCAGCCCTTTGTTGATCTAGCGATCGCTAACCCCCGTAGAGATGTTCCGCCAGAATGTCTCTACGCAACTTGATAAAGGCATGATTGGGGCGCTAAAGCTTGGACTTGATCGCCTGCTGTTCTTCTGAGTAGTCAGCAAAAGGCGTTGAGCGCGACCTCAAGTTGTGCAGGCGAGACAACACTTCTGGGTGAATTGGCTCTAAAAAGTGTTGCTGTTGACTGATAAAGAAGAAAAACTCGATGCTGCCCAAACAAACTCGATCGCCATCGTGTAAAAGATGACGCTGCTGAACTCGATCGCCATTTACATAAGAGCCATTCATGCTGTTGAGATCAATCAGATAAAACCCTTGATCGGCATCGTAGAGAATCACGGCATGACGGCGCGACAGTTTACGATCGCTCAGAGATATAGCGGCTCCGCGATGTCGCCCGATCGTCCAGACGTTTTGAGACTGCAACAGCATTTCTGACACATCTTGCAGCAGGTTTGTGAGCAGATAAACTTGCCCTGACTGCGAGACTCCTTGAACATATTTCAGCTTTCTCTCTGCGGCAAACAAGTGAGGGAAATCAGCTTCAGGAATCGGTCTACCGTTGAGTAATAAAGTTTGCGCTTTAGCGGGGCTGTTCTCATCATCATCCGAATCTTGATCGCTCCAGAAAGCTTGCTCGGCAATTTCTACAGCAAGGTTCTCTTGAGGATCTGATGATAAAATTTCCTGCGTTAGGGGATTAGAATGTTCTGGCGCTTTTGACTCTAAATTCATGAGAAGATCTCTTAAAACAGGTGCAAATGGGGCTTGCCGACTCGCTTTGTGGAGCGCGATCGAGTTCTAGAGTTCCCGGATAAGAATGAGGACGATCAGATTGAGTGATTGAATGTGAGATAGGGGCGATCGAGAAGGCAATTCTTCAGAAAGCTCTAGACTAGAATTCAAAACTCCTATTTTCAAACACTTTTAGAGTTATGAATGACGCGCTCGATCGCAGACCCATTGAAGATCTTCAGCTTTCGATGAAGGCACTCGGTTCGCTTAAACGCACTCAAATCCAGACGATCGGCGATCTGATGAATTACACCGAAGAAGATCTAAAAATTTTAGACCCGCAATCGGGTGAAGAAGTGATTCAGGCGCTTCAGCAGCGATTAGGGTTAACCCTGCCTGAAAACGATTTGCAGTAATCTATACTGAATTCTCAAGTGTTTGATCATTGAGTATGCAACCCACGCCAACCGCTCCGCCCAAGCAGTTTTTTCAACCGCTCGATCGTGCCGCGCTATTTGTGATGGCAATTTTGAGCGTTGTGATTGGGCTGCTGTTATTGAGCGGCGATCGCAGTGCCCCACGAGTCCGTGATTTTAGCTGGCAAAACAAGCAAGTTGGCTCAGATGATAGTGCGTTTGTGCTGACGTTTAGTCGCCCGATGGATCACAACAGCGTTGAGCAAAACTTGCAAATCGAGCCATCTTTGCCCGGAAAGACAAGCTGGGCAGGGCGACGAATGGCGTATACCCTGAATGCGCCTGCTCCTTATGGCACGTCTTTTAATGTCAAGCTGCAAAACGCTCAAGACCGCTTTACTCAAGAGGGCAGCGATCGCGTCAGCATTCAGCCATTTGTCGGAAACTTTCAGAGCCGCGATCGTGCCTTTGCCTACATTGGGGTTGACGGAGACGAAGCGGGACGGCTGATTCTCTTTAACATGACAAAGCAGGAGAAAAAAATCCTGACTCCTCAAAATCTAGTGGTAATGGACTTTAAGCCCTATACCCAAAGCGATCGGATTCTTTTTTCTGCCATCGAGCGCGCCAATCAGTCCCAAACGTTAGTGGATCAAAAACTCTACACCGTTACAACCGGACTTGCGATCAATTCCCCTGCCCAACCCAGTGATATTCAAAAATCTGATTGGGATTTCTTTAACTCAGTTAAACCCTCGCCTAGCCCGTCATCTGGACAAATTGAGCGCGTTCTCGACAATCAAGATTACCAAAATCTCAAATTCGATGTGTCACCCGATGGAAACGTGATTGTCGTGCAGCGCGTCAGTCGCAAAAATCCCAACGATTTTGGGCCGTGGATCATTCGTCAAGGCTCTGCGCCCCAGCCGTTAGATAATAAACAGCCTGGCGGTGAATTTTTAATTACGCCCGACAGTTCGTCTCTCGCGATCGCGCAAGGGCAAGGACTCGCCATCATTCCTCTGCAACCCCAGGCTGATCCGCTAGACTTTTTACCCAAGTTTGGCACTGTGCTGAGTTTCTCCAAAGATGGCTCCAGCGCCGCAATGCTAAAGTTCAACACTGATTACACCCGATCGCTGTTTCTCGTGACCAATCAAGGAGACTCAAAAGAAATCTTTAAAACCACAGGCTCGATCGTCAGCGCTCAGTTTGACCCCACCGAGCAGATTCTCTATTGTTTGTTGACTAATCTCATTCCGGGTGCCACTTATCAAGAACAGCCCTATCTCGCCGCGATCGACCTCAAAACTGCCATGACCCAAGGCGGTGAACGTGCCCTGCATCCAATGGTGCTGCTGCCTAAACAGCGAGATATTCAGATGAGCCTTGCCCCCGATGGGTTAGCGCTGATCTTTGACCAAACCGATGGAGATGCTCAGTCGCCCGATGGCAAATCACTGGCTAACGGCCGTCTCTGGCTCTTGCCTCTCACTGGCAATTTAACCGCTAAAGTTCAACCCGAAGCTCTGCCCATGCCCGGATTTCATCCCCGTTGGCTTCCTTGACCTCAAAACTTGTTAGTCTATATTTAGTCACTTTGCTTAACAATGGCTAGAATAGTTGGTACAATCCGATACTTAGAGGCAGTTAACTAGCAAGACCTTGAAAGGCTCGTAAACTTATGGGAACGCTTTGCACAATGGCTAGATTCATCGATGCCCCATCCCAAGCCCCTGACCGATGCCGATATGCCTGTGCTTCTCACCCGTCTGATCAACCCTTGCTCTTTTGATTCAATCCCTGCACTTTATTAAACTGAGCCACTTCAACCTTTGCCTACCTTAAATGATTTGTACCAACGTCAGCAATCCTCTCTCAGCAGGAAAATGAAAAATGGTGCCGACAAGGAGATCGGATTCTTCCTTGCCAGATTTGAAGAACACTGCCACTCTAAAGCTTAGGGAATCGCAGTTTCAAGATGCAGTTTTAAGAGTCATTTGCTCAGGAGAAGCAATACATGCTACACCGCAAGATCTATCAACTCTGTTGCGATGGTCGAGAAGTCTGGATTTTCTTGCGGGATCAGCAACGCTGGATTGAGCGTGCCAAGATTCTAGATATCGAAGGCGATCTGGTCACGTTGCGTTATGAAACCGAAGAAGACGACGAAAATTGCTCTTGGGAGGAAATGGTGCGCCTAGAAAGCATTGGGGCTGTCACTCAGAAGCTTGCTTCTGTACCGAAAGGAAATGTCGATCCCCTAGTTTCGGATGATTGTCCAGAGGCCGAACAGCTTCCTAAGCGCCATTACCCAGAGTTAAACCAAGATTAGCAATCGTCAGGGGTGAAGATTAATTTCATCACCCTGCGATCGCTCATTGGTAGACCGTTTCATCTTCCTTCTGCCAAGCTGGGTCAACAATACAGATGAAAACTAGCGGCTCGTTGCCACTGTTGTAGATAAACTGTGTTGCACTGGGCGGAATATAAATGGCATCCCCAGGCTCTACGGTCTGGGTTTCGTCGTTAATGTGCATCTCTCCCTCGCCCGTGAGAATGTAATAGACTTCAGATGTAGTCAGCGCATGGGGAATCGAGGTTTGTCCGACTGGGACGATCGCATGTGCCAGACTATATCTCAAATCTAACGGCTGCTTGTCTGGGTGAAATAACTCACGCAGCAGCGTTCCGTCGCCAGCTACAAACTCTGGACAGTGACTGAGTTTTTGCACCAACATGACGATCGTCTCCACCGTTCCAAATTCTTCTCTAAAATCTTAGTAGAGATTGGGAGCCGGATCATAGTCAGGACAGTGAATGGCATCTTCAGACAGCGCGATCGAGGGGTGAACCGTACACTTAAGCCCGTAATCACCCGTAAAATATTGACAGTTTGCACAAGGGATCTGGTGCATCTGTCTAGCTCTGCCCACGCCCTCAAACACAGTTGAAAACAAACTCCAGACTGTGAGAATCACAAATAACCAGGCAGACACAAAGCAAATTGGCACCAAAAACGGTTGAATGGCATGAACTAGTGGATAAAGGAGTTGAAACACAGGTGTGTCACCATTGACATAAATGGGCATTCTGGATTCATATTAGTAGGCTGGTCTACGATCGTCGCCTCGCTTAAGAGTTATTCAGGTGTCGTTACATTCTGTAACCTTTGATAGACTTTCCGGTCGATCGGCTATCTTTGAGGCTAGTGTACCTGGCTGTTTATTTCTGCCCCGGTAAAACAAAAGACTTATGCGCGTTTCTCTTTCTTCCACTCCCGCTCAATCTCAGCAAGTCAAACAACAGCTTGCTAACCCTGAAGATTCGCTCTCGTTTGAGCTTGGCAAAGCCGTTCAAGAGTTGCCACCTCTCTACACTCGCATTCTGGCAGGAACGGTCAGCGCGATCGTGTTTGGCACGATCGGCTGGGCGCACTTTAGCCAAATTGATGAAGTGGCGATCACTCAAGGCAAAACCGTTCCCTCGACCGAAGTTCGACCAATTCGAGCACTTGGGGTCGGCAGCGTCTCTCAAACTAGAGTCAAAGCTGGAAGCGTTGTCAAAAAGGGAGATATCTTAGTCGAAATCGATCCAGGAGTTAGCGAAACGAATGTCGCGAGTCTAGAAACAGATGCCCAAAAGATTCAAGAAGATGTCAATCGTCTAGAAGCAGAGAGCCGAGGGCAAACGGTTTCAGGGGGAAATCCCATCCAAGATCAGTTGTTGAACGCACGTCAACGAGAATTTACTGAAAAGCAAGCTGGAGCAATCGCCGAAGCCAATCGTCAAATCGCGACGATTAACGAAGCGCAAACTCGCCTAGAGCGATATCAAGAAAACCTGGCGAATGCTCAGACAACGCTGCAAAATGCTAAAGCCAATCTCGTCACGGCTCAAGAGCGAGAGAGAAGCCTCCGCACGCTGATTGCCAGCAATGCTGTTCCCCGGTTAGATTATCTCAACGCCATCGATCAGGTCACCAATGCCAAAAACCAGATCAACGATGCAGAAGATAAAATTACGTCTCTAGCGAAAGAAGCCGAAGCTCAACAGGATCGAATTCATCAAGCGCAGCAAGCTTTTGAGTCAGCAAAAAGCACGTCTCAGGGCTTGGCTCCTCAGCGTCAAGGCGAAATTCTGACTCAACTCAACCAACGCCGTGAAGAGTTGACGAAAAAGCTCGGCGAGATTGCGATCGCCAAAAAGCAGCAGTCTGACAAAGAAACCGTCACCGCTCCCTTTGATGGAACAGTCTACAACATTAAAGTGACTCAAGGCCCAGTGCAGCAGGGCGAAGAATTGCTTTCGATTTCGCCTAACAATCAAGACCTCGTTCTAGAAGCTAAAGTTCTCAACCGAGATATTGGCTTTGTTCGGCCCGGCATGAATGCGAAAATTAAATTAGCGACCTTTCCTTATCAAGAGTTTGGCGTTATCGAGGGTGAAGTGCTTCAGATCAGCCCAGATGCCGTCGTTGAGAAAGATGAAAACGGTCGCGATATGGGTCCGGTCTTCTTGGCTAAGATTCGGCTCGACAAAAGTGCCATTAGCGTCCGGGGTCAAGACGTTGCACTAACTCCTGGTATGACAGGTGCCGCTGAGATCGTGACCCGTAAGAAGTCAATTCTCAGCTTCCTGATTGAACCTGTGACTAAGAAATTTAGCGAAGCGTTCTCAGTCAGATAGATTAAGAAGTGTAAAAGACGAAGGAGAAAAGGTGGATTGCAGCGGTTTAGGGTTTAAGCTTGAAAAAGCGCAAAACAGTGTATAGACGTAGATTTTTGCCTTTCCCCTTTTCTGATTGAAAAAGAATCTATTTAACAGAACGTAATATTTCCAATTTTGCGCTATCATAGAGATCAACGTAACAAAGCGATTGCGAGTATCTGTATCCATTAAGCATTTGGCTCCTTGGATGGGAAGCGAGGGGAAGAGCCGTCGCACCGACGATCGCTACGGTTTAAACCGATACTAACCCTTCGTTATTCACTCCATCAGGTTTTTCATGGGCAACAAGCCAACTATTGCCATCTCTCATTTAGGCTGCGAAAAAAACAGAATTGACACCGAGCATATGCTCGGTCTGCTAGTGCAAGCAGGTTATGAGGTTGACGCAAACGATGAACTCGCAGATTATGTAATCGTCAACACGTGCAGTTTTATTCAAGCGGCGCGAGAAGAGTCAGTTCGGACGTTAGTAGAACTGGCAGAAGCCAACAAAAAGATTGTGATCACGGGCTGCATGGCGCAGCACTTTCAAGAGCAACTGTTAGACGAACTCCCCGAAGCTGTCGCGCTGGTTGGGACGGGCGACTATCACAAGATCGTAGACGTGATCGAGCGGACTGAATTGGGAGAGCGAGTCACCGAAGTCTCGCAAGAACCCACCTATATTGCAGATGAAACGACTCCTCGTTATCGCACCACAACTGAAGGAGTTGCTTATCTCAGAATTGCAGAAGGTTGTGACTATCGTTGCGCCTTTTGCATCATTCCCCACCTGCGCGGAAACCAACGATCGCGCACGATCGAGTCCATTGTCGCCGAAGCAAACCAGCTTGTCTCAGAAGGCGTTCGGGAGATTATTTTAATCTCTCAAATCACGACAAACTATGGCTTAGATATTTATGGGGAACCCAGACTGGCAGAATTGATTCGGGCACTGGGCGAAGTAGATATTCCCTGGGTTCGGATGCATTATGCCTATCCTACGGGCTTAACGCCTAGCGTGATGGCGGCGATGCAAGAAACGCCTAACGTTCTGCCCTATTTAGACTTGCCCCTTCAGCACTCCCACCCAGAGATTCTTCGATCAATGAATCGTCCCTGGCAGGGTCGGGTAAATGACGGCATCATTGAGCGCATCAAATCAGCGTTACCCGATGCCGTGCTGAGAACCACTTTCATCGTGGGATTCCCCGGTGAAACCGATGAACAGTTTGAACATTTGCTGCAATTTGTTCAACGTCACGAGTTCGATCATGTAGGGGTCTTCACCTTCTCCCCCGAAGAGGAAACCCCCGCCTACGAGTTGCCCAACCAGTTACCGCAATCGGTAATGGATGCCCGTCGCGATGCCTTAATGCAGATTCAGCAACCGATTTCTCTTAGACGGAATCGATCGCAGATTGGCAAGGTTGTCGATGTTTTGATTGAGCAAGAAAACCCGGAAACGGGTGAGTTAGTCGGTCGGTCTGCCCGCTTTTCGCCAGAGGTGGATGGACTGGTGTATGTCCAGGGTGAGGCATCGCTAGGGGCACTGGTGCCAGTAGCGATCGTCGATGCCGATATCTATGACCTGTATGGGCATGTTGCGACCGCAGCAGACCTGATGCAGAACCCCTTAGTGGCGACTCGATGAGGGTTTCGATGTCCCTGTTTTACTAAAAGCGATCTGAGATGCGTCGTTTTTGATGACCGTCTCTCCCGCATGTCTCGCATGTTTTATACCGCGCCTTTTCCGATGGTGTAACCAGTAGGATTGACCGTGCCTGAGTTTTCTCAGGACATCTTGATCCCCCTCATCGAAATAATGGCGTATGACCTTTGACCTATTAGGAGCATTCAATGACCCTTTCTTTCCAAAGCCTTGGACTTTCTGAAACTCGCGTTCGTAACTTAGAAGAGTTGGGCTTTACTGCCCCGACCGCGATTCAAGCCCAAGCCATTCCTCACCTACTCGCGGGCCGCGATGTGGTGGGTCAAGCCCAAACCGGAACAGGCAAGACTGCCGCATTCGCTCTGCCTATCTTGGAGCGGATTGATCCCAAAAATCCCGCAGTGCAAGCGCTGATCCTGACACCGACTCGTGAGTTGGCAATGCAGGTATGTCAGGCAACCCGCACGTTTGTGGACGACAAGCGCGTCCAAGTCTTAGCAATTTACGGTGGACAGTCGATCGACCAGCAAATTTCTCGACTACGCAAAGGTTCTCAAATCGTCGTCGGCACACCGGGGCGGGTGATTGACCTCCTCAGCCGGGGTGACTTAAAGCTCAATCAGTTGAGTTGGATGGTGCTAGACGAAGCAGATGAAATGCTGAACATGGGCTTCATTCAGGATGTCGAAAAGATCCTGAACCAGGCGCCTGTTGAGCGTCAAACTGCCTTCTTCTCTGCCACGATGGAGCCTTCAGTTCGGAAGCTGGTGACGAAGTTCTTGAGATCGCCCGTGACGGTGACGATCGAGCAACCCAAAGCCGCCCCAAATCGCATTAATCAAGTCGCTTACACCATCCCCCGTGGTTGGACGAAAGCGCGGGCGCTGCAACCCATTCTAGAGTTGGAAGATCCCGATACGGCTCTAATCTTTGTGCGGACTCGTCGCGCTGCTGCCGAACTGACCAGTCAACTACAAGCTGCCGGACATAGTGTGGATGAGTATCATGGCGATCTCACCCAGACTCAGCGCGAACGTCTGTTAATCAGGTTCCGTCAGCGTCAGGTGCGTTGGGTAGTTGCAACAGATATCGCAGCACGAGGCATTCACGTTGATGATCTCACCCATGTGATCAACTACGATTTGCCCGACAGCGTTGAAAGCTATGTCCACCGCATCGGTCGAACCGGACGCGCTGGCAAAGAAGGCACCGCAATTTCGTTGGTTCACGCCCTTGATCGTCGTAAACTGCGCGACATTGAGAACCACGTGCGTCAGCGTTTAGAGATTCGCAATGTGCCGACTCGTGCCGAAATCGAAGCTCGTTACTTAGACAAGCTACAAGGTCAGGTGCGCGAAGCTCTGACGGGTGAGCGGATGGCTTCGTTCTTGCCGATCGTGGCGCAACTGGCTGAAGAGTTTGAACCCCACACGATCGCGGCAGCCGCTCTGCAAATGGTTTACGACAAGACTCGTCCTTCTTGGATGGCTTCTGGTAGTGATCCCGTTGCGGATGATGCGCCTCGTTCACGCGGTGGCGGTGGCAGCGGTTCTGATAAGCCCAAGCCTGTCAAACGGGTAAAGACTTCTGCTAATTCTAATTAACGTGAATTCGACGGCTTCGTTACAGTTTGTCGTGCCCCTAAATCCCTCAAGTTTGGGGACTTCAAGCCAAAATTTCCGGTTCAAAGTCCCCCAGAATGGGGGATCTAGGGGGCAGAAGCCGCTGACAACGCAGCGAAAAAACTCGTCGAACTGACGTTAATTAGTGCGAACGGCAGTAGAAAATAGCTAAAGTTAGCGGGTTGAGGAGGTTCCTTAACTCGCTTTTTTGATTGAAAATTGCGGTTGTGAACGATCGTTTACGCTTGCTCTAACAAATGTCTTACGGCGTTCACCATTTCTAAGGGTTTATATGGTTTGGCGATGTAGGCATCGGCTCCTTGCTTTAGGCCCCAATAGCGATCGAACTCTTCGTCTTTTATAGTACACATCATGACAGGAATGTTCTTCGTTCGGGGATCGCTCTTGATCCAGCGACACAGTTCGTAGCCGTTCATTCGTGGCATGACAATATCAGTAATTACGAGATCTGGGTGATGGGTCTGAATTTGCTTGATCGCTTCGATGCCGTCGATCGCCTCAATCACCGCATATCCACTGCTTTCAAGATACTCTGCGAGAATTAACCGAACCGTCGTGCTATCGTCAACAACTAAAACTGCACTCATAAACGCTTGTGTCAGTCAATCCACAGGACTGCTCCTTCTTGACCTATTATTCGCGTCGAGAGTTCTTAACTCCGGAATTTTTGTGTGGGAAAATCGTAAAGAGCGCCATTGAGTGACAAGTTTTGAACTTTAAAGGTCAAGCGAACCGCTTTAACTAAAAGTTTCACTCCTGTCACTCATGAGGCTATTTTTTTAGCGGCGATCGCGAGTCAATAAATCGAGCTTTGTGAATTCGTCTGCATCAAGTGACCAACCTAGAGCGCCTGCATTTTGTCGAGCTTGATCAGCGTTTTTGGCACCAGGGATCGGAATCACATTGCCTTGAGTGATGAGCCAATTCAGCGCGACTTGAGCGGGCATTTTATCGTGCTTTTGTCCGATCTCACGCATCAAGCTAATGACAGGGGCAAGCTTTTCTAATCCCTGACGGCTGAATCGACTATCTAGCTTTCGAGCACCCGTCACGGAGTCCGCATTTTCAGGCGTATATTTCCCGGTCAATAACCCTTGAGCTAAAGGACTGTATGCCAAAATTGTCACCCCTAAGTCACGGGCAGTATTGAAAATCCCATTCGTCTCGATCTGGCGAGTGATTAGTGAATGACGAACTTGATTGACCGCTAGAGGAACCCCTTTTGCGGCTAAATAGTCGTGAGCTTCCCGCATTTGTTGAGCCGAATAATTGCTGACTCCGATCGTTGCAATTCGCCCTCGCTTCACTTCTTCTGCTAATGCCTCCATTAGTGTTTTTTTGCTCATAAAAAAGTCGAACGGCATATGAACTTGGTAAAGCGCAATGCGATCGATTTGGAGCCGCTTCAAACTTTCTGATACCGCTTCATGAACTGACTCTGCCGAAAATCGCCAGGGCAACGGCATATATTTTGTGGCAATTTGTACCGGGCGATCGGTTTGCTTCATAAACCGCCCTAACAGCTTTTCTGACTCGCCCAAGCCATAGATTTCTGCTGTATCAAAAAAATCAACTCCAGAGGCAATCGTGGCATCAAACGCTTCTTTGACCTGCGCTTCACCATATTCTTTGCCATAGCTCCAAAACAGCGAGTCGCCCCATTGCCAAGTGCCGATGCCAAGCGGTGGAATCGCAGGAAGATTTGCGCCAAAGGAAATGGACTGCACCATAAAAATTTGATCTGATTTAAGGACTTAACATTTCTTAGTCTAGCGATTTGCAAGCAGGGGCGCGTCCGTCGATCGTTACAAATCCATGGGACTCAAGTCGCCCGATCGCCCTTATCCTAAAAATGAGAAACTGATTTGTCGTGACCTCCGCGTTTTGAGAAACTATGGCGACTAATGATTTTCCTGATCCACAGTTGGTGTCGTCTGAGCCGGTAAAGTCTCTGCCTAAGCTGGGCTTATTCACTATGTTTCGGCTAGGTTTGTTTCAAATGGGGTTGGGGATATTGTCACTGTTGACGCTAGGCGTTCTCAATCAGGTGATGATCTCCGAACTGAAAGTGCCAGGGACGATCGCAGCAGGCACGATCGCCATGTATCAATTTGTGGCTCCGGCTCGGATCTGGTTTGGGCAGATGTCTGACTCGAAACCAATTAGGGGCTATCATCGCACGGGCTATATCTGGAGCGGTATGACTCTACAAGCAGTCTGCCTGTTTTTGGCGGTGCAGGTCGTTTGGAAACTGGGTGCCAGCGCTGCTACGGGCTGGACTACGCAAAGCACGGTTTGGGCTGCCCTACTCGCGTTGATGTTTGGGCTGTATGGCTTGTGTATTAGCGCCAGTTCGACCCCATTTATGGCGCTGCTGGTCGATATCACTGACGAAGATCAGCGATCGAAGGTTGTCGGAATTGTCTGGTCAATGCTGATGATTGGGATTATCATCGGCGCGATCGTCGGGCAAAAAATGCTGACTGGCTTAACGCCCGAAACGTTGCAGCCAGTGGTGAATCGGCTGTTTACAATTTTTCCGATCGCGGTCATTGGTCTCACATTTCTGGCGACATTTGGCATTGAGAAGAAATATTCACGCTATGCGTCACGATCGCAGTTAGCCGAGCGAGAAGATCAAATTACGTTAGGCAGAGCTTTAAAGGTTCTGACTGCCAGCCGACAAACAGGAATCTTTTTCGCGTTTTTGCTGGTGATGACGATTAGTTTATTTCTTCAGCAGCCCGTTTTAGAACCTTATGCCCGCGAAGTGTTTGGCATGACGATCGCCGAAAGTGCCGGACTCAACAAATACTGGGGATACGGCGTTTTGGCGGGAATGGGCATCGGCGGCTTTCTGGTTGTGCCTCGTCTCGGTAAACAGCGGACTGCAAAAATGGGTTGCTTGCTGACGAGCGCTTGTTTTCTGCTGATCATTATTTCTGGCTCTACGCAAACTCAAGTTTTGCTCAAAAGTGCCGTGATTCTGTTTGGCTTGTCTTCGGGTGTGCTGACCAATAGTGCAGTCAGTTTAATGCTGGATCTAACTGCCGCAGAAACCGCAGGAACCTTTGTCGGAGCATGGGGACTGGCTCAAGCTTTGTCTCAAGCCAGCGCAACTTTGGCGGGAGGCGTGATTCTTGACATCGGTCGTCAACTCTTTCAGCAGCCCTTCTTTGCTTTTAGCTTGGTGTTTGCTTGTGAGGCGCTAGGCATGATTTTGGCAGTCATATTGCTGGCGCGAGTCAACGTTCAAGAATTTAGAACGAAGTCTCAAACTGCGATCGCTGCCGTTCTCGAAACCGAACTCGATTAATATTAGATTCCCAAATGACTGATTTTTGGACTCAAATTCTCGATTTTTCTCAAGCCGAAACTCAGCGAGTCGGCACCCAACTGCTACAAGATTTTGGTCAGGCGCAAGCATCTGAAAAATCCGATGGTAGTTTGGTGACCCAATCCGATCAGTGGGCAGATCAAGAATTGCGGAATGCGATCGCTCACACATTTCCAACCCACGGCGTTTTGAGTGAAGAAACCGAACATATTTTCCCCGATCAAGACTGGTGCTGGGTGATTGATCCGTTAGATGGCACGACGAATTTTGCGAGAGGTCTGCCACTCTGGGGCATCTCACTGGGCTTACTTTATAAAGGAATTCCAGTCTTCGGATATGTGCATTTCCCACCGTTGAGACAATCTTTTCACGGGTTTTGGCAAGGTTCATCGGGGCTGACGATGCCAACGGGAGCGTTTCTCAACCAGAAGCCGATTCACGCTAGTCAAGATGCTTTGACGAGCAACCACTTTTTTAATCTGTGCGCTCGAAGTATCTCGGTGCTCAAAAATCCCTTTCCTGCCAAAATTCGGATGTTGGGTGTGTCAACTTACAATTTTTTGACGGTCGCCGCTGGAGCAACTTTAGGAGGAATTGAAGCTACACCAAAAATTTGGGATATCACCGCAGTCTGGGCGATCGTGCAAGCGGCTGGCGCAGTCTGGCACCCACTCGAACCCAATCCCATCTTTCCTTTACAAGTTGGAGAGAATTATAGTCAGCGATCGTTCCCAACGTTGGTCGTCAGTCGCGCCGATTTGCTACCCGTTTTTGAGCCGTTGGTAAGTTCGATCAGAAGCCGTTAAGTTCCATCCATGACGACTGATATTGCACTGCCCCACTTCAGATTAAGTTGTCTTTGAGCATTATCACGACTAGCCGCAATTTCAACCCAGCCATGACTGCCAACTAAAGCAAGAATTTCTCCAGGTTCGCTGTCTGAGTAGGTGGATTTGCTTGGATAAGTCGAGTTCTCTAGGCTGACGCTCCAAGACTTTCCAGCCACTTCGTCACCTGAAATATTTGTAATCAAGTTGCCGAAATGGTCGATCGCTTGAATTACTCCCCAAATCGTGTTTCCTATACAAGTCGGGTTAGCGATCGGCAGATGAATAATCGTTCTCAAACCAATTTCAGTCCCCAGTTCTCTGATCGGTACTCCGCTTGCTAGGTGCGCTCCGATCGGGGCAAAAATGTCACGTCCGTGAAAGGTCGTGCTTGGAGATGACGTGCGCCAATAGAAAGGATTGGTTAACTCAACGGCAGCGATCGCTGAATTCTGGCTCAAAACGCCACTCACTAGCCCATTATCGGGAGCCACTAAAAATCCAGACTCAAGTTGAATGGCGATCGCGCGTCGCAGACTTCCCACGCTGGGATCAACAACTGCTATGTGCACCGTCCCGGCCGGAAAGTAGGGATAGGCGTTCATCAAGTGAAACCGAGCCGCAGCAATGTCTTGAGGTGGAACTTGATGCGTCAGATCAATCATGGTGAGGGTGGGATTGATCTGAGCGATCGTGCCTTTCATCACCGCTACATAGACATCGCTCAACCCAAAATCGCTGAGTAGCGTCAGAATCATAATGATTTCTTATATTTCTAATCATTAATTTTGGTAGTATAAACTACCGTTTGAATCTTAGATGTTATGATTAGAAGACAATCACATAGCACAAATATTTTTTTGGAAATGTCCGATATGAACAGAAATCGTCAGCAAACCTTCACACAAGCTGCCACTGCTCACCGCGAAAATCTGCAAAAAAACTTGCAGCGCCGCATGGAAGCCGCGAGAGACAGAGGCGACGAAAACCTTTTAAAAATGCTCGAAGCAGAAGCAAACTACCTCAAGTAATTTGTGTTCAAGAACCCCAGATCCCGCCTTCAAGTTGGAGTGAATAAAAGGTACAGACTTAATAGTTTGTACCTTTTTGTTATTGATTGCTCAATATTTTTTTTACTGGCTGGGTTTCTCAAGCTCCATCCTTGCCTTGTATACTGAGCTTTGAGTTTTGTAACCCGCCCCACAGAGGCGAATTGTCTCGATTAGGGAGAGAGTATCTATGAAAGTCGCAGTCACAGGGGCAACCGGATTTGTGGGCAGTCGTTTAGTAGAGCGGTTAAACGCTGAGGGGCATCAAGTCATCGTCTTGACTCGCAATGCGACCAAAGCAGAGCAAGCCTTCCCAAACTCTACTGATCCCAATCTAGAAATTGTTGCCTACAATCCAACTCAGTCGGGAGCTTGGCAAGAGAAGATTTCAGGCTGTGATGGCGTGGTGAATCTGGCAGGAGAAGCGATCGCCGAAAATCGGTGGACACCAGAACGCAAACAATCTTTAATGGACAGTCGCAAAATCACGACTCAAAAACTCGTTGAAGCCATTGCCAACGCCAATCCTAAGCCTTCGGTTTTGGTCAATGCCTCCGCGATCGGCTTTTATGGCACTAGCGAAACTGTCACCTTTGACGAAACCAGTGCTGCTGGCAATGATTTTCTGGCAGAAGTTTGCCAAACCTGGGAAGCCGAAGCAAGCAAGGTCAAGGAAAGCGGCGTTCGTCTGGTGATTTTGCGGCTTGGAATTGTTTTAGGAATGGGCGGTGCCTTGGGCAAAATGCTTACGCCTTTTAAGCTGTTTGCAGGTGGGCCGATCGGCAGCGGCAATCAGTGGTTTTCCTGGATTCATCGAGACGATTTAGTCAGCTTGATTTTACGAGCATTGACGCGACCTGAGATGGAAGGGGTTTTTAATGCCACGGCTCCGCAGCCCGTTCGCATGGCGGAGATGACGACGACGCTGGGGCAAGTGATGAATCGTCCTTCGTGGCTCCCGGTGCCCAGTTTTGCGCTAGAAGCGATGTTGGGTGATGGCGCTAAAGTCGTGCTTGAAGGTCAAGAAGTTTTGCCCAAACACACGCTAGCCAATGGATTTGAATATCAATATCTGACGATTAAACCAGCACTAGAGGAAATTTTGGGTTAATTCTATCGGTTTTTCAGAGTTGCTCAAAATTTTGTTATCTTGGCAAAGCAACACGAACACCCCTCACTGCCCAAGGATCACTCTAAACAGAACCATGCAAACCAAGAAATTAGAGCTACTTTTATTAGCGGGATGTTCTTGCCTTTTTACGATGCTTTGTCAGCCGATCGCGCAAGCTGTCACCGCATCTCCTACAGAAACTGTCCTGCAAATCTCTGCCCAGTTAGAGGGCTTATATTGCAGAACTAATTTTCAAGAAAACTACAGAGCCAAAGCTAATAAGTAGCCACTGTCCTGAATCTAGCCCTACTTTTTAGAACCGTGATGTTCGCAAGGTGGGGCTGAAATTGATTTATCCAACCACCCGGCTGCCTGCTGTAATCGCAAAAGCGCCTCTTCGGGCTGATCTTTTAAAAGGAAAATTAGAGCAACGGCGGCTTGTTCACGCGATCGCGCCAGCCGATTTGACTTTAGTCGGTGCCAATCACGATCGCTGATACTCAACTTTTCGGTCAGTGCCTGTGCTAACTCAAGGGCGCTGAACTCAGAAAGCTTGTTGGTTGCGACTGGGTTAGAGGCTTCTGTCTGAGAAGATTGCATCATTGTCAAGTCGGGCATAGAACGCTGCTTTAACGGAATGGGTAAAATGAATTTACTCATTACTCTTACTTTACTACGCTTGAATGCCACCATCCCAAGACCCCGATCGTTTATCCACCAGTCACGAATCCGACGATTCAGCGCTCACCTTTGAGCAAGTTCTTGAGCGCGTGGAGCGATCGCTTCAGGAACTCAAAGAGCGCCATGCCCAAATCGAGCATGATCAGCAGCTTCAAAAGAATTTAGAGGAGCGATCGCAAATGATCCGATCGCAGCTCCGCCAAAGCAAATCTTCTAGCCTTAAATTAGAATTGCAGAAGCTCGAAAAGCAGCTAGAAGAGCTGGAATTTAATCTAGAAAGCCGCTTATTTTCGTGGGCTGGCTTTAAAGAAGTTTTCTGGCAAGCCGTGCGATTTGGTGGACTGGGGATCGCCGTTGGCTGGTCGCTTGCCTTCTACACTTTAAAGAATCCGGCTCCCAACAACACAAGCCCTGCTCCTCAAACCTTAGCCCCCTAATCTCATGACACGACGCATTTCAGAACTGCTGCGCCACGGACAACCCAACGAATTAGTCACGATTAAAGGCTGGGTTCGCACCAAGCGAGAACAGAAAGGCTTCTCGTTTATTGAAGTCAACGATGGTTCGTCGATGGCAGGTTTGCAAGTGGTGATGAACGCTGACTTACCGGACTATGAGTCGATCGTCAAACGACTCAGCACCGGGGCATCGGTTGAAGTATCAGGGGTTTTAGTATCGTCGCTAGGCAAAGGGCAACGTATTGAGGTCAAGGCGAACTCGGTAATCGTTTATGGCGAGGCTGATCCAGAGACCTATCCGCTTCAGAAGAAACGCCATTCGTTTGAGTTTTTGCGAGAGATTGGACATCTGCGATCGCGCACCAATACGCTAGGAGCCGTCTTTAGAGTTCGCAATGCTTGCTCGATGGCAATCCACCAATTCTTTCAAGAACAAGGTTTCATCTGGGTTCACACTCCAATTCTCACAGCAAGCGATTGTGAAGGGGCAGGCGAAATGTTTGCCGTCACTAGTTTGGATCTCAAGAAAGTTCCGTTAACTGAAAATCAATCGGTTGATTACACCCAAGATTTTTTCGGCAAACCTACTTATTTGACAGTCAGCGGACAGCTAGAAGCCGAAATTATGGCAACCGCATTCAGCAATGTCTACACGTTTGGTCCAACGTTTCGCGCCGAAAACTCTAACACGTCTCGTCACTTGGCAGAGTTTTGGATGGTCGAACCAGAAATGGCGTTCTGTGACTTAGAAGGAGACATGGATTTAGCGGAAGCATTCCTCAAATACATCTTTTCTTATGTGCTAGAAAAGTGCCCTGAAGATATGCAGTTTTTTAACGATCGCATCGATAACTCAGTCCTCACAACGGCTGAAAATATTATTCAAAACGAGTTTGAGCGAGTCACTTATACCAAGGCAGTTGAGCTTTTGCTGAAGAGCGATCGACCCTTCGAGTATCCCGTCGAGTGGGGCTTAGATCTGCAATCTGAACACGAGCGGTTTTTAGCCGAGGAACTCTTTAAAAAGCCCGTGATTGTGACAGATTACCCGACACAAATCAAAGCCTTTTATATGCGTTTGAACGAAGACGAAAAAACCGTTCGCGCTATGGATATTCTCGCTCCGAAAATCGGTGAAATTATCGGCGGTTCTCAGCGAGAAGAACGGCTTGATGTTCTAGAACGACGCATTCAAGCACAAGGATTGGAATTAAAAGACTACTGGTGGTATCTAGATTTGCGGAGATATGGCACCGTTCCCCACGCAGGATTTGGGTTGGGATTCGAGCGCTTAGTACAGTTCATGACAGGAATGGGCAACATTCGCGACGTGATTCCATTTCCTAGAACTCCTTTAAACGTCGAGTTTTAAGTCTCAATAAAAAACCTGGAGAGTAATCAAGTTACTTCCAGGCAAATGGTCAGATAAAATCAGTCGTGAGAACTACATCAAACCGAGTTGCTCTAAGATGCCCTTGCCTGTCATTAGCTCAGTAGCGAACCCGATCGCGATGCCTAGCATTGCTAGACGACCGTTCCAAGACTCAGCAAACTTGGTAAAGCCGATTTTGCCTTCTTGCTTTTCCATGATGATTGCCTCACTCTAAAGATATATTTCTTCATACAACTTAACGCTTCTCAAAGCATTTGGCAACAATTTGCCTGATATCAAGGCTTCCCCAATGAGACACTAGATCACTAAGTTACTGTCATTTTGATTTGTCATGCCCGATCCTCAAGCGATTAGTGCGGCGGTTGCAGCGCTCTATAACACCTACCCGTTTCCACCAGAGCCTTTGCTTGACGAGCCGCCTCCCGGCTATAACTGGCGCTGGAACTGGTCAGCCGCCTACAATTTTTGCACAGGACAAAAACCCAAGCGACAAAACATCCGCATTTTAGATGCAGGCTGCGGCACTGGGTGCGGAACCGAATATTTAGTGCATCTCAATCCCCAAGCTCAGGTGACTGGCATTGATTTGAGTGCTGGGGCGTTGACGGTTGCGAGAGAGCGATGTCAACGATCGGTCAACGATCGAGCAGAGTTTCATCACCTCAGCCTCTACGATGCCAACCAGCTTCCCGGCAAGTTTGAGATGATCAACTGCGTGGGCGTATTGCATCACTTGCCTGATCCGATTCGCGGCATTCAATCCTTAGCGACAAAACTCGCTCCTGGCGGGATTATGCACATCTTTGTCTACGCAGAATTGGGGCGCTGGGAAATCGGGTTGATGCAGCAAGCGATCGCCCTCCTACAAGGCAACCAAAAAGGTGATTATCGCGATGGCGTAAAAGTCGGTCGTCAGATTTTCGAGACACTTCCTGAAAATAATCGACTAGTGCAGCGAGAAAAAGAACGCTGGTCAATGGAAAATCAGCGCGATGAATGTTTTGCAGATATGTATGTCCATCCCCAAGAGATTGACTACAACATCGAGACGTTATTTCAGCTTATTGATGCGTCTGGGCTGAAGTTTTTGGGCTTCTCGAATCCTCGACAGTGGACGCTCGATCGCTTGCTAGGCAAAAATTCAGACCTGATTGATCGGGCGAAAGGACTGAGCGATCGTCAACGCTACCGCTTAATCGAACTCTTAGATCCCTCTTCTGTCACTCACTACGAATTCTTTTTGGGGCGAGGCGAGTTGCCCTTAGCCGATTGGTCGTCTGATGAAGCGTTGCTCAACGCCATTCCTGAGCGCAGCCCTTGCATGGATGGCTGGGCAAGTCGCTGTTTATTCAACTACGACTATCAGATTGTGAATCTGTCAGAACCAGAATTTGAATTTATGAAAGCTTGCGATGAAAATCAGGAGTCGCAACGCACGATCGGAGAGATCTTGTCAGACGCGCCGTTGGAATTGGAGACCGTGCGATCGCTGCAACAACAACAGCTTATTTTACTGAGTCCTCGATCGTAGACATTAAGTATTATTACCCTCGCGTGGTATGATGTCTTCTGGCTAAACGAACTGTCGTGATCGCATTAGACTCCCTGTGAGTTTAGTAACTCATCATGGCGAAGTTGCCCTACTTCATGGATCGCACCTGCAATGGAGGAAATCTCACCGCCTGTTTCTGAGTCATCAGAACCCAGTGCATCAATGCAAGATTTCTATCGACTCCAACAAGAGTTGCTAGTGATCACACTTATCTTGACGGGTCTAATCTTTTTCCCGGTTTGGTATTTCTACTCCCTCAACATCGCTCTGAATTATTTACTTGGAGCATGCACAGGTGTGGTTTACTTGAAGTTGTTAGCAAGAAATGTTGAGCAACTTGGTAGCCAGAAAGACAAACTAGGCAAGTCGCACATCGCCGTTTTTATTGGGCTGATTATAGTCGGAACCCAGTGGAATGGTCTACACGTCTTACCTATTTTTTTAGGATTTCTGACCTACAAAGCGACGCTGATCGTTTATACCTTGCGAACCCTGCTCGATCCTGGCGATTGAGCCTGTTATAGAATTTGCACTCCTTGAATCTGGGGAAAGCCGCCTGAACTGAAATGCTAAATTTCCTCGTTGCTCCCAACTCGTTTCCGCTCGCTAGCTTAGAGGTCGGTCATCACCTCTACTGGCAGATTGGCAATTTAAAGGTTCATGGGCAAGTTTTTTTGGTTTCCTGGTTCGTGATTGGGCTTTTGGTGATTGCCTCACTTTTGGCAACTCGCAACGCTCAACGTGTGCCAAGAGGCATTCAAAACTTGATGGAGTACGCGCTGGAGTATGTGCGTGAGTTGTCAAGAAACCAGCTTGGTGAAAAAGATTATCGTCCCTGGGTGCCATTTATTGGCACACTGTTTCTGTTCATCTTTGTCTCTAACTGGTCAGGAGCGCTGATTCCCTGGAAGCTGATTAAGCTACCAGAGGGTGAACTCGCTGCCCCAACAAACGACATCAATACAACGGTGGCATTGGCATTGCTCGTGTCGCTGGCGTACTTCTACGCAGGCTTTAGGAAAAAAGGTTTGGGCTACTTTGCGAAGTATATTCAACCCACTCCAATTTTGCTGCCCATTGCAATCTTAGAAGATTTCACCAAGCCCCTCTCCCTGAGCTTCCGTCTTTTTGGCAACATCTTGGCGGATGAATTAGTGGTAGCGGTTCTGGTTCTACTCGTGCCTTTGTTTGTGCCATTGCCCGTGATGCTGTTAGGTTTGTTTACTAGTGCAATTCAAGCATTGGTGTTTGCAACGCTTGCAGCCGCGTACATTCACGAAGCGATCGAAGGTCACGGCGAAGAGGAACACGCACCGTAAATCCTCGCTCGATCAGAAAGAACATTTGTTTGTCCCGTTTTCAACCCAAAGGAAAATCACTATGGATCCCATCGTTCAAGCTGCTTCCGTTCTCGCTGCTGCTCTTGCTATTGGCTTGGCTGCGATCGGACCTGGTATCGGTCAAGGTAACGCTGCGGGTCAAGCAGTGGAAGGCATTGCACGTCAGCCCGAAGCAGAAGGCAAAATTCGCGGCACGCTGCTGTTAACCCTCGCGTTCATGGAATCTCTGACCATCTACGGTCTGGTGATCGCGCTGGTGTTGCTGTTTGCTAACCCCTTTGCATCATAAGGGTCAAGAATTTTGAGTTTTGAGTTCTGGGTTACGGAATTCAAAACTCAAAGCTCAAAACTTCTAAAATTGTCTTGCACTTTTTTCACCCTCACTCAAGATAATGTTTGATTTTGATGCGACCCTGCCCTTGATGGCAGTGCAGTTTCTTCTTTTAGCTGCGATCTTAAATGTGGTGTTCTATAAGCCACTCACGAAAGTGATTGAAGATCGCAGTGATTACATCCGCAGCAACGAAGCGGATGCGCGAGAGCGTCTTGCGAAAGCCGAAAATCTGGCGAAACAGTATGAGTCTGAGCTAGCCGAGACTCGCAGACAATATCAAGCGACGATCGTGGCTGCTCAGGCAGATGCACAGAAGATCGCCGCTCAAAAAACTGCTGAGGCTCAACAAGAGGCTCAATCTCAACGCGAAGCCACTCAAAAAGAGTTAGATCAGCAAAAGCAGGCTGCGATGCAAACGCTAGAGCAGCAGGTCGAATCGCTAAGTCACGAAATTCTAGATAAGCTTTTAGCTGGAGTTTGATGGGGTCGTTAGCAGTTAGTTGTTAACGCCTCTAGGATTGTCAACCGCGCAGTTGTGGATAACGTTCATGGAAATTTTTTTGCGACTCGCTGCTGGAGCCACTTTACTCGGCTCTGAAGCAGCAGAAGCAGTGGGAAAAGGTGGTTTTGGTATCAATTTTGACATCCTAGAAACCAACCTGATCAACCTCTCGATCGTGATTGCCGTTGTCGTTTATTTTGGTCGCAAGTTCTTAGGTAAGATTTTGGGCGATCGCACGGCGGCGATCGAGGCTCAAATTAAAGAAGTGGAACAGCGTAAACAAAGTGCTGCTGCCGCTCTTGCCTCACAGCAGCAGAAATTAGCGCAAGCGCAAGCTGAGGCTGCTAAAATTCGTGCCTCGGCAGAAGATGGAGCCAAGTCAGCGCGAGAAGCCATTTTGGTGAAGGCTGAACAGGATGTTGCTCGGATGCGTGAGACGGCGGCTCAAGAACTCGGCTCTGAACAAGCGCGAGTGATCAATGAGTTACGTCAACGCATTGCACTGATGGCAATGCAGCGTGCAGAGGGTGAGCTTCCGAGTCGTCTGAATGATGACTTGCAGCAGAGATTAGTCGATCGCAGCATTGCTCTACTCGGAGGTAGTTCCTGATGAAAGATAGCATTTTGACGGCTCAGGTTCTGGAACCCTACGCCCAAGCGCTGATGTCCTTGGGGCAGTCAAATAATTTGACCGAGCGTTTCGGTGAAGATGTTGCCGGGATTCTATCGAGTTGGAATGAGTCCCCTGATCTGCAAGCATTTCTCAGCAGTCCGTTGACGAAAGCCGACGCAAAAAAAGCTGTTTTAGAACAGGTTTTTGGAGAGCAGGTTCACCCGTTCACTAAAAGCTTTTTAATGCTGCTGGTCGATAAGCGACGAATTCTGTTTTTGGATGGCATCTGCAAACAGTATCAGGCACTTCTCAGAAAGCTAAATCAAGCTGTTTTAGCCGAAGTGATTTCGACGGTCGAACTCAACGACGACCAGAAAAACACCATCCGCGAACAGGTGAAGTCGATGACTTCTGCACGTCAGGTCGATCTCGAAACTCGTCTCGATCGCGACCTCATCGGCGGTGTGATTATCAAAGTTGGTTCTCAGGTGATTGATGCAAGTTTGCGTGGTCAACTGCGTCGCATTTCTCTCCGTTTAAGTAGTGCAACCTAAGAATGGTCAGGGTTTCAGGAATCAGTCAAAACTCTGAACCCCTGACACCTAAATCCTATTTTCGCTTTCCCCTTCATCCTTCAAAAGAGGTTCCAATGGCAGCAATCAGACCAGACGAAATTAGTAATATTATTCGCCAACAGATCGAGAGCTACGATCAGGGCGTGAAGGTTTCCAATGTCGGAACCGTGCTTCAAGTCGGTGACGGTATCGCCCGGATTTACGGTTTAGAAAAGGCAATGTCTGGTGAGTTGCTTGACTTTGAAGATGGCTCAGTTGGCATTGCGCTCAACCTAGAAGAAGACAACGTGGGCGCGGTCTTGATGAGTAACGGGCGCACCATTCAAGAAGGCAGCAGCGTCACAGCAAGCGGCAAAATTGCGCGGATTCCGGTGGGCGATGCGATGATTGGTCGCGTCGTGGATGCGCTGGCTCGTCCGATCGACGGCAAAGGCGACGTTCAAACGAACGAGTTTCGTCTGATCGAGTCCCCTGCACCCGGCATCATTGAGCGGAAATCGGTGTATGAGCCGATGCAGACGGGCATCACCGCGATCGACACCATGATTCCGATCGGTCGGGGTCAGCGGGAATTAATTATTGGCGATCGTCAAACTGGCAAGACCTCCGTTGCCGTAGACACGATTCTGAACCAGAAAGGCGAAGACGTGATCTGCGTATATGTGGCGATCGGGCAGAAAGCTTCGACCGTTGCTAACATCGCGAACGTGCTGCGGGAGCGTGGCGCGTTAGATTACACGATCATTGTTGCGGCAAACGCAAACGACGCGGCGACTCTTCAATACCTCGCTCCTTATACCGGGGCATCGCTGGCTGAGTACTTTATGTACCAAGGTCGGCACACGCTGGTAATTTACGATGACTTGTCCAAGCAGGCACAGGCTTATCGTCAAATGTCCTTGCTGTTGCGCCGTCCACCCGGTCGTGAAGCTTATCCTGGAGACGTGTTCTATCTCCACTCTCGCTTGCTAGAACGTGCGGCAAAACTTAGCCCCGAATTGGGTGAAGGCAGCATGACCGCATTGCCGATCGTCGAAACTCAAGCGGGTGACGTATCCGCTTACATTCCGACGAACGTGATTTCGATTACCGACGGTCAAATCTTCCTATCGTCTGACTTGTTTAACTCTGGTCTACGACCCGCCGTGAACGCAGGTATTTCGGTTTCTCGTGTGGGTTCTGCGGCTCAGACTAAAGCGATGAAGAAGGTCGCGGGTAAGGTGAAGCTGGAACTCGCTCAGTTCGCTGAACTAGAAGCGTTTGCTCAGTTTGCGTCTGACTTGGATAAAGCGACTCAGAACCAACTCGCACGCGGTCAACGTCTGCGCGAATTGCTGAAGCAATCTCAATATTCTCCGCTATCGGTGGGTGATCAAGTTGCGATCATCTACGCGGGCATCAACGGTTATTTAGATGATATCCCCGTTGATAAAATCACCGATTACGCGAAAGGATTGCGCGACTATTTGGCAACTAGCAAGCCCAAATATGGCGAAAGCATCCGCGCGACGAAAGCGCTCAGTGACGAAGCCGAAGGAATGTTGAAGGAAGCGATCGCTGAATATAAAAAGACCTTCCTAGCCGCCGCGTAAAACTAGTTTGGGTTTTGGATTTTAGATTTCCAATTAAATCCAAAATCCAAAATCCAAGCTCTAACATGGGTCAAGATTATGGCAAACCTCAAACTCATTCGAGATCGCATTCAGTCGGTCAAAAATACGAAAAAGATTACGGAAGCAATGCGGTTAGTGGCGGCTGCAAAGGTGCGTCGCGCTCAAGAACAGGTGATCGCAACTCGTCCTTTTGCTGATCGGCTTGCCCAAGTGCTTTATGGCTTGCAAACCCGGTTGCGTTTTGAAGAAGCGAATCTGCCCCTACTCAGAAAGCGGGATGTAAAAACGGTTGCATTGCTAGTCATTTCTGGCGATCGAGGCTTGTGCGGTGCTTATAACTCCAACGTGATTCGTCGCGCTGAGGTTCGCGCTAAAGAACTGCAAGCAGAAGGGCTAAACTACAAATTTATTGTGGTCGGTCGCAAGTCGGCTCAATACTTTCAGCGTCGAGAGCAGCCGATCGAAGGCACTTACATCGGCTTAGAACAGATTCCAACCGCGGCGGAAGCGTCGCAGATTTCGGATCAGTTGTTGTCTCTGTTTTTGTCGGATACGGTCGATCGGGTTGAGCTTGTCTATACTCGATTTGTCTCGCTGATCAGCTCTCGTCCGGTGATTCAAACACTGTTGCCGCTTGACCCTCAAGGGTTAGAAGTGCCAGATGATGAAATCTTCCGTCTGACGACTCGCGGCGGGCAGTTGCAAGTCGAGCGGGAGAAAGTGACCGCGCCGACTCAGAGCAGTTTCCCGCAGGATATGATTTTTGAGCAAGATCCGGTGCAAATTCTGGATGCGTTGCTGCCGCTATATCTAAATAACCAACTGCTTCGGGCGTTGCAAGAGTCTGCGGCAAGTGAACTTGCTGCCCGAATGACCGCTATGAACAACGCAAGCGAAAACGCTTCGGAATTAATGAAAGGATTGTCGCTGACTTACAACAAGGCACGTCAAGCGGCGATTACTCAAGAAATTCTAGAAGTGGTGGGCGGTGCTGAGGCATTAGGCTAACCTCAATCTCAAGTTTTCAAGTAAGGTTTTGCGTCTGGGGTTTCTCAGGCGCATTTTTATGAGCGATCGTTCGACTCGCCTCGATCGCTATGATGAGAACATCCAGATTCTTCTCATTCCTCTTTTTAGTCAGATCGTCCCCAAATTCCTGCCCCCGATTCTTCTAAAATGATGGTGGGAACACACGCGCAATCAAATCTAAAATGGCAATCTATAAAGTTGAAATTCTGCATCGGGGGCAAACTCACACGATCGAAGTGCCCGACGATCGCACCGTTCTTGAAGTTGCAAACAAATTGGGGTTAGATCTGCCCAGTTCTTGTACGGCTGGAGTTTGCACAACTTGCGCCGCTCAAATCTTAGAAGGAACGATCGATCAAACCGATGGAATGGGCGTAAGTCAAGAATTGCAGGAGCAGGGATACGCCTTACTCTGTGTCGGCTTTCCTCGGTCTGACCTCAAGATTGAAACCGAAAAAGAAGAAACAGTCTATCATCTGCAATTTGGACAGCATCAAAATAAATAGGTTATTCACATTAGAGTTAATCACTCGTGAATTCATTTTTCAGTCATGAATACACACTTTATCAGCATAGAAGTTGACTTGAAATCGTCTCCGGTTGAAATGCAAAGCGCGATCGAAGCTGCATTGCGAAAACATGGAGAACCATTACGCTGGGCTGTCACCAGTGTGAATGCTAACCAACAAAAAGCTCAAATCGAAGCGATCGTGACGATTGATCATGACTAAACGTGCCTACACCGTAGTTCTGATCGTGCCGACTGGGATCGGAGCCACGATCGGAGGCTATGCAGGTGATGCGCTTCCGGTGGCGCGGATGATCGCTCAGGTTTGCGATCGCTTAATCACACATCCCAATGTTCTCAACGGGGCCCAACTTTATTGGAACTTGCCTAACGCTTTGTATGTTGAAGGTTACGGACTTGATCAAGTTGCGGCTGGCAATTGGGGATTGCGTCCCGTGCATCAAAATCGAATTGGATTGATTCTCGATCGTGGCATCGAACCCGATTTGCGACTGCGACATTTACAAGCGGCAGATGCTGCAAGAGCCACACTCGGACTAAATTTAACCGAGTATGTGATCACCGATCAGCCCTTAAACGTCGAACTAAAAACCGCGAATTCTGGCGCAGCGTGGGGCACGATCGAGCATCCAGACAGCTTATTAAGAGCGGCAGATAAACTGATTCACAAAGTAGGAGCCACGGCGATCGCGGTAGTTGCTCGGTTTCCTGACGACTGTGGCAGCCAAGCGTTGCAAAATTATCGTCACGGTCAAGGCGTTGATCCATTAGCGGGTGCCGAAGCGGTGATTAGTCATCTGATTGTACGGACGTTTCAAATTCCTTGTGCTCATGCGCCTGCGCTGTTGCCTTTGCCATTAGATGTCGAACTATCGCCGCGATCGGCAGCCGAAGAATTAGGATTTACTTTTCTTCCGTGTGTTTTAGTTGGGTTAAGTCGCGCTCCTCAATTCACGACTCGCAGCGTTCTGTCTATGGTGCAGGCGAGTGATGTATGGGCAGATCAAGTAGATGCGATCGTGATTCCAGCAAATGCTTGTGGAGGCAGCGCAGTCATGAGTTTGAGTCAGTCAAACACCAAAATTATTGCAGTTAGAGAGAATCACACTCAGATGCAGGTGCCTCCAGAATCATTGGGAATCAACGCCATCGCGGTGAATTCTTATCTGGAAGCTTTAGGAATGTTAGTGTGCGATCGGGCTGGAATAGAACCCAATGCGCTGAATCCGGCGATCGCTCCTTTGCGCTGCTTAGAGGTTGAGTCGATCGTCCATTAACATAAAGCTACTCATACACCTCACCCCCAGATTTCTAGTGGCACAAATTCCTGAAACTCCAGAAATGGAACCGTTAACCCGCATTCAAGTTTTGATCGCGATGGGGGTGACTGCCGTGGTTTTGCTGCTCGTAGCAAAATTATGGATGCACCTTGGCTCTGTTAATCTCTTGCCAGTGAAGTTGACCACAGAAGCCATCTTGCAAGGAGTCGGGCTAGGGCTGGGTGTGACGATCGCCAGCTCGATTATCTATCGGTTTTGGGCAGCTTATCGCATCAGCGCCGATTATTACCTCGAATTAGTGCTCAAACCGCTGCTCATTCCCGATTTAGTTTGGTTGGGGTTATTGCCAGGACTCAGTGAAGAATTACTATTTCGTGGAGTCATGCTGCCTGAGTTTGGTCTGACTTTAGAAGGGGTTTTGATTTCTAGCGTTTGTTTTGGGGTGCTTCACCTGAGTAACTTTAAGCAGTGGGCTTATGTGGTTTGGGCAACCTGCATCGGCGCACTATTTGCCTATAGCGCGATCTGGACAGGCAATTTATTGGTGCCGATCGTGGCTCACGTTCTCACTAATCTGATCGCTGCTTTTATGTGGAAATTGGGCGATTATCCTCGCGCTTCAAACTCTTGATTGCCCTGAGAGTCTTTGCTCACCTAATGGTAAATTTTCACAACTTCAAATCAGACAAACTGTAAGGAGGGATACCATATTAGACAGAGTTGGAGTCGGGCAATTGCTCTTCGTCCATCTGCCTTGCGCTCTCTCCTTGCGATGCAAAACGATTTATCCAACGATCCTGAAGATCCTGCTCTTGAAGACGTGACTCGGTGGCACACTTTTGCTGAGATTGTGCTAGGGCTGCACAAAGAAGGAATTTATATTCATCCTCACCAGTTAGCAGAGTTTCTGCTAGGACACGGATTGCCAGTTGATTTGTGTCATGTGCCGCCTCGCTTAAAGCAAAGAGCCGAGACCGTAAACGCGCGCTATCAGGGAGACATGGCGCGGCTAGAAGACACCAACGATCCCTTCTGGCATCCTCTGGTTATGCCCTGAGATCAAATCAGTTGCCTTTGCATCACTATGCATAAATTTGCTTCAGCTTCGGAGAACGAACCGATCGTGTTTGGCTCTGCTCGACCTGGATATAGCAACGAGCAAGTGAACGAGTGGATTGAATTTATGCAGAATCAAGACATCAAGCGCGTCTGCTGTTTGCTTCCTGAATCTCAACTCACTCGCTATTCCAATTTGCTTGACGTTTATCGACAGACCTTTGGACTCGACCAAGTTTGTTGGGCCCCGATCGAGGATTTTCACTTTGCCGACCCTGAAATTCTCATCCACCAAATTTTGCCGTTCTTAGCGATCGCCAACCGAAGTTATGAGAAGGTGGTGGTTCACTGCTCTGGCGGAATTGGACGCACCGGGCACGTTTTAGCAGCTTGGCTTGTAGCAGGACGAGGACTCTCCAACAAAGCAGCGATCGCCGCCGTTAAGCAAACTGGAAGAAATCCCTATGAGGCGGTCATTGCCGCCCCCTTCAAAGGTCGAAATCCTTGGAAAGCTGTTGCGGAACTCAACAGGCTGCTGGGTGAATGTAATCGGTTTAGAGGCAAGTTAGCTTGATGCCGAACATTAGCCGAAGATACTGAGCTTGAGGTGAGTTGCCAGCTTTTCTAAGAGAAAGAGTCCTGCTACAGAGTTTCCGGTGGGGTCGATCGCCGGACTGTAAGCTGCGATCGCGCCTTCTTTGGGCACAATCGATAACAACGCTCCGCTCACGCCTGACTTAGTGGGCAGCCCGATTCGCACGGCAAACGCGCCCGACGCTTCATATAGCCCGCAGGTCAGCATTAAAGCATTCACAATTTGCTGATGTTGACGAGCAATCCCAGATGACGATGCCAGGAGTAAGCCCAATCGCGCCAAATCTTCGACGGTTCCTGACAGACAGCAGATGTGATTATAAGTATCAAGCGCCATCTCAACAGACGTTAAATGTCCGGCTTGTGACAGCATATGGGCGATCGCGCGATTTGACTCATTTGCCATCGATCGCACAGAAGTCAGCATGGCTCGATCTAGTGTCAGATGCGTGTCTGCGAGACGATTTAGCCAGTCACAGAGGGCTTTACAGCGCGCCGCACCGTCTTTTCCAGGCAACAGAGCCGCCAGCGCGATCGCCCCACTATTGATCATGGGATTGCGGGGATAACCACGATCGCTACTCAGTTGCGTTAGAGAATGAAACGGTTGATCGGAGGGTTTCATCCCCACTTGTTTAAAGACCTCATCTGCACCCGATCGCTCTAACACAAACAGCAGCAAAAACGGCTTAATCACGCTCATCAGTGCAAAAGGCTGTGTGACTTCCCCCGCCGAAAATATCTTCCCTTTTGTCGTTTGAATCTCGACAGCAACCGTGTTGGGCTTTGTCTGAGTGAGCAGTGGAATGTAGTCGGGCAGTCGTCCCAGTTGCGTTTTTGTTTTTGCATCAGAAACCCAGGCATCTAATTGATCCTGAGCTAAGGCATCCAGTCCTATCAAAGAATTGTTCAAGGTCAATTCTGCCTTTTCTAGCTGCTCACGCCGAGGGTGTTTTCCGGTCTAGACTCTAAACTCGTCAGTGTCTTCGGTGTATTCGATCGGCAACACGGCCATCAAATTATCGCTAGGTCGAGGAATGTAGTGAGACGACAGAAAAAGCTTATCGCCTTCTTTATTTGAGTGCATTTTTTTGGCGGCCTCGATTCCAGCTTCGACTGCCATTTTGACATCCGATACGTTTCCTCGCACAATAATCGTCACATAGGCACCGCTGACTTTTTCCATTTCGACCAAGGTGACACGGGCAGCTTTTACCATGACATCTGCAACCGCCAGTGCTGGAGGCAACCCCCGCACTTCCACCATTCCCACGGCGTTACCCATTTTGATTCTCCACTTCCGATCGCACGATATCACCTTCATTCTACGCAGGTTCGCGAGATTAGGGAATAGGAGAGATTTGAACAGCCGGGCGATCGCATCAAACTATCCACGTTTGCTTATTTTAGTTAAGCGGTTGCAGGACGTTGATCGTAGTTGAGAAAGCTAGACTGAGAGAAAGACTGAGGACGTTTGCAAATGGCAACGAGAGAAGAGATTCTGCAAACATTTGACCCGAATGAGATCGGAGTTAACAACGGAAATTTATTAGGCTTGCCCTTTGACTATGAGTCAGCCAACATTATTGTGATTGGTGTGCCGTGGGAGGTGACGGTTTCTTATCGGGCTGGCACCGCCGCCGCGCCGCAACGAGTGTTAGATGCCTCGCGCCAGTTAGATGTCTATGACTTTGACTACCCCGATGGGTGGAAGCAAGGCATTTTTATGGTTGGAATCGACGATCGTATTCAGCGAAAAAGTCAGACGCTAAGACAAGACGCAAGGCGAATTATCGAGCAGATGGAACAGGGGCGGCGAGTTGAAGATGATCCCGATTTAGTTCGGGTTCTGCACACGATTAATCAAGAGTGTGAAGCCGTTAACCAATGGCTATTTGATCAGGCTCAAACCGCGCTGAATCAAGGTAAACAAATAGCGGTGATTGGCGGCGATCATAGTGTGCCATTAGGGGCGATTCGGGCGATCGCAGAGCATTATCCAGACTTCGGAATTTTGCACATTGATGCTCATGCTGATTTGCGCGAGGCGTATGAGGGGTTTGAGTTTTCTCACGCCTCAATTATGTTTAATGCGCTCAAAGTACCGCAACTTTCTAAACTCGTTCAGGTGGGCATTCGCGATATTTGTCACGACGAAATTACGCTGATTCAAAACTCAAATGGGCGGGTGTCTACTTATTACGACCCAATGCTCAAGCAAAAACTCTATGCGGGCATTTCGTGGCTAGAGGTTTGCAAACAGATCGTGGCAGAATTGCCGCAACACGTCTATATCAGTTTTGACATTGACGGACTTGATCCTAAACTCTGTCCCAATACGGGCACGCCAGTTCCGGGCGGTCTAGAGTTAGAGCAAACGGTTTGTTTGTTTCGTGAGGTTGTTGAGAGTGGGCGGCAGATTGTTGGCTTTGATGTGGTTGAAGTGGGTGATGGCGAATGGGATGGCAATGTTGGAGCGAGAGCTGTTTATAAACTGTGCAATTTGATGGCGTTGTCGGGTCTCGATCGGTAAGGTTTTAGGCATGAACGAGGGCAGGAACTCGCTTAAAGGCTGGGGTGCCCGATCGCGTCTCAACCCTCGCCTTAAAGATCACATTTACCTCTGGATAGAACATCACGGCGGCACCGGGGCGCACGGCTCCATAGATCACTTCGACCTGTTCAAGTTTTCCGACATTGCCTTGCACGGTGACGCGCTGATGTTCGCTCAAGCCTGCGGATTCTGCATCCGATCGATTCATTAAAATGCAGTTGCGGTGAGGCATTCCTCGATATTGGTCGCCAATTTTATAGACCACAGTGTTGTGTTGAGAATAGCTGCGACCCGTCATAATCGCGACCACAATGCCGTTTACGTTTGACTGGTTAAAGGATCGTGCATCGGGTAACTTCAGCGTTGGCAAAGGCGTTGTAGACATTGCAGCCTTTCCCGATGGCGTTGAGAATTTTGGCTCGTTGAGAATGCGTCCTGTGATCGTGAATTCTTCTTGAGTTTCGTCGATCGTTGCCATCTGCTCGTATCCTGGAACAGTTTTAGCAATCAGTTGTCTAACAAACTTCGGATCTCGCAGCTTACGCCAGTCAAGCGGATAGTCGCCGTGGACTCGGTGGGCTAACTCGGTTAAAAACTCGACTTCAGCGATCAGATCTGCGTCTTTGAGATGCGTCTCGCCCTCGTCGCTCAATCGGACAAAGTTATTACCCGATTCAGTCGTCGTTTTATAAGGATTCTCAAATCGATTTCGCACCGGAAGCACGATCGTCGTGTGTTTGGCGAGTCCGTTAAAATGTCCGATGTTGGGCTTTGTTGCTAAATAGATAATCGTGTCGATTTTACTCAGCGATCGCTTTGCCTGAGTCGAGTCAGGATTCGCGCCATATAAGTTGCCACCTAGACAGATCAGCGTCTCTACTTTTTCTTGATCAGCCGCTTCAATCAAATCGCGAGTGTCATATCCCTTGACTTCACTCAGCGGATGTCCTAACAGGTTTTCTAGTGCGTCTTGCAGTCCTTTTTTCAGTTTTTGAGTTGTCACACCCATTGAGCCAAAGCCCTGGACGTTAGAGTGTCCCCTCACTGGCATTACGCCTGCGCCTTCTTTGCCGATATTACCAGTGATTAGCGCAGTGTTGCCAATACTGAAGACGTTATCGACTCCATTTTCGTGTTGAGTGATTCCCATTGCCCAACCGAATACGACTCCTTTCGCGTTGCCGATAATGGTTGCAGCAGCTTCGATTTCGGGTTGAGAAACGCCGCACGTTTCGGTGATCGTGTCCCAACTGGTCGATCGTGCCGCTTCGACTACAGCTTCCCATCCTTCAGTATGCGCCTTGAGAAATTCGGTCTTGATAAATCCGCGATCGATTAAAGATTTTTGAATGCCAACAAACAGCGCAACATCACTGCCCGGAATCGGCTGCAAATACAGCGAAGAGATATCTGATCCAGGAATCAGAGACTTGACTGGAAACGCTGGAGAACCAAACTTCACCAATCCAATCTCCATCATGGGATTGATTACGATGACTTTGCCACCGCGATCGCGCAGTTTAATCAACTCGTTCATCAATCGTGGATGGTTATAAGCAGAGTTTGCACCCGCTAAAACTACACAATCTGCGTGCTTTAAATTCTCTAAACTGACCACTGAAGTGTTCGTTCCAAACATTTGTTTAAGTCCAAACGTTGAAGGAGCGTGACACAAATCAGAACAGTCGGCAAGATTATTAGAGCCGAGCGATCGCATCATCAATTGCAGCAAAAAAGCCGCCTCATTCGAGGAGCGACCCGAACTATAAGACGCAACTCGATCGGGCGCTTTACGAAAGGCAGTTTCTGCAATGTTATAAACCTCTTCCCATGAGATGCGCTCGTAGTGTGAGGTGCCCGATCGCAAAATCATCGGAAAGCTCAACCGTCCCAGTCTGTCAGCTTCAAGCGAGGTGAGTTGCTGAAGCTCTTGAATGCTGCGCTGTTGAAACACCTCAACCGGGACTGCTGGCTTGATTTCCGCTGAGATCGCCTCGACGCTTTTCATGCAGCGCTGAAGCTTTTCGCCCTCCTCATTGGTAAAGCCTCCTTTCTGTCCCCCAGTGCCCCACGAGCAAGACAGACAAGCACTTTTGTGGAGCAGAGTCTGCCAAAGTTTTGCACCTTCGGGCGAGAGCGTGTGTTCTGCCCAATATTCAATTACGGGCAAACCGCCACCGATATCAGGAGTTTCCTCGTTTTTGTCATGAAAGGGAGGAACAGGTTGGAGACTCTTGCTATCCATGCTTTTGAATGATGATATTCTTCACCAAAACTACTCTAAATAGATAGATTTTGGAATGTGTCGATCGAGAGATTCCCTACACAAACCTGAGAAACTCACAGGAAATCAAACTAGGGCACTCAGACCGATGTAGGATGATAAGTCATTCTTGAAACTCTCTACGA
Organism: Phormidesmis priestleyi ULC007; assembly: GCF_003003695.1. Lineage (NCBI taxonomy): Bacteria > Bacillati > Cyanobacteriota > Cyanophyceae > Leptolyngbyales > Leptolyngbyaceae > Phormidesmis > Phormidesmis priestleyi. Next base: position 308,312 of record NZ_PVWG01000002.1, read on the forward strand.
TCGCCAAAGCCTTCATGAAGAAAACGTTCGTTCTCGATACCAATGTCCTACTGCATGATCCATCTGCAATGTTACGGTTTGAGGACAACGATGTAGTGCTGCCCATCACGATTATTGAAGAACTCGATCGCTTCAAGAAACAGCCTGAAATCACGGGACGAAATGCCCGTCAGGTTTCCCGAATGTTGGATGATTTGAGAAGCAAAGGGCAGTTGACCGAAGGCATTTCAATCAATGGAGATGGCTCTTTACAGGTCGCTCTTTGCCGCCGAGAAACCTTGCTAGAACTGCCACCAGAGCTAGAAGGCGACAAAGCAGATAATGCGATTCTTGCCGTGGCCCTTGAGTTAAAGCGGCAATGTGACTCTCCAGTTGTGTTGGTGAGCAAAGACATTAATTTGCGAATCAAAGCCGACGCGCTAGGGCTGACCGCCGAAGACTATAAAACCGATAAAGTCGATGTCGATGACCTTTATATCGGGATGGATAAAGTCGTTGTCGCTTCAGAAGACATCGATCGCTTGTTTAAATTGGGTGGAGTCGCTTTAGACCAGGAATTTTTTCCTAACCAGGCGCTAACCCTAATCGATGAGGCAAACCCTAGTCACACCGCTTTAGGCATTGTCGATGGAGCGAGTGGCAAAGTGGTGCCGATCACTAAACTGTCGCGCAGTGGTGTTTCTCGCATCAGCCCGCGCAACCGTGAGCAGAGTTTTGCGCTTGATTTATTACTGCGAGATTCAATTTCGTTAGTGACGCTAGTGGGCAAAGCCGGAACGGGAAAAACGCTATTAGCGATCGCCGCAGGGCTACAAAAAGTTGCTGATGAGCGGCTTTATAGTCGGTTATTAATCTCCCGTCCGGTTGTGCCAATGGGAAAAGACTTGGGCTTTTTGCCCGGTGATGTCAACGAAAAACTGACTCCCTGGATGCAGCCGCTTTATGACAATTTTGATCTGATTTTGGGCACTCAAGATTCTTCAGGCAAACCAGACCACTGGCGGCGCGGTCACGAAGAACTGATCGAGCATGGATTGCTGCAAATCGAGCCACTCACCTACATTCGGGGACGCACCATTCCTAAGCAATTTTTGATTGTAGACGAAGCCCAAAACCTTACGCCTCACGAAGTTAAGACGATTCTCACTCGCGCTGGAGAAGGCACTAAAGTCGTGTTGACAGGCGACCCTGACCAGATTGATAACCCCTATGTAGACGCAGCCAGCAACGGACTCACTTATGTCGTAGAGCGCTTTAAGAACGAGCCTTTAGCGGGTCACATTACTTTGCTGAAGGGCGAACGATCGGGGTTAGCCGATCGCGCCGCCGCTCTGCTCTAAAAAATCTTACAGTCCCGTCGCAAAGTTTTTAAACAGCGAAATGTTGGTGAGCAGGAAGTAAGCCAGGGCTGCACCACCGACACCCCCGATCAAGAATCCGCCTGCATACTCATTCCAACCATGCTCTGTCTTAAACGCGTCAGGAGGATTAGGCGTTGTAATCGTTGTGGTTGGGCCCGGAGGATTGGTATTGGCGTAGAGCGAAATTGCCAGCGTTGAGATTATGATTAGTCCGATCGTAGACAGCAACCCTGACAGATTTGCAATGTCGGTGTCTCGCAATGGTCCAAGTTTGGCAAACGGCCCCAAAATCCAGTAACCGTGAGCGAGTCCAACTTCTAACCCACGACGCAGCGGAGACAGCCCGGAGCGATAAGCGGGCAGACTATTAATGTATGCCTTGACCAACGGTGAAGAATTGATCGGGGTCGCTAGATTGCCGTTTTGAATGTCGTAGGCTGGAAACACGACCTCCCGGTTTCTGGGATCTTTTGGATCATTGGTTGCCTCTGGGTGGCTAAGAACTTGCATAAAAAAATTCCTGATCTCGAAAGTGCTTGAGGAATCCTAATAAAGATGAGGTGGGTACTTCATCGCTCCAGAGATACAGGGCGGAGGATTAGTTTGGACTTAAAGATCTCCTCCTTTAAGAAGAGACAAGCGGTAAAGCAGATTACATCTCTGCCCAAAAATTGGTGAGACACTGCTGAGATAGAAGTTGAGTTTCTTTATAAACATTTAAGATTTCTCACAAGTTGAGGAGAGTTGTCCCGATCGCTCCTATGCTAGGGAAATATTTTTATAAGCTGATTAGTGATTAGCGGTTCCATAGTCTACTGATTTGTTATGGATATGAATCTCCCATCTGTTTATTTGCGTTCCTTATTTTTGACCAGCCTAGTCAGCTTTCTGACTCCGCTTTTGTTGGTGGGCAGCACGATCGCTGGGCTAATGCTGCTCGGTCTAATCCCAGGGCTGGATGCGTTTAGCCAGTGGTCATCTGGGGCGATTTTGACGTTTTTGCAAACATTTGGCAGCGGCAAAGCGTTAGAAGGCTCGTTGGTGATCGGCGGTGCTTGTGGGGTGGTAGGTGCTTTATTCGACACCTACATTTTCTATCGTCACAGCAACTTTCGTTGAAATGAGTTCGCGTCTCATAAAGCTTGCCAAAACTCACTATCCTGAGAAGAGTGCTGAATATGCGCTTCTCTGAGTTAGTTATGGCAATAGTTTATGCAAGCAGTGAGTCGATTTTTAGCTATTTTTTGGGTGGTTGTCCTGAGTTGGAGCGTGGTTTCTCAAGCAGCACTAGCTCAAACTCTAACGCTGGAGACAACGCCCGTTCAGTCGATTCAGCCCTACTTAGACCGGGTGATCGATCGAGTCACAGAATTTAAACTAGATAATGGCTTAAAGTTCATCGTGCTAGAGCGGCACGAAGCTCCGGTAGTGTCGTTTCTCACCTATGCCAATGTGGGAGGAGCCGACGAACCTGATAAAAAAACAGGAGTCGCCCACTTTTTAGAGCATCTCGCATTCAAGGGCACTACTCGAATCGGCACCGAAAATTATCAAGCTGAAAAGCCATTGCTCGATCGCTTAGATCAACTGGCAGAACAGCTTCAGAAAGACACCGAAAAGACCACGCGCGATCGCTTACAAAAAGAATTCGATCAGACCGAGGCATCTGCTGGAAAGTTGGCGCGACAAAACGAATTTGGTCGCATTGTCGAACAGGCAGGCGGTGTCGGGTTAAATGCCAATACGTCTAGCGAGGCGACTCGATATTTTTACAGCTTTCCATCCAACAAGCTAGAACTCTGGATGTCGCTAGAGTCAGAACGATTTTTAGAGCCAGTGTTTCGAGAGTTTTATAAAGAGAAAGCAGTCATTTTAGAAGAGCGCAGACTGCGAACCGAAAACTCTCCGATCGGACAAATGATCGAAGTTTTTCTCGATGCCGCTTTTAAGGTGCATCCCTATCGCCGCCCCGTGATCGGCTATGACCAGGATATTCGGAATCTGACGCGACCCGATGTGCAGCAATTTTTTGACACGCACTACACGCCCAATAATTTGACGATCGCGATCGTGGGCGATGTCAACCCCGTCGAAGTCGAGCGACTCGCTCAAACTTATTTTGGACGCTATCACGCCCAGCCCAAACCGCCCGAAGTGACTGCGATCGAGCCGCCGCAAACCCAAACGAGAGCAGTCACCCTCAAGCTTAATTCTCAGCCCTGGTATCTCGAAGGCTATCATCGTCCTCAATTGAGTCATCCTGATAGCGTGGTTTATGAAGCGATCGCGAGTCTACTCAGCGACGGGCGAACGTCTCGCCTCTATAAGTCTCTGGTCGAAGAGAAGCAGGTTGCCTTAACCGCTCAAGGGTTCAACGGATTTCCGGGTGATAAATATCCAACGTTGATCATGTTTTATGCGCTGACGGCTCCCGGCAAATCGGTGGATGATGTCTCGACAGCGCTCAGATTAGAGATTGAACGTTTAAAGACTGAACCTGTGTCGGCTCAAGAATTAGATCGGGTAAAAACTCAAGCACGAGCCGGACTATTACGATCGCTTGACTCAAATTCTGGGATGGCAGAATCGCTTCTAGAATATGAGATTAAAACCGGAAGCTGGCGCAATTTGTTTAAGCAAGTCGATGCCATTGCTGCGATTACGCCTGCCGACATTCAGCGAGTTTCTCAAGCTACATTTACGAGTCAAAATCGCACGATCGGACGCATCCTTCCGCAAGAAATTAAGCCCTAATTATTATGAAATCGAACGATCGTAAACAGCAAATTGCCAGAATTATCACGCTCGTGTTTACGTTTATTGTGGTGCCGCTAGTCATCTTGCTTTTGACGCTCCTACTTCCGGCTTCAGCAGAGACCGCTAAACACTATACTGACTTAAAATTAGCCCCTGCCCCCGAAGTCAAGGTTCCCAACTATAGCCGCTTTCAGCTTAAAAATGGCATGGTGGTTTATTTGATGGAAGACCACGAATTGCCTTTAGTGAGCGGGACTGCATTGATTCGGACGGGCGATCGCTTTGAGTCTGCTAATCAAGTCGGTTTGGCAGGCTTAACCGGAGCGGTCATGCGATCGGGCGGCACTCAAAAACACTCCCCTGATCAGTTAAATCAACGATTAGAGCAACGGGCAGCCTCGATCGAAACGGGCATCGGAGCCACTTCTGGCAGTGCAGGCTTTAGTGCGCTGAGTGAAGATTTATCTGAAGTCTTTAGTTTATTTGCAGAAGTTATTCAGCAACCTGCGTTTGCGCCTGAGAAATTTAATCTGGCAAAGCTGCAAACTCAGGGCGGCATTGCTCGCCGAAATGATGACCCGAATGGCATTGTGGGGAGAGAGTTTCAGAAGCTAATTTATGGCGGCGAAAGTCCTTATGCGCGAGTTGTGGAATATGCCACGATCGAGAACATTTCTCGTGATGATCTAATTCGTTTTTATCAGCATTATTTCCGTCCGAGCAACCTGCTTTTAGGCATTGTTGGAGATTTTGATAGCCAGACGATGCGATCGCAAATCGAGTCTAAGTTTGGCACTTGGAATCCTACGACAACGGCATCAAATTCTGACTTACCCAAAGTTTCACAGGCGAAACAAAGCGGAATATTCTTCGTCGATCAGCCGCAGTTAACCCAAAGTTATATTCAAATGGGTCATCTCGGCGGACAGTTGAACAGTCCCGACTATCCGGCGCTATCGGTGATGAATGAGGTGTTGAGCGGGTTTGGAGGACGGCTCTTTAACGAGATTCGATCGCGCCAAGGACTTGCTTACTCAGTTTATGCAAGCTGGAGTCCACAATTTGATTTTCCGGGGGTGTTTGCTGCTGGAGGACAGACGCGATCGGATGCCACGGTGCCCTTTATCAAATCGGTGTTGAGTGAGTTAGAAAAAATTCGGACTCAGCCAGTAGAAACTCGCGAATTAGCCTTTGCAAAAGACTCTGTGTTGAATTCGTTTATCTTCAACTTTCAAGATCCCAGTCAAACGCTTTCACGACTGTTGAGATATGAATATTTTGGCTACCCCAAAGACTTTATTTTTCAATATCGCAAAGCCATCGAAGCTACCTCGATCGCAGATGTTCAACGAGTTGCCAAGACCTATCTTCAACCCAACAAGATCGTCACTTTAGTAGTCGGAAATCAAAAAGCAATCCAGCCCAATTTAGCAAGTTTAGGTCAACCCGTTACCGCGATCGACATCACAATTCCCCAACCCACGTAGGGGCATGGCACTGCCATGCCCATCGTCATTGCAAGTAACCAATATTTCTAATTCACGATCCCAAAGTCATCAAACAGCACTGAGCGCCGCAGTTCTTTGCGTTGCATAATGTTCGTTGATCGCGTCAATATCAGACTCAAAAACACGATCGCATTGATGAGGCACGACCAGGGTTGGACAAGGAGCATGATGAATAACATAGTGACCGACATCGTTCAACACATTTTCTGGGTCAGCCATGACATCGGGTTGTCCAAGAATGATCAAATCGGCTCCCCACGAATTGGCAAGCTCACAAATTTTCTGTCCTGTATGACCGAGAGGTTGAGCAATGTCAGCCATCAGACCCACTTTGTTGACGATGTGAGAGAGCGATCGCAGTTCTTCTAAATCGCTCACGCAATAACTTTCCCATTCTGCTAGATTATTTTGAGTGTGATCACTCTGGTTCGACAAAACGTTTAACAACAGCAAGCGCGAGTCATTTATTTTTGCCCAAGCAATTGCGGTTGAAAATACGGGTTGAGGGTTTTTAGAATTATCGAGAGCAATTAAGATTCTGTTTAGCATGGCAATGTCTCGTTGATCAATAAACAATAGGTTCTAGGGAGTGTGTTAAACCCTTGGAAGCCCCCTAAATCCCCCATTCTGGAGGACTTTGAAAGGGTCGGAAGTCCCCCAGAATGGAGGATTTAGGGGGGAAAAGCGCTCGGCAACGAAGCGATCAGAAGTTTTAACCCACGCCCTAACGGGCGATCGCAACATCAGGTTGCAGTGGCTTATCTGATCGAGTTGCTTGGGTCAATCCCTGAATGGTCAACACTGAGCAAGGTGCATGGTGCAGCACATAATTGCTGACACTGCCCAAAAAGAACTCACTCAGCCCAGCGCGACCCCGACGACCTACCATAATCAGGTCTGCATTCCAGGTGTGAGCAATCTCGCAGATTATGCGACCTGGATCGCCAAGATTTTGGGTAAATTCTGCTGGCACACCTGCCTCGATCGCTTTGCAACTCAGTGATCGTAGTGCCTCCAAAGCTTCTTGCTCAAACCGATGCCACTGATTCATATAGATTTGCACGGTTTCGTGATGCAACCCTGGATAGATGCCGTCGATCGCAGGATAGACGGAACCTGGATAGTCTCCCTCAAACGGCGATAGAACCCGGAGCAGCATCAACGAAGCGTTTGTTGCTTTTGCGAGGGCGACAGCTTCGGCAAATACTTGCTGACTGCTATCAGAGTCATCTAGCGCAACCAAAATTTTGTGAAACATAAGGCTTCTATGCCCCATCAGCGAAGAACTTTATCTCTAATAACAAATATAGAGAAACAATTTGAGAAACTTGTGAGGATGCTCAAGAAAAGTCATATCGTTTTGATTTACACGATCGTTCTCTGTGAACAATTCAGCTAAATCACCGGGCGTAATCCATCTTTGGTGCGAGGCGAATGTGTAGCGAGTTTGAAATCATTGATACACAACACCGCGCGTGATGAAGTCTGGTATACAAATGAATAGCTTGCTCTCTGCCACATCGACACCCGACCACATTCTTGTGGTTGATGATGTTGCCGATAATTCTTTCTTACTGCAAGTGCTTTTAGAGGATGAAGGCTATCAAGTTGAAGTTGCCAACAGTGGCTCTGCTGCCCTCGCCAAAATTGAGCTATCTCCACCTAAATTAGTGTTGTTAGATGTGATGATGCCAGGAATGAATGGCTACGAAGTTGTGCAGCAGATTCGAGAAAACCTTGATTTGCCGTTTATCTCGATCGTGATGGTGACGGGTCACGATCAGCTTACTCTCTCTAAAGATTTCCAGGTTGATGGCTTTTTAAGAAAGCCGATCGAGTTCGACGAGCTTTTGTCTCAAGTCCACGCTATTCTAGATTGCCGTTAATCAGCACATCAAAAAAGACCGAGAATCTATAGATCCTCAGTCTTTGTGTAACTTAATTGACGGTTTGCTTGACGCAGATCAACTTAGAATTTCTAACAGATAGCGGCTGCGGGTTTAAACAGAGCGACTTCGATTTTACCTAGAGCTTCCTCAAAGTTATCGTTGACGATTTGGATATCAAACTCATCTGCGGCACTGACTTCTTCTCGCGCATGGGTCAATCGACGAGTGATCGCGTCTTCTGAGTCTTGTGCCCGTCCTCGAATGCGATTTTCTAGCTCACTTAGCGAAGGGGGAAGAATAAACATTCGCAAAGCACTAGGGAACGTTTTACGGATTTGTCGCGCTCCATCTAGCTCAATCTCTAAAATCACCCACTTGCCCTGCTGGATTTTTTCTTCAACAGCTTTGCGCGGTGTGCCATAGCAATTGCCTGCAAACTCTGCCCATTCAAGCAGTTCGCCTTGAGCCACCATTCGTTCAAACTGAGGACGGGTCACAAAATAATAGTTTTGCCCATCCACTTCGCCAGCACGAGGGGCACGGGTCGTCACTGAAACCGATACGTAGAGGTCAGGGTGTCGCTGAAGGAGCGATCGTAGCAAGGTTCCTTTTCCGACCCCGCTGGGCCCTGTCAATACAATCAATCTGCCCTTGCCCATGGTGTGCCTCAAACTGATTAGCGCTAAGTGTTCCCAATGTTGCTGATTAAGTGAGTATAGCTTGCAATCAGTAAGGGTGAGGGGGAAAGGACGAACGTGAAGGAAAGTTTTATCTTTTAACGTCTATCCATCGTCGTGGGAATCTTTGCTGAGAATAAACCGATTGGCAACAGTCTCTGGCTGAATCGCTGAGAGAATCACGTGCCCAGAGTCGGCGATGATCACCGCGCGGGTACGTCTACCATAAGTGGCATCAATTAGTTTCTTCTCGTCTCTTGCGTCGGTAATGATACGCTTAATGGGGGCAGATTCTGGGCTGACGATCGCCACAACTCGACCAGCGGACACAATATTACCAAACCCGATGTTGATCAGTTTAATGTCCGTCATAGAAAACTGCCTCATCAAGTAGGCAATAAATAGAGGGATTGTTTTTCATCGTATCTATAAAAAATTTTTGCAACAAGGGGAAACCTAACTTAAAACGGAGGAAATTCGCCTTTCTCAACGTTTACGCTTTGACTAATTGGTTCTGATTCTTTACTAAAAAACTCCTTGCAACCTGTTGACTTTACAACCCTCGCAGCACTCTGCGGTGAACTTCGCACGACCTGGCTCCCGGCTCGGCTCGAACAGGTTTATCAGCGCGATCGCTTTACAATCTGTCTAGCACTTCGCACGTTGGATAAACGAAGCTGGCTGACGGTTTCCTGGCATCCGCAAGCCGCTCGATTGAGCATCAGCAATCCGCCACCTCGTGCGCCCGATACTTTTACCTTTAGTCAACAGTTGATTCATCAGTTGGGCGGGTTGGCGCTGGTCGCGATCGAGCCAGTTTCACCGTGGGAACGAGCCATTGATTTGCAGTTTTCTCGCCGCCCTGGAGACCCTGCCCTGTGGCATCTCTATGTTGAGATTATGGGCAAATATAGCAACGTGATTTTGGCAAATCGAGACAATCTCATTGTCACGGCGGCTCATCAAGTCAGTTCTAATCAGTCGAGTGTCCGTCCGATTCAAACTGGACAGCCTTATGAGTTGCCGCCTGCGCTTACCGATCCCGCTCCAACTTTGAGTGAGACTCAAGAGACGTGGCGATCGCGGGTGAGTCTGATCCCCGGTGCCCTGCGTCGAAACCTGATTAAAAGCTATCGAGGACTCAGTTCCGCGTTGCTGCTGTCGATGCTAGATGCTGCCAAACTCGATCCTGACTGCCTCACCGAAACCTTGACAGAATCAGACTGGCAGCGTCTCTTTAGCTGCTGGCAAACCTGGCTCAAGACGCTAGAAGATGGTCACTTTAAACCCGGTTGGACGGCAGACGGCTATACCGTGATGGGTTGGAGCATGACTCAGCCCACCGCTACAGTTGAAGAAGTGGTCGATCGCTACTATACCGACCGCCTAAATCGTCAAGAATTTAGCCAACTGCGTCATCAAATTCGCCAAAAGATAGACACCCTGTTAAGCAAGCTCCGCGTTAAAGCAAACACGTTTTCAAGTCGATTAGACCAGTCCGATCGAGCTGACCAATCCAAGCAACAAGCCGATTTGCTGATGGCAAACCTGCACCAGTGGAAACCCGGCATGAAGACGATCGACCTGGCTGATTTTGAAACCGAGCAGCCAGTGACAATTCCTCTAAATCCAGAAAAGAACGCCGTTCAAAACGCACAAGCGCTTTATAAGCGTCACCAAAAATTAAAGCGCACCCGTGCCGCGACTGAGCCGTTACTAAATGCCGTGCAGGATGAGATTGACTATTTAGAACAGGTTGAGGCCGCGATCGAGCAATTTAACGATTATCAAATTTCAGAAGATTTAGAAGCGCTCGAAGAAATCCGCGAAGAACTGATCCAGCAGAACTATATGGAGGGTTCAGATTATCGCAAAGAATCTAGCAAAGATGACGCTGCGAGTCATCCCTACCAGTTCAAAACACCGAGCGGATTTGAGCTATTGGTCGGGCGCAACAATCGACAGAACGATCGCTTAACATTTCGCCAAGCCAATGATTATGATCTCTGGTTTCACACTCAAGAGATTCCAGGTAGTCACGTCTTGCTGCGCTTAGAGCCGGGGGCGGTTGCCGACGAAGCTGATTTGCAATTTGTGGCTGACATTGCCGCTTACTACAGTCGAGCGCGACAGAGCGAACAGGTTCCCGTAATTTACACAGAGCCTCGTCACGTTTATAAGCCTAAAGGGGCTAAACCCGGCATTGCCATTTATAAGCAAGAGCGAGTTATTTGGGGACAACCTCAATGTGCTAGCCGATATATCGCTCAATCTGCACCAGATTTCGTCAAGTAAGCACCTTGATTGTTCAAGCTCTCATCTGTCGTTAGAAATAGATATGTCAGGAAGCCATGAAGTTTCGTGACAAAAGGTTTGTGTATGTTGTTACAATGTTGGGCGAATAGGGCTTAATGACCCTACAGACCCCGCTGCATGTTTGGGAACGCGCAGCTCGGTTTTCTCCAATGCAAAACAACAGGTTGATTTTGAGCCAGCTTCTCACGAGGCTGGCTTTTCTTTATCAGTAATTTTGATATGATTCAGGGCCTAAGCTCGATCGCGCCTCCTAAGAACTATGAATTAACGTCAGTTCGACGAGTTTTTGCTTCGTCAAGAGCGGCTTCTGCTCCCTAAATCCCCCATTCTGGGGGACTTTGAACCGAAAATTTTGGCTTGAGGTTCCCCAATTTGGGGAATTTAGGGGACTTCCCGAATTCACAACCGGAGCGAACCGCTTCTGTCGAACCGACGTTGAATCAAATCGCGAATCTACATACGGGCATGGCACTGCCGTGCCCATTGACCTTGCCAGTAACCGACAGTATTTAATCCACGCTCTTAACTTCCTGTGACACTCAATTATGCCCTCGTTCACGAATGGTTAACGCCCAAAGCCACAGGCGGGTCAGAGCTAGTAGTGCGAGAAATTCTCAAGCATATCGATGCTGACCTCTATGCGCTGATTGATTTTGAGTCGGTGAATCCCGACAGCTATCTCTACCAGCGCAAGATTGGCACCACTTTTCTTCAACACTTTCCCTTTGCTCAAAGCGGAGTGCAAAAATATTTGCCTTTTTTACCACTGGCGATCGAGCAGCTTGACCTGCGACACTATGACGTAATTTTGTCCTCGTCTCATGCGGTCGCGAAAGGGGTCCTCACCACACCTCAGCAATTGCACGTCTGCTATTGTCACGCTCCGATGCGCTATGTGTGGGATCTCACGTTTGACTATCTCAATAGCAGCCGTCTGGGTCGAGGAGTGCCCGGAGTTTTAACTCGCTATTTATTACACCAGTTGCGCCAGTGGGATGTGCTGTCGGCTAACCGAGTCGATTATTTTATCGCAAACTCTAAAAACACAGCCCGCCGAATTTGGCGATATTATCGTCGGCCTGCCGAGGTGATCTATCCGCCAGTGGAGGTCGATCGCTTTCCCTTTCAAGCCCAAAAGCAAGACTTTTACGTCACGGTGTCTCGGTTGGTTAGTTACAAAAAAATTGCGCTGATCGTGCGGGCTTTTAATCAACTGGGGCTACCCCTAATCGTGATTGGTAGCGGCTCAGAATTGTCGCAGCTTCAGCAACTAGCGAAATCCAATGTGCAGATTTTGGGATGGCAACCCGATGCCGTTGTTGAGCAATATATGGCCCAAGCAAAAGCTTTTGTTTATGCTGCCTACGAAGATTTTGGCATCGCCCCTGTTGAGGCGCAAGCTTGCGGAACTCCTGTGATCGCCTATGGAGCCGGGGGCACGTTAGAAACGGTGCGAGATTTGCGTCACCATCAAAATCAAGGCACCGGAATTTTGTTTCCGCAGCAAACTGAGGTGGCGATCGTCGAAGCGGTGAAAATTTTTGAGCAACATCAAAAAAAAATCGAGCCTGAAATCTTGCGTACTCATGCACTCTCTTTTCACCCCAAAGTCTTTCAACAGCGCTATTTAGCGTTTCTTGAACACGCCTATCAAGAATTCCAGACCAAAAATTCTTAATCATTTTTTACGATTCATAAGTCAATCTAGGAAAAATTGCTCATTTACTTGGGAGCAAAAACGTCGCATAAGCAGTCTATGGCTTTATGATCAGGACTGTGTGTGGTGTGGAATTGTAAAGGAGTAAGATGACTGCCGAAAGCCAACTCATCTCCGGTAAGCTGATTCGAGCATTCGTAAAACGGGGGATAAGATCAGTTATCCTCGATGCACTAGATAGGAAACTCTCTAAGCGACTGTTCGACATTGTGTTCTCGTTCGCAGTTTTAATTCTCTTCTCTCCGGTTTATCTGCTCCTTGGGTTACTGATTGCTCTCAGTTCATCAGGGCCTATTTTTTATGTGCAGGAACGGGTCGGTAAGAATTACAAACGCTTTGGTTGCATTAAATTTAGGACGATGGTCGTCAACGCTGACGAACTGTTGATGGATATGATCGAGACTTCTCCTCAGTTGAGACAAGAATTTGAGGACAACTTTAAGCTCAAATATGATCCTCGCATTACGTGGATTGGTCGTGTTTTGAGAGTGACCAGCCTCGATGAGTTTCCCCAGTTTTGGAACGTTTTGATGGGAGACATGAGTGTGGTGGGTCCTCGCCCTCTAGTTGTAGAGGAGCTACCTAGATATGGTGTTCACATTGATAGAGTCTTAACAATCCGACCTGGCATTACAGGGTTATGGCAGGTGTCTGGGCGCAATGACATCCCCTACCCACAGCGAGTTCGGATGGATCTTTATTATGCAAACTCTAGAAATTTTTGGATGGACTTGTGGATTGTGGTCAAAACGATCGGCGTGGTCGTTTTTCCCAAAAATAACGGTGCTTACTAAAGTTTGATGCTTAAAACAAATTTGACCCCTCAATGTCGCGCTTTGCAACACTTGAGGGGTTATTTTGTGGTTTTTAAATACCAATCTTTACGCTGCTTCCGGATCGCCCACTGAGAGGAACGTATTTTCTAGCAATGTGTAGCCCAGTTATCCCGTTGATCAAGAACGGGGAGCTACCTAAAATCAGGTCGTACGATTCAGACTTCAGCAGAGCTTCTTAAAAAATGGACAGCTCCTTTACACTGAGGCGAATTCTTTGCGGTAGGTTAGATGTTGTTTGACCTTCTATCAGTGGGATTACTAAGGGTGAAGTTTGAGAATCGATCAAGGTTACATTGAGCGGGAGCATGTCAAGCATGATATCTGCCCAGCTTTTTCACTATAGTTTCAACAAGGAAATTGAGGAATGACGCAGCGTAAGCGAGCACTGTTAACGGGTATCACAGGTCAAGACGGCTCTTATTTGAGTGAGTTGCTTTTAGAGCAGGGCTATGAGGTTCATGGAATCATCCGCCGCACTTCGACTTTCAACACCGATCGCATCGATCACATCTACGAAGATCCGCACGCCGAAGGAGCACAGTTATTCCTTCACTATGGCGATCTCACAGACGGCACAACTCTACGGCGAATTTTAGAAGACGTTAAGCCTGTTGAGATCTATAACTTAGGCGCTCAATCTCACGTTCGCGTTAGCTTTGACTCTCCTGAATATACGGCTGACTCAGTTGGGATGGGAACTTTACGCCTGCTAGAGGCAATTCGCGACTATCAGCAGCGCACCGGAATTGAAGTCCGCTTTTATCAAGCAGGCTCATCCGAGATGTTTGGGAAAGTGCAACAAGTTCCCCAGGTAGAAACAACCCCGTTCTATCCGCGTAGCCCTTATGCTTGCGCCAAAGTCTATGCTCACTGGCAAACCGTGAACTATCGCGAATCTTATGACCTATTCGCCTGTAACGGCATCTTGTTTAATCATGAGTCACCTCGACGGGGAGAGACGTTTGTGACTCGCAAAATCACACGGGCAGTTGCTCGCATCGTTGCTGGAAAACAGAAGAAGCTCTTTTTGGGCAATTTAGATTCTAAGCGCGATTGGGGCTATGCCAAAGATTATGTGCGAGCAATGTGGCTCATGCTGCAACAAGATCAGCCGGATGATTATGTGGTAGCTACAGGCGAAACCCATGAGATTAAAGAATTTTTAGATCTGTCATTTGGCTATGTCAATCTTGACTGGCAAGACTATGTTGAGTTTGATGAGCGCTATTTGCGCCCTGCTGAGGTGGATCTGCTGATTGGCGATCCGACTAAAGCCAAACAAAAGTTGGGCTGGGAACCCTCAGTTACCTTTGAGCAACTCGTTCGCCTGATGGTCGAAGGCGATTTAGGCGCTTTAGGCATTCATTCTGGCAATCACAAACCTGCCATTCAAGATTTGGCAACCATTCGTGAAAATCTCGCGAGTAGTGTGTCGTTTTGAGGTTGGACAGCTCTCAATAAACCCCACACAATACTAAATTCAGACCATGACCTCAACCACGTTGGACCTCAGAAATAAGCGAATTTTAGTGACTGGCGGGGCGGGCTTTTTAGGTCGTCAGGTCGTTAGTCAACTGTCTCAGGCAGGGGCTGACCTCCAGAAGATTACGGTGCCGCGATCGCGCGATTGCGATTTAAAGACGATGGAAAACTGCCAGCGAGCAGTCAACCAGCAAGACATCGTGATTCACTTGGCGGCTCACGTTGGGGGCATTGGTCTGAATCGCGAAAAACCTGCCGAGTTGTTTTATGACAACTTAATGATGGGGACTCAACTGATTCATGCTGCTTATCAGGCAGGCGTGCAGAAGTTTGTTTGTTTAGGGACTATCTGCGCCTATCCAAAGTTCACCCCGGTTCCCTTTAAGGAAGACGACCTTTGGAATGGCTACCCCGAAGAGACAAACGCCCCTTATGGAATTGCCAAAAAAGCATTGCTGGTGCAGCTTCAGGCTTATCGCCAACAGTATGGTTTTGATGGTATTTATCTGCTGCCTGTCAATCTTTATGGCCCTGAAGATAACTTTGATCCGCGCAGTTCTCATGTGATTCCGGCGCTGATTCGCAAGGTTTATGAGGCACAGCAGCGCGGCGATCGTCAGCTACCTGTGTGGGGTGATGGCAGCCCGACTCGTGAGTTTCTCTACTCAGAAGATGCTGCGAGAGGCATTGTGATGGCGACTCAGACTTACAGCGATCCTGATCCAGTTAATTTAGGAACGGGGAAAGAAATCTCGATTCGGGATTTGATTACGCTGATTTGTGACTTGATGGAGTTTAAGGGCGAGATTGTCTGGCAAACCGATCAGCCCAATGGTCAACCCCGACGTTGTTTAGACACCGATCGGGCAAAAGCAGCCTTTGGGTTTGTGTCACAAGTTGGGTTTGAAGAGGGACTGAGAACCACGATCGCCTGGTATCGCCAACACGCTGAATAGCTTCAGATTTTTGCTCAACATTGATAGGGACGTTCGACAGAGCGTCCCTATCGATGCTTTAAATCTTGGTAGATGTTGGAAAGCACACATCCGGGGCGCATAAATTGGGAAATTTGAGCGTTGTCACACTCAACGTTTTTAGATCTACTCGTCGAATCGCATGATTATTTGTGTCTGCAATATAAAGATGAGTTTGGGTAGCGCTGAGTCCTGATGGCTCGAAAAACTGGCTATTTAGCCCCTCACCGTCTTGATGTCCTGCCTTTCCGGTTCCTAAAATTGTGGTGCAAATCCCATCTAGGGTGACTGTTTTGATTTTGTGATTGTAGGTATCTGCAATCCACAGCAGGCTGTTTGTGAATTCGATTCCTAAACAATGCTGGAGCCGCACCGCTTCACCGATGCCATCGATATCGCCAAAGCCATAGAGAAATCCGCTGCCGCAAATTGTAGACACTTCGGGCATTTCTCCTAAGCTGATGGCGCGAATTGAACTGGTTTCACTATCGGCTACAAACAGGTTTTTTTGATCGATCGTGATCCCGCTCGGTTGGGCAAAGGCGGCTTGAGTGGTTAGCCCATCAACACAGCCTTCTGCTCCATTCCCGATATAGGTCGCGATCGTGCTATTCTCTAGCTCCATTCTCCAGATCTGATGCGACCCTGCCATCGCCACAAAAAGACAATTCTCTACCAGTTCTAGATCCCAGGGAGAATTCAGGGATATTTCTAGCGCTTTTCCCCCATGAGGATAAATAGTGTGGCTCTGCTCTCCTGTGCCAGCGATCGTGCTGACCGCTTTTTGGTGCAGATCGACTCGTCGCAATAGATGATTGTCAGTATCGGCAATATAGAGAATTTGGGTGGTGCGATCAAGCGTCATGCCTTGAGGTGCAAAAAATTGAACTTCTGAGAATTTGCCATCGGTCAACCCTGGCTGACCTGTGCCAACGATCTCAAGAACTTCGCCGTTTAGAGTCGTGATTAAAATTCGGTGATGTCTAGTATCGGCAACAAATAAGCGATCGCGCTCCTGATCTGCCAAAACGTTGCCGGGAAACCGTAAAGGAGTGTTCGATCGGGGTTGTTCAAGAACCAAGTCTCGCAGGTTGATGACTTCTTGATTTTGATGCTCGTGAATTATTTTTTCGATTAGCTCGTCTAGAAACTTACGCTTACCTTCACCTGAGACAAAGCCGACGATATAGCCTCTAGGATCGATCACTGCAAAAGTTGGATAGGCGCGAACGGTATATTGCTGCCAAACCTCAAAGTCCCGGTCTACCAAAATAGGGTGCTGAATGTCATAGCGAAGAGCCGCTTGACGAATATTTTCAGTATCTTTTTCGTGATCAAACTTCGCAGAGTGAACCCCAATCACCGTCAAATTGTCTTCATATTTCTGCTCTAGATATTTCAGGTCTGGCAAAACGTGTAGACAGTTGATGCAGCCATAAGTCCAAAAGTCTAGCAATACAACACGCCCCTTCAAGCTTGCTAGCGAGAGGGGACGCGTTGTGTTTAACCAAACGTTATTTTGAGGCAATTCGGGGGCACGAACGCGAACCATGAACTTTTTGCCAGCTAAAGACTTTCTGTTTCAACCTTTGGGAGACTCGATCGGGCTAGAAGTCGGGCGACGAAACTGATTGGGCTGTCTTGGTTGAATCGGCTGAGGCTTCGGTTCAACTGGTTTAACTTCAAGAACCTCTGATGGTTCAGACTGTTTTGACTCAGCAGGTTTGACTTCTGAGGTTGATTTGCCCGGTGAAGTCAGCGGGATGCCTAATCGACGCTCTAGTTCTGTCTTTAATTCAGGGTTGGGAGATTCGGATGGTTTCGTTTCTGCTGGCTTAGGGGTGGGTTCCTCAATGTTGTCCAAAGGTGCTGGAGCAATACTGGGTGAGGGCTTTGGTGTCTGAGCAGGGCGACGGAAGCGATCGTAAAAGCGGCTCTTTGGTGCTTCTGTCTTCTGCGGAACCGGAACTTCAGGAACCTTTGTTTCTGGGATTTCTGGTGCAGGTTTCTCGATCGGTACAATCTCAGGCGGCACACTCAGAGTTGGTTCGGGAATGACGACGGGAGCGGGTTTTGGGCTTTCAGTCCGACGGAAGCGATCAAAGAATCCTTTCTTCGGAGTCTCCTTGATTTCAGCAGGTTTATCTTCTTCCAATTTGGGTGCAGGTTCTTCGATCGGCTCGGTCGGAGCGGGTGCTACACTCGGAGTCGGTTCGGGCGAGGCACTCGGAATTGGTTCAGGAGTAGCGCTAGGAGATGGTTTCGCAGTTTCAGCCGGACGACGGAAACGATTGAAGAATCCACCTTTGGGTTCTTCAACAGGTTTAGGTTCCTCAGATTTAAGAGGTTCTGACGGCTCAATTTTGGGAGTAGGTTCAACGATCGGCGACTCTTTAACTTCAGGAGACGGCTTTACCACTGGAGCCGGGGCTGGAAGAGGCACGATCGGAGTCGGCACAGGCTCAGGGCTGGGTTCTGGAGTCTCAGCTTTGTAGTTAGGATCAACAATGCTGCGAACTTGAGAAAACGAAAGCTCATCGCGAACTAGCTTAGAAAGGGTGTCTTTCCCATTTGGAGTGTAGGTGAAGCTCCGAGCCACGTTGTTATAGACATTTTGAATCGGATTGCCCTGCTCGTCGATATACTCCAATTGCACCCAGTTTTTACCTAGGTTGAAGCCTTTGAGATAAAGAGGCTGCCAGCGATCGAGCACAAACTCTGAGCCGTTGACCGTCACTTTAATCCGCCAATCCGCCACGTCGTCTTGATCGTCTTCTTGAGCCACGAGATGCAACGGCGCATTTGTCAAGAAAAAGTCCAGCATAATTGGTTCTGCGCCATACACACCCTGCGGACGGCTGTAGGTCAGTAAAGGTTGGTCTGGGCTGGGATTGTTATCTGGAGTCTTGGTGAAGATATGAAAGGTTGTTTGGGCAAAAGAACCCTCATTCTTAAAGCTCTCATGCCAGGGGCGACTCGCAAAAGCTCGAAGGGTATGAGTTCCGGGTGCTAAATCTTTAAGCACGATTGGCTGACTCACGTCATAGACCGCTTGATAAGGCTGGTTATCTAAAAAGAGGTGCAGGTGTGGCCCCAACTCCAGTTTTTCATCCTTAAATAGAGGAAAGTCCTTGATTTGGAGGCGGACAGATACCGTGTCCTCTTGCAAGACCTCATTGAGACGAGGAGACACGATCGTCACCTGCGGCTGATACTTTTCAAGCACTGCCCGCAACTCTTGAATCACCTCTGGCGGTGAAACCTCCGAAATCTTGCCAGCCAGCTTGACCGGGGCCGCCTTAGCAGATGGCTGAGAGGCTGAACGGCCCTTAGGGACTGCATGCGAACTGCCGCCACACCCCCACAGATTTAGACAGCAAACCAGTAGTCCAGATATGAGTAACGTTCTTGCAACACTACGCCAGAGATTGATCCCAAACACCAGGCACACTCCTAATAACAAGCGGTCAGACATGAGCGACAGCAGGAAGTCTTGGCAGCGATCGTCCGATAGAAACGAGTGATCCCCAGTTCAAAACACTGCCTCATTGAGCCATCCATACGGAACTATAGCGGAAAACATCGAATCCTCTCCGCTAAATTCCTTATATAAATGCTTAGAGCGCCCATCACTCATCCTTTTCGCGAAGATATATTAACAATAAGTTAAGTAAAATATCGACCCTCTTCTATAGATTTGATGTTTTTTCTCAATCGTTGAGGTATGTAAACTTAATCAACAGATGCTTGACTTTTTAAACTTTGTCAAAAGTCAGAACCCAGTCATCGTCAACTCTGTACCGAATTTGAATTATTGTAAATTCCCGTTAAAAACGCTTTCATCTAAGACCTATAATGACTCGATGAGAACCCACGAAGGCTATGTTCACAACAATTGCAGATATCTGACCTAGTTGTGAGCAACCCTCTACCGCTCAAATCGATCGCTCACGCTGCACTCATCGTTAAAAAGCCTCGGCTTTTGGACTCATGAACCTAGTTATCTAGTGCAGGTCACCGTGCGATTACTAAGTCGCAAACGATTTGAGGCTAGATGGAGCCTGATTTTAGAGGATTCCTCGTTCCTTGTCTAAAGAGAGGAGAGTCTCAATGACAATTAGCCCACCAGAGCGCGAGGCAAAGGCACGGGTTGTCGTAGATAAAGATCCGGTCGCTACTTCTTTTGAGAAGTGGGCACAGCCAGGTCACTTCGATCGCACCCTGTCTAAAGGACCAAAAACCACCACCTGGATTTGGAACCTTCACGCCAACGCTCACGATTTCGACAGCCACACCAGCGATTTAGAAGACGTATCTCGGAAAATCTTTAGTGCTCACTTCGGTCATTTGGCAGTCGTGTTCATTTGGCTGAGTGGTATGTATTTTCATGGCGCTCGGTTTTCAAACTATTCATCTTGGCTCGCAGATCCGATTCACATCAAGCCTAGTGCTCAAGTGGTGTGGCCAATCTTCGGTCAAGAAATCCTCAATGCAGATGTCGGTGGCGGCTTCCACGGAATTCAGATCACTTCTGGGTTCTTCCAACTGTGGCGCGCTGCCGGGATCACAAATGAATTTCAGCTTTACTGCACCGCGATCGGCGGTCTAGTCATGGCTGGCTTAATGCTCTTTGCTGGCTGGTTCCACTATCACAAGCGCGCTCCCAAACTGGAATGGTTCCAGAACGTGGAGTCGATGCTGAACCACCACTTGTCTGGTCTATTTGGGCTAGGCTCCTTGGGCTGGGCTGGACACCAGATCCACGTATCTCTACCCATTAACGAGCTACTCGATCGCGGCGTTCCTGCGGATAAGATTCCTCTGCCTCACGAGTTCATCTTGAACTCGCAGCTAATGGCAGACATCTATCCCAGCTTTGCCAAAGGGCTGACTCCTTTCTTCACCCTTAACTGGGGTGAATATGCAGACTTCCTGACCTTTAAAGGCGGTCTAAACCCGGTCACAGGCGGTTTATGGTTGACTGACACCGCGCATCACCACTTGGCGATCGCCGTGCTGTTTATCATCGCGGGACACATGTACCGCACCAACTGGGGCATTGGTCACAGCATCAAGGAAATGCTGGAAGCTCACAAAGGGCCCTTCACTGGGGAAGGTCACAAAGGCTTGTACGAAGTTCTGACCACTTCTTGGCACGCTCAACTGGCGATCAACCTGGCAATGGTTGGCTCCTTGAGCATCATCGTGGCTCAGCACATGTACGCAATGCCTCCCTATCCCTACTTGGCGACTGACTACGCGACGCAACTGTCTCTGTTTACTCACCATATGTGGTTGGGTGGTTTCTTCATCGTCGGTGGAGCCGCTCACGGAGCCATCTTCATGGTGCGGGACTACGATCCTGTGGTGAACCAGAACAACCTGCTCGATCGGGTGATTCGTCACCGCGATGCGATCATTTCTCACCTCAACTGGGTCTGTATCTTCTTGGGCTTCCATAGCTTTGGTCTATATGTCCACAACGACACCATGCGTGCGTTGGGTCGTCCTCAAGATATGTTCTCAGACACGGCAATCCAACTTCAGCCTGTCTTCGCTCAGTGGATTCAGAACCTGCACACGCTGGCTCCGGGTTCCACGGCTCCCAACGCTTTAGCTCCGGCTAGTTATGCATTTGGTGGCGGCACGATCGCCGTTGGCGGCAAGGTTGCGATGATGCCGATCGCACTGGGTACGGCAGACTTCTTGGTTCACCACATCCACGCGTTCACCATTCACGTTACGGTTCTCATCCTGCTCAAGGGTGTGCTGTTTGCTCGTAGCTCTCGTCTGGTTCCAGACAAAGCTAACTTGGGCTTCCGCTTCCCTTGCGACGGGCCGGGTCGGGGCGGCACCTGCCAGGTATCTGGTTGGGATCACGTCTTCCTAGGTCTGTTCTGGATGTATAACTCCCTCTCGATCGCTATCTTCCACTTCAGTTGGAAAATGCAGTCAGATGTCTGGGGAACGGTGAATGCTGACGGCAGCGTTGACCACATCACAGGCGGCAACTTTGCCCAAAGCGCTATCACGATCAACGGCTGGTTACGTGACTTCCTGTGGGCGCAAGCTTCCCAGGTGATCACCTCCTACGGTTCAGCACTGTCTGCTTATGGCTTGCTGTTCTTGGGTGCTCACTTCGTCTGGGCGTTTAGCTTGATGTTCCTGTTTAGTGGTCGCGGCTACTGGCAAGAATTGATCGAGTCGATTGTTTGGGCGCACAACAAGCTGAAAGTCGCACCTGCCATTCAGCCCCGTGCTCTTAGCATTATCCAAGGTCGGGCTGTGGGCGTTGCTCACTACCTCTTGGGAGGAATTGTCACAACCTGGGCATTCTTCCTAGCTCGTTCATTGTCGTTAGGTTGAGCCAGGAGGAATCATAAAGACTTATGGCAACTAAATTCCCAAAATTTAGCCAAGACCTTGCCCAAGATCCAACAACTCGTCGGATTTGGTACGGAATCGCTACGGCTCATGACTTTGAAAGCCACGATGGAATGACGGAAGAAAAGCTTTACCAAAGGCTTTTCGCGACTCACTTCGGTCACTTGGCAATCATCTTTTTGTGGGCATCGGGCAGTCAGTTCCATGTGGCTTGGCAAGGCAACTTCCCTCAGTGGATTCAAGATCCGCTGAATGTCCGTCCCATTGCTCACGCGATTTGGGACCCTCAGTTCGGTAAGCCTGCGGTAGAAGCGTTTACTCAAGGTGGCGCAAACTATCCGGTAGACATCTCTTATTCGGGTCTATATCACTGGTGGTATACGATCGGGATGCGAACCAATGGCGACCTTTATACAGGTGCTATTGGCTTGCTCGTTCTAGCCGCAGTTATGCTGTTTGCAGGCTGGCTGCACCTTCAGCCCAAGTTCCGTCCGAGCTTGGCTTGGTTCAAAAATGCTGAGTCTCGTCTAAACCACCACTTAGCTGGTTTGTTTGGCGTTAGCTCTCTAGCTTGGACAGGTCACCTCGTTCACGTTGCCATTCCTGAATCTCGCGGTCAGCACGTCGGTTGGGATAACTTCCTGACCACACTGCCTCACCCCGCTGGGTTGGCTCCCTTCTTCACCGGGAACTGGGGCGTTTACGCTGAAAACCCTGACACTGCGAACCATGTCTTCGGAACGGCTCAAGGTTCAGGCACAGCAATCCTCACCTTCTTAGGTGGCTTCCATCCGCAAACCGAGTCTCTCTGGTTAACGGATATGGCGCACCACCATCTGGCGATCGCAGTGCTATTTATCATTGCGGGTCACATGTATCGGACTAACTTCGGCATTGGTCACAGCATCAAAGACATGCTGGACAGCAAGAAGGGTCTGGTCGGTGGCAAGTCAGAAGGTCAGTTCAACCTGCCTCACCAAGGGTTGTACGACGTGATGAACAACTCTCTGCACTTCCAGCTAGCTTTTGCGCTGGCTGCGTTGGGAGTAATCACCTCGCTCGTCGCTCAACACATGTATGCGATGCCTCCTTACGCTTTTATGGCGAAGGATTTCACCACTCAGGCAGCGCTCTACACCCATCACCAGTATATTGCTGGATTCTTGATGGTCGGTGCGTTTGCTCACGGCGCGATCTTCTGGGTTCGGGACTATGATCCTGACCTCAATAAAGGCAACGTGCTCGATCGCGTTCTCCAGCACAAAGAAGCGATCATCTCGCACTTAAGCTGGGTGTCGCTGTTCCTGGGCTTCCACACCCTCGGTTTGTATGTTCATAACGACGTGGTGGTCGCTTTCGGAACGCCCGAAAAGCAGATTCTGATTGAGCCTGTGTTTGCACAGTTTATTCAGGCTTCTCACGGCAAGGCGCTGTATGGACTGAGTACTCTGCTTTCAGACCCCAACAGCATCGCCTCGACCGCTTGGCCTAACTTTGGGAACGTTTGGCTTCCTGGCTGGCTCGAAGCGATTAACAGTGGCACAAATTCCCTGTTCCTCACCATTGGTCCTGGCGACTTCTTGGTTCACCATGCGATCGCGCTGGGTCTGCACACCACCACCTTGGTCTTGGTCAAGGGTGCGTTGGATGCACGCGGCTCTAAGCTGATGCCTGACAAGAAAGACTTTGGCTACAGCTTCCCTTGCGATGGGCCGGGTCGGGGCGGCACCTGCGATATCTCTGCCTGGGATGCCTTCTACCTGGCAATGTTCTGGATGCTGAACACCATTGGTTGGGTCACCTTCTACTGGCACTGGAAGCATCTGGCAATCTGGTCGGGTAACGTCGCTCAGTTTAACGAAAGCTCAACCTATCTAATGGGTTGGCTGCGTGACTACCTGTGGCAGTATTCCGCTCCGTTGATCAATGGCTACAACCCATACGGAATGAACAACCTGGCTGTCTGGTCTTGGATGTTCCTCCTGGGTCACTTGGTCTGGGCAACCGGATTCATGTTCTTGATCTCCTGGAGAGGCTATTGGCAAGAGCTAATCGAAACCCTGGTTTGGGCACACGAGCGCACTCCTCTCGCGAATCTGATTCGCTGGAAGGATAAGCCAGTTGCTCTCTCCATTGTTCAAGCTCGCTTGGTGGGTCTAGCTCACTTTACGGCTGGCTATGTCCTCACTTACGCAGCCTTCGTGATTGCGGCTACGGCAGGTAAGTTTGGTTAATTCTGACCGACGCTGTAGGTAACTAAAAACAAAATCCCCTGCCATTATGGTGGGGGATTTTTTGTATGTTATCTGTCTGTCAAATTAGATACATCGGTAAGATATTCACATTCGTAAAGAGCGAATCAAATTGGTGGGTTTGGCGTTGGTTGAGGAAACTTTTGCATCAACATTGCTTCCTAGTTGAAAGAGTCGTTGGTATAAACACTCGGCACACATCAGGGGATGCAGATGAAACTACTGAAATACTTCGATCTCAATCGACGTGCAATCAAAGCTAAGAAGCTCGATCGCCAGGAAGTCACTGAAACCAGAAGCAACTTTATCCAGCAATGGATGTCTTCTAGCGAAGTCAGCGTTAAACCTCGTGGAGATATCTTCTTGTCTCTTTGGACAGCGTTTACTCAGCGTGAAGAAGGGCAGCTATCGCCAGCAGATCAACTGCTGATGTATTTAGGGGTGCTGGTAGGAGTCTACTTTAGTGGGGTGATTCGTGCTCAGAGTTCTAAACCGACGTTTATTTTAGCTGCCTTTATCGCCCTGACGATCGTGCCCGTTGCTTTCGAGAAATTGAGTATTAATCCTAAAGCCCCGCTATTGGTGCGGTTTGGATTATTCGTGCAAAACGGCGTGTTTTGGGATGTGATGTTTCAAGCGATCGCCAGTCGTCGTTAATCATGCTCTAAAGCGAGTGAGGAGATTGCTTAAGCTCTCCGGCACGATCGACCGCAGATATATAGCAATCCTAAATCAGTTGTAAGATGAAGGCTGAGTGGGTCGTGACCCCTGATGACAACCGTGAAAGATGGTAT
>NZ_PVWG01000030.1:0-52368 GCF_003003695.1 Phormidesmis priestleyi ULC007
GCTCTAGAACAAACCTCATCTTATCGTTGATGCGGGAGAACAATCCAAAAGTCCATTTCTCAATCGTGGCGAGTATATACTCTAATGCCTCAAGTGTTCTTGCTATTTTTTCATGATTTGCGGAAGGATCTGCACCAAGACGTTCCAGAATGCTCTTGTATAGCCATGCCTGAGACTCTAAGTTGTTTAGCTTTTGAACTTGCTGCGTGTTATCTGGTTGAGGGATTATGTCTGTCTTTTGTAATTGCTGCTGTAAATTATTAATTTTTGCTGAAACGGTACCCCTAAAACAAGCGAGAAATAAATCTAAGGCTTGACCAAAGGGAAACGAGTAATCAGCTAACCAACCGAATAGAACCCAAAAGAATACAGAGCATACTAAAAATGCAGCGACCTTAGCGTAGTTAAGGAATTTTTTAAGTGGATTCCTATTAGATTCTAGATCGGAGTCCTTGAGATCAAAAAACTGGCTAACGAAAAAATTTCTGCTCTATCTGCTGCCCCACAACGGTACCTGAATTTTTATCAACATTGAGGTTGACACCTGATTCAGTACTTTGAGAAACGTGAGAGGTACTTTGTATATGTTGATAATGAGTTACCAGTCTTTCGAGATCTTCTTGAAATTTCCTGTCCCTTTCAGCTTCACTCAAAATTGCAGCTTCCAAAAGCTTTGACTCAGATTTTTCAATTTGGAGTTTGCCCTGAAATCTTTTCGACAAGAAATCTAGAACATCCGCTCCAGCTTTTTCCAAAGCCCCACCTGAAACCTTATCGATCGTATAAAGCGCAATATTTACTGCTTGTAGAGTTAGTACAGATAATTCCACGTTGGTAGTGATCCTGTTGAACCGAGCTTTGTCAATTTATAGCACACCTGTCTCCAGTAATCTTCAAAGGCTTCTCTAGAAAAAGCATTTAGGCAAACTAAATCTGAACACGCACAGACAAGCTGTAAGGACTATCCCAACAGTTGGCTCAAGCAGCCCAACATTAATTCGACGGAACAATAAAGTCTAAAAAAGCTCAAATCCCCAAGCGTTGATAAACCTGGTCTAGATTTTTTAGATGATGTTGAGGATCGAAACAATCAGCGATTTCAGCCGGGGAAAGCTTTTCGACCACACGCGGATCTTCACTGATCAACTTGCGGAAGTCACCATCGGGCTTATTCCAGGCTTGGTGAGCGCAAGACTGCACGATCGTATACGCCTCTTCACGACTCACATCTTTGCCAATCAGCGCCAACAAAACTCGTTGACTAAAGACAACTCCACCGTAGAGGTTCATATTCCGCGCCATATTGTCGGGATAGACCAGGAGATTTTTCACCAGGTCAGTAGTTTCGACCAGCATGAAGTGAGTGAGAATGCAGGCATCGGGGAAGGCAACCCGTTCGACAGAACTGTGGGAAATATCGCGTTCGTGCCAGAGTGCGACGTTTTCCATTGCGGCGACGGCATAGCCTCGGATCAGACGTGCCATTCCGGTGAGCCGCTCCGATCGGATCGGATTCCGTTTATGGGGCATCGCGGATGAGCCTTTTTGCCCCTTCGAGAAGAATTCTTCGACTTCTAAAACGTCGGTGCGCTGGAGATTGCGGATTTCTACTGCAAAACGCTCGATCGACGATGCCAAAAGCGCCAAGCCATTCATATAATCGGCGTGACGATCGCGGGAAATCACCTGCGTCGAGGCGGCATCGGGTTCGAGTCCTAAATTTTGACAGGTTAGAGACTCAATTCGAGGGTCAATATTGGCGTAGGTTCCAACCGCGCCAGAGATTTGACCGACAGCAATGGTTTTTTTGAGTTGACAGAGCCGATCGCGGTGCCGCAGCATTTCTGCCAGCCAGCCAGCCAGTTTGAAACCAAACGTGATGGGTTCTGCGTGAATGCCGTGCGATCGACCGATCATCACCGTGTTGCGATGTTGTTGAGCCTGATAGCGAAGTGCCTGAATCAACGCCTCAACGTGCGACATGATCACATCTAGACTGGCGACGAGTTGCAGTGCCAGCGCGGTGTCTAGCACATCAGAACTGGTCATGCCCAAGTGAATGTATCGTCCCGCATCGCCTACGTATTCGTTGACGTTGGTGAGGAAAGCGATGACATCGTGGCGAACTTCTGCCTCGATTTCTAAGATTCGTTTGGGGTCAAAATTTGCCTTTGCTTTGATTTCTGCGACTGCCTCAGCGGGAATATAACCCAGTTCAGCCTGAGCATCGCAAACAGCAATCTCGACTTCTAGCCAAGTTTTAAATTTGTAGGCTTCAGTCCACAGGTTGCCCATTTCGGGTAGGGTATAGCGCTCTATCAAGACTCGTCGTGCAGAATACAACCGTCACATTGTAGCGTCTAATTTGCGCTATAAATTTTGTTATGGCGATGCCCACACTGTCGAGGGTCTAGCGTGGGCATTGCAGAAGATTTTGCTGCTTTGAGCGATCGGTAATTTACTCTTCGGAGTCATCACCTCCATCTGCTCCTGCATCTTCTTCGTAACTCTCTTCAGTTTCCTCTTCGTAAGTATCTTCGATTTCCTCAGATTCCTCCGCTGTCTCTTCTTCAGCGTCTTCTTCGTAGCTATCTTCAGTTTCCTCGGATTCTTCTTCAGATTCCTCTTCGTAGCTATCTTCAGTTTCCTCAGACTCCTCTTCCGTCTCGTAGGTTTCCTCGGATTCCTCTTCTTCGGATTCTTCTTCGTAGCTATCTTCAGTTTCCTCAGACTCCTCTTCCGTCTCGTAGGTTTCCTCGGATTCCTCTTCTTCGGATTCTTCTTCGTAGCTGTCTTCAGTCTCTTCGTCGTCTTCCGTTTCGTCTGATTCTTCTTCGTAGCTGCTTACAGTCTCTTCGTAGAATTCAGTCTCTTCGGATTCTTCTTCATAGCCGTCTTCGGTTTCTTCGTCAGTTTCGTCATCTTCTTGAAAGTAGAGAAGATCGAGGTTCTCGAAAGCATCGGCTAAAACGAATCCTTTGTTCTTAACGTAGACAAGCTCTTCTTCGTATTCGACTGTGTAAGCCTCGTAAGTCTCCTCTAACAAGGCAATGACCGAGGGTTTGCGGATTGCGCCGGGAGCTTGAAATGCAGTCGCGATCGCTGCCCTCGCCCCATCAAATAGAGAAGCCGAACTGCCTTGAATGCCTTGGCTTAAATCGCGATCGCTAACCTGGCGAATCGTCCAGCAGTCTCCGTTAAGCTCCGGCTTGGTCATATAGTCGTAAGGGATATAGCAATAGCCGTGCTCTCCCCATTCGTCACCCCACGAGTTGCGAACGATGAAGACTTGATCAGGGTCAGAATAGCCCACACAAAGCATTGCGTGTCCGCCATCGTGCTTTTCGTTGTCGGGGTCGGGCATGGGCACCAACCCATCAGAACCTGCTTGCTGAAACGATGAGAAAAGCTGTAAGCCAAACGCAAACGGATAGCCGTCAGCTAAACAACTCTGCATTGCGTGAAGATCGACATCGACACGAGCCGCTTCTTCAACGATAAAGTTTGCGGCTTCTGCGTATGCCTGTTTGTGTGGCTGTTCTAGAATTTGGTTTAAGTCAAAAGACCAGGTGTTTTCAGAGCAAGCCCCATATTTTCGCAAAACCTTGACGCAGCTTTTTAGATACGTCCCTTCGTCTTGGCTAGAGTCGCCGTCAAGTTCTCGTGCGTTGTAGTAGATGAATAGACGGCTCACGTCTTCTGATTTCCCAAGCAGACGGTTTGCCAAATATTCATAGGCTCCTGCGACTGCATTAGCGGTGCAGCTATTGGAGCCGCCTTGATTTTCGACCGGGGTCATATAAAGGCGCAAATCGGCTTTGGGAGGCAGGGGACGATCGCGCTTCGCACTATATTTTTTGTCTTTAGAATTCTGCTTTTCGGGACGGTAGCCACCTAATTTGAACTGTTGACCGACTGAATTTTTAACAACCGTTGATTTGCGAACTTGACGATAGTTTTTTGACATAGAAACAAATCTGTAAAGGCTCAGATTATGTTTCTCAGATTAGGTAAAAATCTAACCCGTATTTTTACTTAATCCTCGCTGTCAGTGTTTGAGAACTTCCGTGAGCCGAATTTTGCCTCATCCAGAGTGGGGGCACGCTATGCCAACACTAAGATACTTTCCAATTCTCTATCTCCAAACTGAATAATTGTGTCAAAACTATCTCTCAAAACCTGAACAATCTTTAACGTTGGACTGTTGCCGATGCGAAGATAGATGAACTTGGGCGGATGACCGTAAAGTAAACTGCGCTGATGAAAGTCAGCATCTTTGGAAACAATCACAAAACCGTTTGCTTTTGCGTATTCCCAAATAAGCCCATCATCAGTATTCGTAAGCGCTAAGGTTTTGACGTGTTCAGAATCAGGATATAAATCGATAATTCTGTGAACAATCTGGTCTGAAAGATTTTCATCTAAGAGCAGTTTCACAGCGATGCTACGAATAACTTTTTCTCACGATCGGCTGCAAACGCAAGACAAGCTTTGATGTCTTCTGAAGTGAGTTCAGAAAAGTCTTCCAAAATTTCCGCTTCTGTCATCCCACCTGCTAGATACTCTAAAATGTCGTAGACAGTGATTCGCATTCCTCGGATACATGGCTTACCACTGCGTTTTCCAGGCTCAATTGTGATGATGTTGTGGTAGTCCATAAATCAACAAAGTAGAAATATTTGCTTACCTTCATCATATCGGGAAGTTTGATTTCCCGATCGGCGATCGTTTCCCCATGCAACTCTGTTCCGTCCGCACCAACGCAATGTTAGACAATGGGTAAAACCTGGATGCGTAATCCAAGTGCCTGTAAAACCTTGAGAACTGTGACAAACTCTGGATTGCCTTCAGCCGACAAAGCTTTGTAAAGACTTTCACGACCCAACCCTGTTTCACGGGCAATATGCGTCATACCTTTAGATCGAGCAATATCACCTAATGCTGCTACCACTAAGCTTGGATCGCCATCTTCAAGGGCAGCTTCAAGATATGTAGCTATATCTTCTCTGGTTTCCAAATGTTCCGCCGCATCCCAAGGGTAGGTTTGAACAGTAGCCATGAAGACCTCCTATAAGTCTTGCGCTAGATCTAGCGCTGTTTTGATGTCCCGTTCTTGAGTCCGTTTATCTCCTCCTGCCAAGAGAATGATCAAGGTCTCACCTCTTTGTATGAAATACACCCGATAGCCTGAACCATAATCAATCCGCAGTTCCGACACGCCTCGCCCTACTGGTTTAACATCGCCTGGATTGCCCGTAGACAAGCGACGAATACGAATGTCTATACGCGCTTTTGCTTGGCGATCGCGCAGCGATTCAAACCAATTAGCATAGGTCTCAGTCTGACGAACTTCAATCACATATCAAGTGTATCCTGTGGGATACATAAAAGTAAAGAGAAATCTGATTCCATGTCCTTCAATAAAAAATGCGTAACCCAAGTGTTACGCATTTGAAAAGTAGAGGATTTTAGCTTTTTCTGGGAAATGACCTCAAGTTAACTATCTTTACCTAAAGACCCAATGCGACTGTAATTGCTGTTCTCACTACTTCTCGTGTCCCAAAATATCCATTAAAGTTGCTGTGAAAAGTTGACCAATCTAGATTGCTATTATCATTGTTATATCGACAGTGAGAAGCCCCATTGATGCTTAGGTTGACTGCGATCGAGAACGAGTCAACTTAAGCATCAGGTCTTTAGAATTTGGCATCGGAGAAGATCGCTATCACCTCAAAAATTTAGCATTCCAAAAACCTAAAAACTCTTGTACAATACACCGCAGTGATGAAGTTGTGCCCCGAAGCCTGATTTAGGCGATCAGACTCCGAGGACTTCCATCCCTAGTTACCGTAACTAACTCAGGAGGCGTTCATGATTGTACACCGTCGGCTTTGCTATGGGATCTTGAAAGGCTGGAATCAAGATCCTGCATACGTTTTTCACCCCAATGGAATGTCTGAGCAATCAGCGTTCTTGTCCTCTTTGAACTAACCGAGAGGACAAAATAATATGGGAGTTAGGACGATCGTTCCTGGCTCGATTTTGTTCACCGTTGAGTTGCGTTGCTCAACCGAAAAGCGTTATCGAGTTAGTGTGACTTTGGATTTGCAAGAGCGTTACATCTTCCTTTCGTCTGGCATTCTCGTGAATGTTAGCGATCGCATTGAAGATTTCGTTTCACAACTGAGTGAGATTGCATCAAACCAACTGGCATTGTTCAAATGGGATGGCACCAGTGACTTGATGACTGAGTATCAAATTGTTCGAGTGTTGCCGGGATATCAAGTTGAACGTTCTTTAGTGAAATTCAACATTGCGATCGGGAATGGTTCTCTAGTTCAAGTGGAGGAGTTGCACAACAAAATCACCATTCAACTCTAGGAAGTTGGGCGTTAGGGAGCCATCGATTAACGAATCCTTCATAGTCATGTGGCTCTCTAACCGTGCAATTCGTAAAGTTAAGCCATGTCTATGCAGACAATGGCACCTTACTGCATGCGATCGATCGTGCGATATTGCACCGCTTCAGCAACGTGATGAGTTTGAAGATGTTCGTCACCTGCTAAATCGGCGATCGTGCGCGCAACTTTGAGAATCCGATCGCTGGCTCTGACTGATAATCCCAGTTTGCGGATCGCGCTTTCGAGCAAATTGCGGGTCGAGTCATCCAGTTTGCACCACTGTCTGAGATGAGAACTTTGCATCTCAGCATTACAGCGTAAGTCAGTGTTTTTGAAGCGAAGACGGGCCCGATCGCGAGCAATTTGAACCCGCGATCGCACGGTTTCTGAATCTTCACCTGTAGGCTGTTGAGTAATTTCTTCTGGTTTGAGCCGATTAACACCGACTTGGAGATCAATCCGATCCATGAGCGGGCCCGATAGTTTTGCCCAATATTGTTCTCTCGATCGGGGAGAGCAAGTGCAGGGATGTACCGTGTCTGCAAAAAAACCACACGGACAAGGATTGGTGCTGGCAACCAACGTAAATCGAGCTGGAAAGGAGACAGATTGACGCGCTCTAGAGATGGTAACGTGTCCGTCTTCTAAAGGCTGACGTAAAAACTCCAACACCTCGCGCTTAAACTCAGTTAGTTCGTCCAGAAACAAGATCCCCCGGTGTGCCAGAGAGATTTCGCCCGGTCTGGGATAGCTGCCACCTCCGACCAGGGAGACACCCGATGCAGAATGATGAGGGCTGCGAAACGGACGAGTGCTGACCAGTGAGCCTTTGTTCTTTAGCAATCCCGCAACTGAGTGAACTTGTGTGACTTCGAGCGCTTCGTCAAAAGAGAGGGGAGGCAGAATTCCGGGTAGGCGACGGGCAAGCATCGTTTTACCACTGCCCGGAGGCCCAACAAACACTAAATTGTGTCCTCCGGCTGCGGCGATTTCTAAAGCACGACGCGCATGAGCTTGCCCTTTCACGTCTCGTAAATCAAAGCTTGAAGTCTGCGATCGCTCCAGTTCTTCGATCACATCTACCTGCATGGGTGTGTGAGTTGTCGGATCAGCGAGAAACTGCCCCACCTCAGATAAGTGATTAAAGCCGTAGACTGAGATCCCTTTCACGACTGCCGCTTCGCGGGCGTTATCTGCCGGGACTACTAAGCCAGAGATGCCCAGACGTTGCGCTGCTGCTGCGATCGCCAACACTCCCGCTACAGGTCTGAGCGCTCCGTCTAGCGAAACTTCGCCTAAAAACAAATGAGTCTCTAGTAGCTCGATCTTGACTTGCTCGGAGGCTGCCAAAATGCCGACGCTAATCGGTAAATCAAAACTTGGCCCTTCTTTTCTTAGGTCTGCGGGAGTCAGATTTATAACGATTCGCCGCATCGGAAAGGCATAGCCCGCATTCTTGAGGGCAGTTTTGACGCGCTCTTTAGACTCTTGCACACTGGTGTCTGGCAGCCCAACGACTACCATTCCGGGCAGCCCTCCTGCAATGTCAACCTCAACCCCGACTTTAACGGCATCAATGCCGACGAGCGATGCACTCCAAACCTTGGCAAGCATGAGAAATTCCACGACGAATGCTTTGGTAGAGTGCCCAAAGTTTAGAGCAAGGCAACGCGAGTTGAACAATCGGGCGTTGAAGTCAGGAATCTAGCCTTGAATAGGCTACTAGCTCACTCCAATAATTTCTGCCTTACAGAATACTTCGTCATCCTTGCGGGTATTGCTAATATCAGAGACTATCCCAACTCGATTAACTTTAGATTTTTTAATCATCACGTCGGGGAGTGTCTATGGTCAGTCAGCCGATCAGTCCTAAGCAGAGCCGTAGGGTTCTGTCATCCCAACCCTCGCGATTTTGTCCCTCGTCGATCGTCCTCAATTGGGGGGCAGCAGACCCCATTAAACGAGGCCCCGTTGTTGGTACAGTGCTTAACCCTGCCCATCGCAACGTGATTGGGACGCATTCGGGTTCCTATGCAGTTTATCGAGCGCTAGCGGTGGCAAGCGGCAGACTCCGGGCAGACCATCGGGCTGATCTTACTAATACATCACCCGCCGTTAAGATTGGGCCTCACCCCGCTTGGGCAGACCCCGATCGGATTATTTCTCTCGACCCGTTTGGGGCAGTTGTTGGTGAAGCTTATCAACATCTCTACAAGCAGGGCTATGATATTCGTCCCTCGATCGCGATCACTAAAGCTCATATCAATATGCCAGAGCTTCAAGATGCTGTTGCCAAAGGGCGCTTGGTCGAAGATGGCAAAGTCATGAAGCCAGGCGGCGATCTCGTCGTCACCAAAGCCGCGATCGAGCCTGTGTGGTATCTTCCTGGCATTGCAAAGCGGCTCAATGTTGAAGAAAAAATGCTGCGCCGAGCCTTATTTGAACACACGGGCGGGATGTTTCCCGATTTGGTGACTTGCCCTGATCTGAAAGTCTTTTTGCCGCCGATCGGGGGCATTACCGTCTACATAATTGGCGAACCGGACGCGATCGCCGATCCCGATAAACCCCTGACGGTGAGGGTTCACGACGAATGCAATGGCTCTGATGTCTTTGGTTCAGACATTTGCACCTGCCGCCCTTATTTGGTACACGGCATCGAAGCGTGCATTCAAACCGCGCAAGCAGGCGGCGCAGGCGTGGTGGTCTACCTCCGCAAAGAGGGACGAGCGCTGGGAGAAGTCACTAAGTTTTTAGTCTACAACGCCCGCAAACGGCAAGCAGGCGGAGATCGGGCCGATGCCTACTTTGCCCGAACCGAATGCGTCGCTGGCGTGCAGGATATGCGCTTTCAGGAACTCATGCCCGATGTGCTGCACTGGTTAGGCATTACGCGCATCGATCGCTTAGTCTCAATGAGCGATCTGAAATACAATGCCATCACTCAGTCTGGTATTCAAGTCATTGAGCGGGTCGCCATCCCTGATGACTTGATTCCGGCAGATGCCCAGGTTGAGATCGAGGCAAAAAAGGCGGCTGGTTACTACACTCAAAGCCAGGTTCTGACTCAGGAATCGCTAGCAGAGATTAAAGGACGAGGACTGACAGACTAATGTTTTCTCAACCCTTGTCTGAAGTCGATACGATCGCTTATCTGCGTTCTCCTCAAGCGATTCGAGAGCGGTGCGGCAAACTTTTCGCCCTAGCACAGGCCGATCAACTCCGCTATTTTCGGTGTGATCTGACTCAGATGGATCGCGTTGCCGACTATGTAATTGCGGTGACTCGCGAACACTACCCAGATTTGCAGATTCCCTTTCACAGCCGTTGGCGACATTTTGAAGTCGAGAATGCGCCGAGATTGGGGCATCTCGATCGCGCACTCGCCAATCTGTCTCCCCTAGAAAAAGCCAAAGCAAAATTTGATCTCGTGATTCCCAGTGTATTGCTCGATGCCGGGGCGGGCGATCGCTGGCACTATCTTGAAGCTGAAACCGGGCAAGTATGGTCACGATCGGAAGGATTAGCCGTCGCCAGCTTCCATTTATTCTGTCAGGGCGGCTTTTCTAGCGATTCCGCTAATCCCTACCAAACCGATGCAGAAGGGCTGCGCCAACTAACGCCAAACGCTCTGATAGAAAACTTTCAGGTGAATGATCAAAACCCGCTTGTGGGCTTGGAAGGACGATCGCAATTATTGCAAAAACTGGGTCAAGCGCTCCAAAAGCACCCAAACTGGTTTGGAGCTACCCATCCGCGTCCTGGCAACCTGGTTAACTATCTCTTGCAACAGGCACAAGACGGCAAACTCTCAGCCCCGATCATGCTCAATGCTGTTCTAGAAGGCTTTGGAGAAATCTGGTCAGGGCGAGTTTCTCTAGCAGGAGTCAATCTGGGAGACGTGTGGCTCCACCCGGCACTGCCAGGAACCGAGATCAGCGATAAATTAGTGCCCTTTCACAAACTTTCTCAATGGCTCACCTATTCTCTGCTAGAACCCCTACAAGAATTAGGCTTAGAGATCACTGACTTAGATGCCCTGACCGGGCTGCCAGAATATCGAAATGGCGGATTGTGTCTCGACTTGGGATTATTACAAGTCAAAGATCAGCAAATTTTGCAGCAGTCTCATTTACCAGGAGCAGCCGCGATCGTCGAATGGCGCGCTCTCACGGTTTGCCTTCTAGACGCGATCGCCCACACCATGCGCCAACGCCTTAATCTGAGTGCCTCCGACCTTCCGCTGGTCAAAATTCTGCAAGGCGGCACTTGGGCTTCCGGGCGAAAAATTGCCGCCCACCGAAGACCTAGCGGTGCGTCTCCCATCCGCATCGAGAGCGACGGAACCGTCTTTTAACGGGTTAAGTTTCTCCTATGTCCCCACACATAAGCGGGTAAATGATTTGAGATTTCTGCAAAACTCTGACCCGAAGTTTGGTAGGATATGAAGCGTATCGAAAATATAGACTTTACGAGCGGCGGCATAGCCAAGTGGTAAGGCAAGGGTCTGCAAAATCCTCATCCCCAGTTCGAATCTGGGTGCCGCCTTCTTAACTGTAGAGCGAAGGAATAAGTGTCCGTAGCGAAGAACTAAATGTCACAACAACGAAGAATTAGATGTCAATTCGTAGCACAAGCGAAGAGTTAGGAAACTTCCAGGAATAATTCTACCCATCGATTAGTCGAATCAAGATATCCCATTTTGGTAATTCTGGGCTGCGTTCCAATCTACTTTCAATCTCACGCATTGCTGGTTTAGTGAGTGAAATGCCTTTTGGATACGTCGTGCTGTTCAATTTGACTGTGGGATGAATGCCTTTCCAAGTTATGCTTTGCGCCCAGGCTAGCATGACTTGGACATTGCTTAACTGAGTGTCCTTCCAGTGCTGTTCTAGAGTGCCCCAACACCGCTCAATCGGGTTGTACTTACTAGGGTAGGGCGGATAGTAAAGGAGTGGAATGGGCTGACCCATCTGGTTCGCCAACTCCACCATGCGCTTGAGAAACTGGGTGCGAACCCCACTACTTTCAGGTTTGTTATCCACTTTGAGTTGCAGCAGATCCGTTGCTTGCTGTTGGGCTAGCGTCAACCCATTCCACCCATCTTGAAGACTAGCCACAATGAAATCACTTCAAGAACAACGCATTGGACTTACAGGCTAATGTTCCTCTTGGCGGTGGAGTTAAAGTATCGGTTATGGCATCCAGAGGGAGAGTATGACCAGGGTAAGATCAAAGCCATAGGTGTACAGATGGGATATGAACAGGTTGCAGATGCACTCCAGCATTTCAAAGATAGTGATCAAACCCAATCAAAAGATGCTGATCCAATCCAATCAAAAACGGGGGATGCTGTCATTATTGTTCAACATCCTAAAGGAAAACAAAAACAGATTGTCTTAATTGTATGCAGCGGTTGATTATCTTCATCCAGAAACAACAGCGCATGTTCTGAGCAAACATCCATCGATTTCTTGTCTAGGCTATTGCGGTACTCGTCATAACGTCAGTTCGACGAGTTTTTTCGCTGCGTTGTCAGCGGCTTCTGCCCCCTAAATCCCCCATTTTGGGGGACTTTGAACCGGAAATTTTGGCTTGGAGTCCCCCAAACTTGGGGATTTAGGGGGCACGACAAACTGTAACGAAGCCGTCGAATTCACGTCGTCATAGAGTCCAACAACCGTACCGCCCAAATCTTCCACATCCGACTTGCAGCGAATGTATTCCGGCACAAATGCCAGCACGAGTAACCCGGCTTCCGTAATCAAAAGACCCGTCACATCTTCAGTGAAAGTAACGGTCGTGAGGTCATCTTCATCCGGCATGTCAATCCAGCCCGCTTTCTCTAGCTGATCGATCGGAATCAGAATCCCGGCTGGCTTGTCATTAACCACAATGCCGTAGGGCAACTGCGGTCAGCGCACCTGATTGTAGACATTGCTGAGTAGGTCTGTGTCAACCTCAAAGTCTTTTGGTTTTGTCTTTTCAGTTCGAGCAGTACGAGATCCCGTTGGAACACTGAATTTTGGTGGTTTGGATACTGTTTTAGAACCCGTACGAGTGGCGTTGGTAGCGTTATAGGTCGAGACCCCGTGAAAATTTTCCATCACTTGAGTTATCTATTATATGGCTGTATAGTAGTATAATAATTTTATAAGCTCTGTGGAGGTGACATGCTGAAGCCGATGACCAGTCGTAAGCAACCTTGGACTCAGCACCAGTGGATACGTTTGATTGCAGGCAGTCTCGTACTTGTGAGTTTGTCGCTATCGTTAAGCCATCCAAGCTGGTTATGGGTAACAGCCTTTGTGGGACTGAACCTGCTGCAATCAGCGTTTACCAACTGGTGTCCGTTCATTGTGCTGCTAACAAAGATGGGAGTGAGAGAGGGATGATGGGATGATGAGATAAAGTATCCCTCTCACGCTCCCACGCTCTTATTTGTTCAAGACTGAATTTAAAACTTAACCTTTAGGAGTCGCTGTTATGGCTCGCGTTGTTGTCATTGGGGCTGGACTGGGAGGATTGCCTGCCGCCTACGAGCTGAGGCATGTCTTACCGCATGAACATCAGATTACGCTCATTTCAAATCAACCGAAGTTTACGTTTGTGCCTTCTTTACCCTGGGTTGCGCTGGGGTTGAAGTCCCTCGATCAAATCCAGTTAGATTTAGCTGCAATTGTTCCTCGGTATGGCATTGAATTTATTCATGCTGCCGTTACTGCCCTTGATCCGAAGTCGCGTCAGATTACGATGGGCGACCGGGTAGTGGATTACGATTATGTCGTCATTGCTACGGGACCAGAATTGGCACTGGATGCCATTCCAGGGTTAGGGCCGGAGGGCGGTTACACCCAATCGGTGTGTAATCCGCATCATGCGGTGTTGGCAGGAGAAGCCTGGGAGAAATTCTTAGCCGATCCAGGATCAATTGTCGTAGGTGCCGCACCAGGAGCCAGTTGTTTTGGACCTGCCTATGAGTTTGCCTTCTTGATCCATCACGTTTTGCAGCAGAAGGGATTGAGAGCGCAAGTCCCAATCACCTTCATTACCTCAGAACCCTACGCTGGGCATCTGGGCATCGGCGGGATGGCAAACTCTCGCTGGCTGATGCGTAAATTCATGGCAGCGCGGGAAATTGAGCTGATGGAAAACACAGCCATTTCACATTTTGAACGAGACGCGGTTCACCTGGCGGATGGGCGCAAGATTCCAGCTAAATTTGTGATGGTCTTGCCGCCCTTCCGGGGACCCCGCTTCCTGCGTGAAGCACCGGGCTTAACCGATGCCAAGGGGTTTATCCCCGTCTTGCCTACCTATCGCCACCCTGACTTTGAGTCGATTTACGCTGTGGGAGTGATCACCCAACTCAAAGCAGTGGAGCAAACTCCCATCCCCACGGGTGCTCCCAAGGTGGGATTGATGTCTGAAGAAATGGCGCTGGCGGTTGCCCATAATATTGCCCTGGAGTTAGGGGTGACTACTGGTTCTCAGTATCAACCCACCCTGCAAGCGATTTGCTTTGCAGATTTTGGCAATACTGGAGCGCTCTTTTTAGCCGATCCACTGCTGCCAGATGAGTCAGGGCATCGCCACCGTGCGCTCACCTTTCACGGCATCTGGGTGTCGTGGATGAAGGCAGGCTTTGAGACCTATTTTATGACGAAGATGCGCCTGGGCTGGACAATTCCCTGGTTTGAGCGTTGGGGCTTTCGGGCGATCGGGCTACCACTGGTAGAACCCATTGTTCCAAGCACAGAGCGTATGCAGGTAAAAGTATGAAACAAGGGATATAGAAATAGTCTTCAACCCTGGCGAACTAGAGGGACTCGCAAACCGATTTAAGATTCTGGCAGAACCTACCCGACTGCAAATTCTGGCAGCACTCTGCAATCAAGGGCATAGTGTACAGGAAATTTGCTGATCGCATCCAAAACACGCTTGAAATTCCAGTTCGTTATCCACTCCAGGTGAGTGACTCGTGAAGAAAATAAAATCTAAATCTATGCCTCAATCATCCCTAAACTCAATTTTATTAACTCCCGCCCAACTCCAGTCACGTCAAAAGCGACTCTTGATCATAGATGTGCGGGGCTGGCTGGAATACATGATGGGACATATTCCAGGAGCACAACGATTAAACCGCGATCGCATTCTCAAGGACATTCCCAAAGACCAGGCAATCGCTGTCACTTGTCTATCGGGTCATCGGAGTGCGATCGCGGCGCAATGGTTAATTACTCAGGGCTACCATCAGGTCTACAACTTGCAAGGTGGCTTAATGGCATGGCAAAGCAACGGATATGCCGTGCAGCGCGGCAATCGTCCTTAAAGGAGAAAACAATGACGCATACCACCTCAAATGACTCGCTGAATGAATCACTCGATGAAACAACGGCTGGAGCCTTGAAGCCCAAACGACCTCCTGTACCAAAGCTGTCTCAGAAGGGATTGGGACTGCTGTTGGGAGGTGCATTGCTTCTGGCGGGGGGAACCTGGAGCATCCTGCAACTCACCCGTTCGACCCATGCACCAGAGACCACGCTAGCTCCAGCAACGACCGTTGAAACGTTAACCATTCGCGCTCAACCGATCGCCAATACCCTAAACCTCTCGGGTACAATTCGCCCGGCTGACCAAGCAACTCTGTCAACACGGGTAATGGGACGGATTACCCAGTTGTCGTTGGAATCGGGCGATCGCTTCCGCAAGGGAGATATCCTTGCCCGCATTGATGTGACGGATATGACGGCTCAAACCAGTCAGGCACAGTCGGGTGTGGCTCAGGCACAGTCTACAGTCGCTCAGAGACAAGCCGACTTATCTCGTACTCAGGCAATGCTCAACCAATACGAGTCGCAGAAAATTGAAGCTCAAGCAGCACTACAAATGGCGAGAATTGATCAAAGCCGGATGTCAAAACTTCGGGCAGAAGGGGCAGTTTCCCAAGACCGTCTCGATCAGTCCAATACAACTCTAGCGCAGGCAAAGGCGAAGGTTGCACAGGCAGATGCCGGGATTCGACAAGCACAAGCGGCGATTAGTCAATCTCAGGCGGCGATTAGTCAATCTCAGGCAGCAGTGAACCAGGCAAAATCCGGTGTAACCTCAGCTTCGATAGGTGAAAGCTACGGAACCGTGATCGCTCCCTTTGATGGGGTGGTGGTGCAGAAACTTGCCTACGAAGGAGAAATGGCAGCTCCTGGAACGGTATTACTGAAAGTTGAAAATCCAGACAGACTACAACTGGAGATCGCTGTACCCGAAGAGAACTTACGGTTTGTGCGCGTCGGTCAACCCGTCAAAGTACAGGTAGAGGCTGCCAATCAAACCTTAAAGGGAACCATTCAGCAAATTGTGCCAGCCGCAGATGCCAACTCTCGGAGTTTCCTGGTCAAGATTCCCTTAAATAATTCTGGTCACCTCATTTCTGGGATGTTCGGTCGTATTGCCTTACCAGTCAGTGGCAAACAAGAAACTATTCTCATCCCCACGAATGCCCTGATTCAACGGGGGCAATTGCAAGGGGCGTATGTGGCAGAAACGAGGGGATCTCAATCGACGGCTGTTTTGCGTTGGGTAAAAACAGGACAACAACGTGATGGGCAGGTAGAGATTGTGTCGGGATTGATGACGGGCGATCGCATCATTACCAGCAACATTGGGCAACTCAGCGATGGACAGTCGATCGCATTTCGGGAATAGAAGGGTGAAGAAATGATGCAGAACGAACCGAAGAATGGGCATCAATCCCTATCCTCTCATCCTCACAAATTGGGCTTTGTGGGTCACTTAGCCCAAAAATTCATCGACTCCAAACTGACACCTCTGATCATCTTGGTGTCATTACTGTTAGGGATTGGAGCGATCCTGATTTTGCCACGGGAAGAAGAACCGCAAATTACTGTACCGATGGCTGATGTGTTCGTGCAAATGCCAGGAGCCTCTGCCAAAGATGTGGAACAGCGTGTTACTGCACCGATGGAAAAGTTGATCAAAGAACTTCCCGGTGTGGAATATGTTTACTCCACCTCACGTCCCGGTTCATCCCTGGTGATTGTGCGCTTTCTGGTGGGACAAAACACAGAAGATTCTGTGGTGCAGCTTTACAACAAGCTCTATGCCAACTTTGACAAGATTCCACCGGGTGTCTCACAACCATTGATTAAGTCGAGGTCAATTGATGATGTCCCAATTTTGACTTTGACTTTATGGGGTGAGCAAAGCACTGGAGCCGAATTACGGCAAATTGCAGCTCAGTTAGATGAACAAATCAAGCAAGTGCCGGATGTTTCCGAAACGACGATTATCGGTGGACAAAAGCGACAACTGCGAGTAGACCTCGATCCAACAAGGCTGAATGCGTATGGCTTAACACCCCTAGAGATCTCAAAAGCCTTGCAGGCTCAAAACACTGAACTTGCCAGCGGTGCCTTCAACCAGAATAATCAATCGTTTCTGGTCAGAACCCAGAGCTTTATGCGATCGGCAGAAGATGCGAAAGGATTAGTAGTTGCGGTTGCCAATAATCAACCTGTGTATCTGCGCGATGTGGCAACCGTCACCGATGGTTCAGAAGAACCTGCCAGCTATGTGTTCTTTGGACAGGGAAAGCAAACCGAAACGCATCAGAGCATACCAGAGCAGTCTACTGGAGAAGCCGAAGCCGTCACGATC
The DNA here is from genome assembly GCF_003003695.1 of Phormidesmis priestleyi ULC007. NCBI lineage: Bacteria > Bacillati > Cyanobacteriota > Cyanophyceae > Leptolyngbyales > Leptolyngbyaceae > Phormidesmis > Phormidesmis priestleyi. The sequence goes on from NZ_PVWG01000030.1 coordinate 17,079, forward strand.
GCGATCGCCAAACGCTCTGGAGCCAATGCGATTCAAGTCTCGCATCATGTGCTGCATAAACTCGATCAAATTAAACGCAACTATATTCCAAATAATGTCAATCTGACCGTCACACGGGACTATGGTGAGACCGCCGCAGAGCGATCGAATGAACTCCTGTTTCATATGCTAATCGCGGTTGGTTCTGTGACGCTCCTCATGTGGTTTGTGATGGGCAAAAAAGAGGCAATAGTGGTGGCAGTCTCGATTCCCGTTACCTTGTCACTCACCCTTGCTAGTTTTGTTTTTTATGACTTCACGCTGAATCGAGTCACCTTCTTTGCGCTGATTTTCTCGATTGGCATTCTGGTGGATGATGCGATCGTGGTCGTGGAAAATGTGGGTCGCCATCTGCAATTACCCGAAAATAAAACACGCTTGCAACTGTCTACCAATCGTCGGCGCACCCTGCAACAGATTGTCTTAGAAGCGGTGGATGAGGTTGGTAATCCCACCATGCTGGCAACCTTGGCGGTCATTGCAGCGATCCTGCCTATGGCGTTTGTGGGCGGCTTGATGGGTCCTTATATGCTGCCAATTCCGCTCGGTGCCTCTGCTGCCATGATCTTTTCAGCCCTGGTAGCATTCATTGTGGTGCCTTGGACAACGATGCGGGTGTTCAGTGGAGCCAGCCATGCTGCTCATGCTCACGGAGAGGATGCGCTCAGTAAGCTGTATCGTCGGTTTATGGTTCCACTGATCCATTATCCTCGCCGGGGAACGGCTTTTCTGGTGACAACGGTGTTAGCTCTGGTTCTCATTATCGGCGGGCTGGCAGGCTTTAAGCTGATGATTCTCAAGATGCTACCGTTTGACAATAAAAGCGAATTGCAAGTAGTGGTGAATATGCCGGAAGGTACGACACTGGAACAGACCGCCAGAGCGACAAAAGAAATGGGGCAATACCTCGCTACTGTACCGGAAGTGATTCACTATCAAAGTTATGTCGGTACGTCTTCTCCCTACAATTTTAATGGGTTAGTGCGACATTACTTTTTGCGATCGGGCACCAATGTTGCCGATCTTCAGGTGAACTTTTTGCCAAAAGGAGAACGTAAACGTCAGAGCCACGACATTGCCAAAGCCATTCGTCCGAAGCTGAAAGAAATTGGCGATCGCTACAGTGCCCGGATTCAAGTGGCTGAAATTCCCCCTGGACCTCCAGTGCTGCAAACCCTGGTCACTGAAGTGTATGGTCCCAACTATCAAGGACAGATTGACCTCGCCACAAAAATTCGCCAGTTGTATCAGTCAACCGATGGGGTCGTCGATGTGGACTGGTATGTGGAAGCACCGCAGACCGATTATCGCTTGGTCATCGATCGCGAGAAAGCCGCCTTGAACGGCATCAGCCCCACCCAAATTTCAGAGGTCTTGCAAATGGCTTTATCAGGGCAGAATGTCGGGCTTCTGCATGATGAAAATGCGCGTGAGGATGTGGCGATTAATCTGCGCTTTAGTCAATCGAGCCGTACCAGCCTGGATGATCTAAAAGCCCTCAACCTCAAAGGAGCCAATGGTAATTTAGTCCCTTTGAGTGCCTTGGTGAAAACGGAAACGACTACAGCAGATACCAGTATTTATCATAAAAACTTGCAGCCCGTTGTCTATATCCTGGGTGATGTTTCCGGCAGAGTAGAAAGTGCGGTCTATGCCATGCTCAACCTACAACCCCAGATCGATAAGCTCGTTCCGACCACTGGCACCAAGGTTCAGACCTACCTGACAGAACAACCCCCAACCACTGAAACTTATGCGATCAAGTGGGATGGCGAATGGCAAGTCACCTACGAAGTCTTCCGCGATCTCGGTCTTGCTTTTGCGGTGGTGTTGGTACTGATTTATGCTTTGGTAGTGGGCTGGTTCCAATCATTTACCACCCCCCTCGTAATCATGGCGGCCATTCCTTTTTCGCTGATCGGCATTATGCCTGCCCATTGGTTAATGGGTTCCTTCTTCACGGCAACCTCAATGATTGGTTTCATTGCTGGAGCGGGGATTGTGGTACGCAACTCGATTATCCTCGTAGACTTTATTGAGTTACGACTGAAAGAAGGAATGCCCTTAGAAGAAGCCGTGATCGATGCGGGCGCTGTCCGATTCCGTCCCATGCTGCTTACTGCTGCTGCCGTAGTGGTGGGATCAGCCATTATCCTCACTGACCCAATCTTTCAGGGATTAGCCATCTCGCTGATGGCAGGGGAAGTCGCATCGTTGTTACTGTCGCGATCGGCGGTGCCCATTCTCTATTACAAACTCTGGCGCGATCGCAAAGGCAATCCGAACGATACTTACGCTGGCGTAAATCAACCTATTGTCGAAATAACGAGTGATGGGATGACGGGATGATGGGACTTCTCACCCTTTTGTCATCACATCCCCTCTTCCCACTCATCCTTCCACCCTCCTCCCCTCAAAACCTGATGGAACCCATTCACATTTCCTACTTTTCCGATGTTCTTTGCGTCTGGGCCTATATCGCCCAAATTCGCCTGGATGAGTTGAGAACAACCTTTCAAGACAAGATTGCGATCGCGCCACACTTTGTCCCTGTCTTTGGCAATGCCCGTGAAAAGTTAGAAAATAGCTGGCGTGATAAGGGCGGCTTCAAAGGTTATAGCGACCACATTCACGAAGTCGTTAAAAAGTTTGATCACATCACTGTTCATCCCGATATCTGGACTAATGTGATCCCACCCTCGTCCACTTCTTGCCATTTGTTCCTGCATGCAATTCAATTACTGGAAATCAAGGGCATTGTCCCAAAATCAGAGCAAGTTTCTGAAAAAGCAATTTGGGCGTTTCGGGAAGCGTTTTTTACCAAACTGGCGAATGTTTCCGATCGCAAGGTGCAACTTGAACTTGCAGAAGAGCTAGGACTCCCGATCGCCGCCATCCAAGAGCAGATTGATAGCGGTGAGGCGTATGCTTTGCTATCGAAGGATTTTGAGTTGGTCAAAGAGCATACAGTGACGGTCAGCCCCACCCTAATTTTTAATGAAGGACGGCAGAGACTTAACGGCAATGTGGGCTATCGAGTCATCGAAGCCAATATTCGCGAGTTACTACACAATCCACCTGATGAACAATCCTGGTGCTAGGGAGGAAGATTGGGCGATCGCCATCAAGTTAACCATTGATAGGTAAAGTCGATAGCGCTGAACTCGTACCTTTTTCGTTAGGTCTTGTATCGTATTCAATCAATAGCAAGCGAAATTGTGCGATCGGTATGGCTCTATGTAGTGATTGGCATTGCGATCGGGCAGTCATTCATGGTTATGTGCCGACAGATTTCATTATCGAACACCGTTGCACTCTCTCGGATGCAGTTGGAGCGAGAAATCCAGGAAGGTCAGTTTCGTCGGGGACACAGTGCGGTTGTGCAAGTGCTTGCTGTCAAACCGTCGTTAGAACAGTAGGGGAAATGTGAGGGTGAGATAATGAAATAGTGGAATACTAGATAGCTCACCTCCCACTTTCTCGCCTTTCCACTCCCTTTCATCATGCAGTTCGCTGCAACAGGTGTATGAATTCTGGAACAACTTCTACAGCCTCTGTCCAAACTTATTCCAGGCTGACTGCGACCGATCAGCCCTTGCCCTGGGACGCAGATACCGCTAGTGCTGTGACCGCTGATGACAAGGCTGTTGAAGAGTGTCGGCATTGGTTAAGTTTTCATCGGCTTTGGGGACAATTGCCAGCAGAGGCATTGCAAGCGATCGCCCAGTCCTTATATTGCTTTCGCGTTGAACCTCAAACGCTGATTTACCAGGAAGGGCAAGACAATATTGGACTGTACCTGCTGAAGTGGGGCGCAGTCGAGATTTGGCGGCTCGCCTCGATTGGCAAATCTTTGATTCGCTATCGCAGTGCTGGAGAGCTATTCGGCTATGCATCACTGATGGCAACCCCCGAAAACGGCAGGCACCAGACGCAGGCGATCGCCCTCACTGCCAGCGAAATCTGGTTTTTGCCCCAGGCTCAGTTTCATCAGTTAATGCAGCAGTATATCGAGCTTGAACATCTGTTCAATGCCCTGTTAGCGCAAGACTTAAACGCCTTCAGTGCCCGCATTGCTCAAGAACAGCACCGGATTCAAGGCTTACAGTCCTATATTCAAGCGGTTCCAACGGGGGAAATACTGGGCGACAGCAAAGCCAGTCAAAAGCTAGTGGAACAAGTTGATCAAGCCGCCGCCACTCTAAAACCTGTTTTGTTTCAAGCTCAACCTGGAACTGGAAAAACCTTTCTGGCAGGGCTGATTCATGCCCGTTCTGGACTCGCAGACCAACCGTTTGCGGAGCTAGATTGTGCCAGGTTGCCTCGATCGGAGGATGGTAGGCTCAATACTGATTCTTTATTTGGCAGAGTCGGCGGACAAGCGGGCATCCTCGTACTGTTGGAGCGGGGAACGCTATTGCTGAATAATGTCCAGGTGTTGGGCGCGGGAGATTGCGATCGCCTCACCCACTACTGCCAAACGGGTGGCATTTTGCCAAATCATGGGCTGAGTGGTTCTCACACGCTGACCACCGAGCCTCCCCAGCCTGTTCAGTCCTGGGTTCGCTTAATCCTTGCCGCTCCAGACAAACTACAATTGCCAGCGGTAGACGCAATTTCCATCAAGCTGTTTAGCTTGCCCCAGCGCAAGGCAGATATTCCAGCCTTTGCCCGTTACTTCTTAGCCCAGTTCTGTCAGGCACAAAACCGTCCCCTGCTAGACCTGGATCAGTCGGATCTGCGTCGCTTGCTTAGCTATGACTATCCTGGCAACCTTACAGAACTGGCAGAAATTTTGCATCGGGCGGTGATCATGACCCCACTAGGGCAGTCCGTGATTGCAGAACAAGCCCTCTGGTCGGTGCAGTCTGCGAAGAACGCTTTCCGGGTGGATCTGCTCACCCATGTACCCTGGCTACGGGAAGTGTTGCTGAGTCGCTGGTATCCAGAGGGCATCTGGTTTGTAATGATGGCATTTTTTGTGCCCGTCACGATCGCTGGGTTCATGGGTCCCCAAGCACGAGATAGCAGTGTGACGCTCAATCTTTTTTGGGCGTGGTGGTGGCCCGGTTATCTGTTTCTCTTCGTTTTTGTCGGTCGGCTCTGGTGTGCCGTTTGCCCCTTCATGATCACGGTAGAATGGCTTCGCCGTTTTTCCCTCTGGCTGTTTCCGCGCCAGCAACTCACCTGGAATACCCAATGGTTAAATCGCTGGGGAGCCTGGATCTTGTTTGGTGGCTTTTTAGCCATTTATTTGTGGGAGAAGCTGTGGGACTTACCGCACCATGCGGTGCTTTCTGCCTGGTTGCTCTTGACGATTACAGCCGGAGCGGTGATTTTTAGCCTGATTTATGAGCGCAGGCTTTGGTGTCGCTATCTCTGCCCGATCGGCGGGATGAACGGAATGTTTGCCAAGCTGGCAATGGTAGAGTTGCGATCGACTCAACAGGTGTGTGGCAGTCAGTGCAGCACTTTTGGTTGCTATAAAGGCAGTAGCGCCACCCCCGTTACCTTTGCCGATGCCCTGCCTACTGAAGGACAGGCAACGGGCGGCTGTCCGCTCTACTCTCATCCCGCCCAATTGACGGACAACCGGGACTGTGTGCTGTGTATGACCTGCCTCAAAGCCTGCCCCAATCGCTCAGCGCAGTTAAACCTACGGTTTCCCACATCAGACTTGCTGGACAATCACCGAGGCTTTTGGGCGGAAGTCGCGCTCCTCTTGCTGCTGTTTGGTGGGGTGTTTATGCACCATGCCCAGCGGCTTTTAGGCTGGCTGGGCTTCCACGATATTCCCATTGATGCGGATCATTTACTGACCAGTGCAGCGATCGCCCTAGCGCTCCTGACTATTCCGGCAGTGCTGACCTATGGCACTCATGCGATCGCTCGACTGCTTGATCCCGAACAACCCACCTATCTCACCGTCATCTATGCCTATCTGCCCTTTACCCTGGCAGCCAACCTGGCACACTATATCCCAGCAGCGGTCACAGAAGCAGGTCAAATTTTGCCTGTTTTGGCGCGAACCCTTGGCTCTAGCGGCACGGGCTTACCGACGCTCACCTGGAGTGCGGATGTTGCCGCTTTTCTTCAGGGAGTCACGCTGCTCTCCGCTCTGATTTTTAGTGTCTATCCGCTTTTACGCATTACCCAACGCACCTTGCTCAGCAATCTGCCTCATTTGCTGTTAATTGCCGGACTGACGGTGACGAGTTTCTGGCTCATTATTTGAGGGATTCTCAATTTACTTTATGAATATTTATAAGGACATTGCTGAAATCACGGGTCACACACCGCTCATCAAGCTGCAACGGTTGCCTCAGCAGTTTGGCTGTGTTGCCGAAATTGTGCTGAAGCTAGAAGGCATGAATCCGGCTAAGTCTGTAAAAGATCGGATCGCTGTCAGCATGATGCTCGAAGCGGAACGGTCGGGGCTGATTCAACCCGGAATTTCGACGATCGTGGAGGCAACCTCTGGGAATACTGGCATTGGTTTAGCGATGGTGTGTGCCGCCAAGGGCTATCGCCTGATTCTGACGATGCCAGACAATATGAGCCAGGAACGACGGGAAATTGTGCAAGCGTATGGAGCAGAGATCATCTTGACTCCCGCCGCAGACGATATGCAAGGGGCGATCGCCCACGCCAATCAGCTGCTCACCACACTGCCCCACGCCTTTTCACCCCATCAGTTCAGCAATCCTGCCAATCCCAAAATCCATTACGACACCACTGGACCCGAAATTTGGCAGGATACCGATGGCCAACTCGCTGCATTAGTATTAGGCGTGGGGACGGGCGGTACTCTCACTGGCGCTGGACGCTATCTTAAACAGCAAAATCCTAACCTCCAGATTGTTGCCGTCGAACCCGCCAACAGTGCCGTGCTGAGTGGCAAGCCTGCGGGTGAACATAACTTACAAGGCATTGGCGCAGGGTTTATACCGGATGTCTTGCGAGTGGATTTGATTGATGAAATTGTCACCGTTACCGAAGCGCAGGCTTACGAGACGGGGCGACAATTAGCGCAAGTAGAAGGCATCATGAGCGGTATTTCAACGGGTGCAGCGGTTTATGCGGGGTTACACATCGGGCAGCGATTAGCGCAAAGCGCAACTCCGCAGGAACCGCACTACCAGGATCAACGGATTGTGATCATTCAACCCAGTGCAGGAGAACGCTATCTCAGTACAGCCATGTGGCACGAAATCAGTACAGAGAACGCTTTACAACCGCCTTCCACTGCATTAAGTCATGGATGAAATGTCGTCTGATTCTGAACAAATCTGGCAGGTTCACGATCGATTCCTGGAACTGCATTCGCGTTGGATGACCTTGATTGGCGAACACCTACAAGACCATCAGGGGGAAATCCTAGCATACTGGCGGATTGAGAAGGCAGATTCCGTGATTGTTTTGCCGATTCAGGACGGTCAAATTTTGCTTCCGCCTCCAAGCTATCGTCCTGGCGTTGGGCAGGTAACGTTGGATTTTCCGGGTGGTCGAGTGTCAGAGGGACAGACGCTTGCACAGGCAGCGATCGCAACCTTAAAGCGAGAATTAGGGATTGAAGCAGCGAATATCACTCAATTAATTCCCTTAAACACCCAAGGTTGGGCAGTGAACAGTTCCTTTTCCAATCAGAAACTGTATGGTTTTGTGGCGCACATTGACAACACAAAACTACGCTCTGAATTAGTTGCAGTTACTTATTCAGTAACTTTAGCAGAAGTCCAAGATTTACTTCAGAACCTCACTTGTGTACAATGCCGTGCTGTATTTTTGGAATGGTGGTTAAACTTCAAATACAGCAATTTTCAGTAGGGTGGGCTTTACCAGGCGCAAAATCCAACGAGAAGTTGTAAGCATTGCGTTCATGGATGACTTCAATTCCCAAATTGGCGCAGTTTAGTACATCCGCCCATGCGAGAACAGATTGCCTTGATCATCCAAAACTGATTGGTTAACCCCGTATCAGGGGACAAACACAACTCTCCTGTTCCAGCCACTGCGATCCCACTTGATGTAGAGCGACCATCACAGGTTGAATTTGATGCCCTTTAGACGTGAGGGAATATTCGACACGGGGCGGAATCTCCGCATAAACCCGACGCTCAACTAACCCTTGAGCTTCCAACTCACGCAGGCGTTGAGTTAGGGTTTTGGTACTGATGCCAGGGAGTGCCGCTAATAATTCATGGGTGCGTCGATCGCCACCAAACAGCTCTCTCAGAACCAAAACTGACCACTTATTGTCTAATAAATCTACCACAAATTGAATCGGGCATTTAATCTCTGAACACTGGCTGAGATCTAGCATAAACTCCGCTCACAATGGACTTCCCAGGAGTAGATAACTGCGCGATCTCAATCTGGGCTGAACCTCTAAAACGCTTGTAACGTTTTTCTGACCTGTAAAATTAGAATTTCAATATTTCTTTAGAAATGGCGCAACTCCTGGTATTTATTCTAATGCTTTACGCTCGGTAACTATGAGATAGCGTTGGTAACTGACTTGTGAACGATCGTCAATTCAGGGAAGGTGGGTTCAGTCACAAATCACCACACCTTTCTTCTATGGTTAATTCCATTGCGATACCTGAGGCGACAGGTCTTCGAGCCGGTATCAAGGCACCTGTCCAAGAAACCCTATTAACCCCGCGCTTTTACACCACTAATTTTGATGCCATTGCTCAAATGGATCTGTCTGGTCAACAGGCAGAATTAGAAGCAATTTTGGCAGAACTGCGAGCAGACTATAACCGCTATCATTTTGTCCGTAATGAAGAGTTTGAGCAATGCTGGAATCATATTGATGGCGACACACGAAAGGCGTTTATTGACTTTTTAGAGCGCTCCTGCACCTCAGAATTTTCGGGCTTTCTATTATTTAAAGAACTCTCCCGCAAACTGAAGGGGCGCAATCCGGTATTGTCTGAAGCTTTTAGCCTCCTGGCACGGGATGAAGCGCGTCATGCTGGCTTCTTGAATAAGGCGATGGCGGATTTTGGGTTGTCTCTGGATCTAGGCTACTTAACGAAAAATCGTCCCTACACCTTCTTCCCGCCGGAGTGGGTCATCTACACCGTTTATCTGTCTGAAAAGATTGGCTACTGGCGCTATATTCTCGTCTATCGCCATCTGCAACAGCATCCAGAGCATCAAATTTATCCCCTGTTTCGCTACTTCGAGAATTGGTGTCAAGACGAAAATCGGCATGGAGATTTCTTCAAGGTATTGTTGCGATCGCAGCCCAAACTCTGGAATAACTGGAAGGCAAGATTCTGGTCTCGCTTTTTCTTGCTGACCGTGTTTGCTACCCACACCCTGACAGTATTGGAGCGTTCCTCGTTTTATGAATCGATTGGTATTGATTCACATGAATACAATCAACAGGTGATTGATAACACCAATGAAACAGCCAAACGGGCATTTCCCAGTATTTTAGATACCTACCATCCAGAATTCTTCCCCCGGTTGGAGAAATGTGCGATCGCCAGTCAAACGTTGGCGGCAATCTCTAGTAACCAGCGCCCTACCGTGATCCAATTTTGTCAGAAATTACCCTGGATCGCTGTAATTGTCTGGCAGTTGCTGCGCCTTTACTTACTACCCTCGATTAACGCTGAAACTTCCAGAACCGCAGTCAATTAGGATATCTTACCATGAGCAATCTATCAACATGCCTTCGCGAAGGCACCCAACATTCCCATACCGCTGCTGAAAATACGGCATTTATGAAGTGCTTTTTGAAAGGAATTGTAGAACGGGAACCCTTCCGCAAGCTACTGGCAAATCTGTATTTGGTCTACGGCGCGTTGGAAGCAGAGCTAGAATGCCATCGCAATCATCCCGCGATCGCTCCCATCCTCTTTCCTCAACTCAATCGCACCGCCAATTTAGAGCAAGATCTGGCATTTTATTACGGCGACAACTGGCGTGAGCAAATTGCTCCTTTACCTGCGGGTCAGGTTTATGTCGATCGCATTCACGAAGTCGCCAACACCGATCCGATCCTTCTGATCGCCCATGCCTATACCCGTTATATGGGTGATCTCTCTGGTGGGCAGGCATTGAAAAATATTGTGCGTTCGGCGTTGAAATTGCCGCCCGATCAGGGAACCGCTTTGCATGAATTTGAGCAACTGCCCACGGTAGAGGCAAAGCGTGCGTTTAAAGAGATCTATCGGGATGCATTGAACGCCTTGCCACTGGATGAGGCAGAAATTCAGCGCATTGTGGACGAGGCAAATTATGCGTTTCATCTTAACCGGGATGTCATGCATGACTTAGAAGGCGATGTGAAGGCATTGATTGGTGATCATGTGTTTGAGTTGCTCACCCGTCAGGATATTCCTGGTGCAACCGAGCGATCGCCGCATGGTTCTTCCAAAGAATCTGTTGTCGTGGAGTACAGCATTTAGGGAGAGGGCGTTTTCTCATCGTCATCGTACCCTTCTATGTCTTTGTCATCCGCCTATCCGTCATCCTCCACCCGTCCATCAGGAGAACACTCACTCATGCAACATTTGCTGCCCACAGTTGAGTTTGATGCTCAACTGCTGCAAAAATATGATCAGCCTGTGCCACGCTACACCAGCTATCCGCCTGCAACTGAATTAACGACAGAGTTTGAAGACGTTGATTTTAGAGCCGCGATCGCAATCAGTAACTATAAAAAAACACCCCTGTCACTGTATTGCCATATTCCGTTTTGTGACAGTGCTTGTTACTTCTGCGGTTGCAATACGGTAATTACACAACGCAAAGAAATTGCTGAACCCTATTTGGGCTACTTGGTACAGCATATTCAGCAGATGGCTCAACTAATTGATAAAGAACGCATCGTTCACCAACTGCATTTAGGTGGAGGCACACCAAACTATCTTTCCCTGAGCCAGATCGAAACGCTGTGGGCAGCAATTCATCAACAGTTTCGCTTTGATCCAAACGCTGAAATTTCGATTGAAGTTAATCCTAAATCCTTAGATCAGCACTATCTTTTCTCGTTGAAAAATCTAGGCTTTAACCGCATTAGCTTTGGCATACAGGACTTTGATTTGAAAGTGCAGGAAGCGGTCAATCGGGTGCAGCCAGAATCCATGCTGTTTGATGTGATGCAGTGGAGCCGGGATGCAGGATTTGAACGTGTGAATGTGGATCTGATTTATGGACTCCCGTTTCAAACCCTGGAAACATTCCGCGACACCATTCGTAAAACAATTCAACTCGATCCCGATCGCATTGCCGTGTTCAACTTTGCCTATGTGCCGTGGCTCAAACCCGTGCAGAAGCGCATTCCTCAAGATGCATTGCCTTCAGCCGCTGAAAAGCTTAAGATTCTGCAAATGGCGATCGCAGAATTGACCCAACACGGGTATCAATACATTGGCATGGATCACTTTGCCAAGCCCGATGATGAATTGTCTGTGGCTCAACGGGAAGGGCAACTGCATCGCAACTTTCAGGGCTATACCACCAAGCCAGAATCGGATTTGATTGGGTTTGGGGTGACATCTATTAGCATGTTGAACGATGTCTATATACAGAATCACAAACGTCTGAAAGACTTCTATCGGGCGATCGATGCAGAAGAACTGCCGATCAAGCGAGGCGTTACTTTGAGCCAGGATGACCTCATTCGACGCACGGTGATTATGGAATTGATGTGTCAATTTCAACTTTCACCCGATGATGTGGAAGCAAAATATCACCTCGGCTTTGATCTAGATTTTGAAACGTATTTTGCTCAAGAAAAATTTCAACTACGCCGACTGGAAGCCGATGGCTTAATCAGACTTTCTCCCAATCATATTGAAGTTACCCCTGCCGGACGGCTACTAATCCGAAATATTGCGTCGGCGTTCGATGCTTATCTTCGGAAAAACATTACCTCTAGTTTCTCAAGATCTGTTTGAGCAGGAGAGTACATGAGTGGGAGCATCCTATCACCCCATCACTTCGTCTTCAGAAAGATTATTCACTGTCATAAAGAAGGCAACCCATGCGTATCTTAATGATTCAGCCTAACTATCATTCTGGTGGTGCCGAAATCGCTGGGAACTGGCCTCCCAGTTGGGTTCCCTATGTTGGTGGCGCTTTGAAGACCGCAGGTTTCAACGAGGTTCGCTTCGTTGATGCCATGACTAACTATATTGCCGATGCGGATCTGGCGGAAATCATTCGCGACTATCAACCCCATGTCGTACTGGCAACGGCAATTACGCCCATGATTTACCAGTCTCAGCGCACATTGAAGCTGGTAAAAGAAGTCTGTCCAGATGCAAAAACTATCATGGGTGGGGTGCATCCAACCTATATGTACCGGGAGGTATTAAATGAAGCTGCTTGGATTGATTACATCATTCGGGGTGAGGGAGAAGAAATTACGGTTAATTTATTACGCGCGATCGCAGCGGGCACGGATGAACGAGATCGCCGCGAAATCCTGGGACTTGCCTTTCTTGAAAACGGTAAAGTTGTGGCTACCCCTGCTCACCCCCCGATCAAAGACCTGAACACGCTCACTCCAGATTGGACGTTGCTGAATTGGCCTACGTACCTGTATACGCCGCTAAATGTGCGGGTTGCCGTCCCCAACTATTCACGGGGTTGCCCGTTTCGCTGTCGCTTTTGTTCACAATGGAAGTTTTGGCGTAAGTATCGCTCCCGTTCACCCAAACATTTCGTGGATGAAATTGAACGGCTAGTAAAAGATCACCAAATTGGATTTTTCATCCTAGCGGATGAGGAACCAACGATTAACAAATCGCGCTTCGTGGCACTATGCAATGAGTTGGTCGATCGCAACTTAGGGGTGCATTGGGGCATCAATACACGAGTTACCGATATTCTGCGCGACGAGAAGGAATTACCCCTGTATCGTCAAGCTGGCCTGGTGCATGTTTCTTTAGGAACGGAAGCAGCGGCGCAACTAAACCTCAACCTATTCCGCAAAGAAACAACGATCGCCGATAACAAACGAGCCGTGCAGCTCCTGCGTGATCATGGCATCTTGGCAGAAGTTCAATTCATCATGGGGTTGCCCAGTGAAACCCCCGAAACCATCGAGGAAACCTACCGGATGGCACGAGACTGGAAGGCAGACATGACCAATTGGAACATGTACACGCCTTGGCCGTTCTCAGAGCTATTCCAGGATTTGCAGGACAAAGTTGAAATCCGCGATTATTCCCATTACAACTTCGTCACGCCGATTATCAAGCCCGATCATATGACGCGGGAGGGCGTACTCAAAGGGGTGCTGCGTAACTATGCACGGTTTTACTCCTGGAAGTTTCTAGAGTACTGGTTTGAACCCGATCCCTTTAAGCGCCGCTATCTCTTAGGCTGCCTCTGGGCGTTTGTCAAAACCACCCTCAACAAGCGCTTCTATAACCTGAGCCGCGTTAAGCAGAAAGGATTGCATACCGAAATTGAGTTTGGCTTTGATGAATCCAAGATTCTTTCTGCCGAGCAAATGGCTCAGTTCAAACAACCATCGGCTGATATCGATTCACTGGGCACAATTTCAGCCTGCGGTGGGCCGAATGAATCGTCAGAAACCAGTAATTACCCGAAAGTGCAGAAACCCGATGACATCATTCAGGTGGCTGTCATTGAGGCAGATGAGCAAACTCGCGTTAACTTGCGGGTAGACTTGCGTGCCCAAGAGGGAATTGAAGTGGCCAGCGAAGCCACCAATGCTGAAACAGGTATTGTGCTGCTGGAATCTATTGATGTTGACGTTGCCGTGGTGGATAGTACCTTGCCAGATATGGATCTGGTCAAGTTCATTCGCATGGCACGCAAAGCTCAAGCAAATTCCTATGTCATTCCATCCAAAATTCTGGTGCTCGTTCCCCCTGGAAACCTCTCTGTAGTATCAGACGCGATCGCGGCAGGAGCGGATGCCATCTCCTTGAAAGGTGCGCCCATTGAACAACTGGCGAATGCCGTGAGGATTACCCATCGCAATGGGATGTATCAAGATCCGGCGATCGCCAGTCTCCTTGAGCCAGCAGTAACAGCCTGGTCGTTAGAGAACTGATGGGATGATGGGAAACCGTCCCAACACCCATCATCCCATCACCCCATTTCCCATTTAGCCTTTCTGTGGTTGAGGATTTATTCATGACTGTCAAGAACGTGTTAACAGACCCGAAACGCGAACCCGCTCTCGATTGGGTCGCTGTCATTTTCTTCGGCAGTGTTCACTTACTGGCGCTATTAGCACCCTGGTTTTTCTCCTGGTCTGCATTGGGAATTACTTTATTTCTGCACTGGCTGTTTGGCAGCATTGGGATCTGTCTGGGCTATCATCGGCTCTTGAGCCATCGCAGCTTCCAGGTGCCCAAATGGTTAGAGTATGTCATTGCCCTGATTGGAGCCACCGCGTTACAAGGCGGCCCCATTTTCTGGGTTTCAGGTCATCGGTTGCACCATGCCTATACCGAAGATGTCGATAAAGATCCCTACTCTGCCCGTCGCGGCTTCTGGTGGAGCCACATGCTATGGATTTTCTATCCCCATGCAGAATTCTTTGAGTATGAGCAGTACCAGCGGTTTGCCCCTGATCTGGCACGCGATCCCTTTTATCGCTGGTTGAATCGCAATTTTTTACTGCTGCAATTCCCGCTGGGGCTGCTGCTGTATGCAATAGGAGGTTGGTCGTTTGTCATCTGGGGTGTGGTTGTTCGAGCCGTTTTGCTCTGGCACAGCACCTGGTTTATTAACTCGATTACTCACATGTGGGGCTACCGTACCTTTTGCACAGAGGATAACTCCCGCAATCTTTGGTGGGCGGCGATTCTCACCTATGGCGAAGGTTGGCACAACAACCATCACGCTTATCCTAATGTTGCCAAAGCAGGCTGGCACTGGTGGGAGTACGATCCGACCTGGTGGGCAATTTGGCTGTTAAAGAGCTTGGGTATTGCCCGAAAAGTGGTGATGCCGCCGACTGGAAAGGACACACCTTAAAGCATAACTATGGGAGGTCAACCTAACCGATGCCTACTGTCACCACAACACCTTTCACGTCTGTTTACGGTCCAGTGCAATCCTGGCGCTTTGGGCGATCGCTTGGGATTGATCCAATTGGTGCAACACCTACTTGCTCATTTAACTGTGTGTATTGCCAGTTAGGCGAAATTCAGCACCAGAGTTGCAGCCGTCAGGTTTTCATCCCAACCCAGACGATTCAACACGATCTGCAAACCTTTCGTGTTTGCGATGTGAACACGATTACCCTCAGCGGTAGCGGCGAGCCGACTCTAGCGCAGAATTTAGGCGAAATTCTGGGTATGGCAAAGCAGATCACCCGGAAGCAGGTCGGTGTGTTAACTAACGGTAGCTTACTGAGTGATCGCGCGGTGCGTGAGGAACTTGCCCTTGCCGATTGGGTGTCCGTCAAAGTGGATGCCATTTCTGATGGCTCATTCCGTCGCATCAATCACCCCATAACCACTCTCAACCTGCAAACCCTCTGGGCAGGGCTATTGCAATTTCGCCAAATTTATTCAGGTCACCTGGCAATTCAGACCATGCTGCTTACAGACTGGAGCGGTCAGGATCAGACAGAGTACATCCGGCGAATGCAAGCACTAATGCCAGATGAAATTCAACTCAACACACCCACTCGCCCCCGCCCCTTAACGCATCAGCTAGAAGCCCGTGGTAATTATATCCCTGCCGATCGCCCTTATCCGACCCAGCCATTGCAGCGAGTCAAGGCTGAAGTGCTAGAGGCGTTTGGCGATCGCATTACAAGTGCAATTGGCCTTCCCGTGCGTTATCCATTACTCAAACAGGACGAACACCATGAGCCATCCGACGAACCCTTATCTTAAACTTTTAGAAATTCCTCCTGGTTATCTCAACATCATGGGCTATGTCGATGAGTCAGAAGTAAATGGACCTGGTTGTCGAGCCGTGATTTGGGTGCAAGGTTGCCTGCGGGAGTGTTCAGGGTGCTTTAATCCTGCGTCATGGTCATTTGAAATCAATCAACTGACCGCCGTGGATACCCTTGTCCATCAGATTCTCAGCAACCCTCGCAACCAGGGTGTCACCTTTTCGGGCGGCGAACCTTTCTGGCAAGCACCTGCTCTGGCAGATTTAGCGCGTCGGGTTAAAGCCGCAGGATTAAACGTCATGTCCTTTACAGGCTTCACGTTAGAACAACTGCGATCGGAACAAGCTCCGGCAGGTGTTCAAGACTTGCTGGAGCAACTTGATGTTTTAATTGACGGTGCCTATGTGCAGTCTTTGGCAATTCACTCCCCTGATTCTCTTGTCTCCTCTAGCAACCAGCGGGTGCATCTTTTCAATCCAGCTTTTCAGGATCAGCTAACTTGGGCAAGTGATCAGATGGAAATTCACATTCTTAAGGATGGCAGTCGGATTATCACAGGATACCGGGGTCAACTAAATCTGGTGGAGCCGGAGTGATGAATCTTTCATGGTTCACAGTGAATTTATTTAAGCAAATTCAACCTTAAAAAAACTATGCCACCGCTACCTTCGCTTCAAATTGGTCAACATCTTGCCCGCTATCCCATCATCCAGGGAGGTATGGGCATTCGGATTTCTGGAGCACAGCTTGCCGCTGCCGTTGCCAATGCAGGTGGGATTGGCATCATATCCGCTGTTGCTCTAGGACTAAACTCACCCTACTTTGATATCAACCAGCCGAATAGTTGCAAACGCAGGGAGCAATTTTTTGAGTCCAATCGGCTGGCGTTGATTGATGAAATTAGAAAAGCTCGAACGTTAAGCCCGAATGGGATTCTGGGCATCAATGCGATGGTCGTTGCCCAAGATTATGAAACGCTGGCGCGGACAGCGGCTGAAGAAGGGATCAATCTGATTATTTCTGGCGCAGGCTTGCCGCTGCAATTGCCGGAATATGCCGCAGCACATCCAGAAGTGGCACTGGTGCCGATCGTGTCTAGCACTCGTGCAGCGCGCATTATGTGCCGCAAGTGGGAACGTCAGTATGGACGGCTACCCGATGCGTTCGTCGTGGAAAACCCTAACTCGGCAGGAGGGCATCTGGGGGCTAAATTAGAGGAACTGGGCGATCGCGCTTTGGAAGCAGAGCAGGTCATCCCAGAATTAGTGACCTATCTACAACAAGAAGTCGGTCAGGCTATTCCAGTGATTGCGGCTGGTGGAGTGTGGGATCGCGCCGACATTGAGCGGATGCTGGCATTAGGAGCGAGTGGTGTACAGATTGGCACTCGTTTCATCACCACCGATGAATGTGATGCCGATATTCGTTACAAAGAATTTCATCTCCATGCTAAGCCAGACGATGTAGTGATTATTTCCAGTCCTGTAGGAATGCCAGGACGAGCGTTACGAAATGCGTTCGTGGAGAAGGCGATCGCAGGTTCCCCTGATTTGGAAAAACGGTGTTTGTTCAATTGTCTCTATGCATGCAAATGCCGGGATGAACAGCAATATTACTGCATTGTTCAAGCCTTGGATAAAGCGGCACAGGGGGATATTGAAAACGGGCTGATTTTTTCGGGTAGTAATGCTGGACGTGCCAAACACATGATACCCGTTGCTGAGCTGATGGCAGAGTTAGTTGCCTGAATTGTCAGCTCTCATCCTGCTGGAGTTGCAACCCAATAACAGCGGGTGAAATGATCAATGGTTCGGACAATTTTTGGCAGGAAAGCTATCTATCGGATAGGGTGCCCATACAAACAAAGCGCACCGGATAGATAGCTATGAAAGCCATTGTACAGAGCCTACTGACGAAAGTTGGCGTTTTCGCAAACCGCAAGTGACCTTTTTCGTGACGCTGTTTTCGACGATTTTGATTGTCTGTGGCAAGGTGAACTTCACGAACTTGAGCCGCTACAGTGAGTTGAATGAGAAAACGTATCGACGGCAGTTCACTGGACGAGTCTGGCACGTCTCATTGAAACGGGAGATTCGAGTCGTCTACCTGATTGACCGTCGCCTTCCCAATCGAGTTCGCACCTGCTTGCTGTTCAGTACCGATGTCGAACAAGACCCCAAGCAGATTGTCCAGTTCTATAAATTGCGCTTCGGGATTGAATTTCTCTTCCGCGATGCCAAGCAGTTTACGGGACTGAGTGATTGCCAAGCCCGTGACCTCTTGAAGTTAGACTTTCATTTCAATGCCAGTTTTACCGCTCTCAATCTGGCGAAGTTCGACGCGCATCACCAGCACCAGGGTCAAGACCCATTTGTGTTCTCGATGGCAAGTGCCAAACGTCGTGCCTTCAACCAACCCCTGCTCGAACGATTTATGGCCAACTTAGACTTGGAGCCGAGTGTGATTAAATCTCATCCCAACTTCTCAACCCTTTGCGATTACGGCACTATCGCCGCCTAAACCTGTCCGGTCAGGCAGCAAAGTCAGGGCTGAACAAAGCGATTCTGGATGCCGCATGGGGAGAACTCAAACAGAAGACATCTGCTGTGGCTGCAAAGTCAGGCAATCTCGTCTGGAGTGTCAACCCGCGCTGTTCGTCCCAGGAATGCTCGGTCTGCCACTTTGTTAGCCCCACCAATCGGGCGGGTGAAAAGTTCCTCTGTGAGAGTTGCGGCGCAATCGAGGATGCTGATACGAACGCTTCATCCAACCTCAGATTCAGAGGCATGGTGGAGCTTGGGATTAGTTTAGATGCTGTACTGAGAGTCCCTCAGAAACAGGGTAAAATCACGCCCTTGGAGTTATCACTGGCGTTAGCGGGTGAGCCGGGGAACCCTCAGTCCTTGATTGAGTGGAGGGGAGCATGAGCAATCAACTCCCGGAATCCGCGTCCATACCCAAAGGGTTGGGCGTAGAGGATGTCAATAGAATGACCGTTTGTTGGTCTAACCAGTGTTTCAGAGTTTGAGCATCAATCGTCTGTAGGGTGTTGGTTTGCAAAGATGAGGAGCGGTTAAAGCCGAAAAAATTCATGTTAGGGTTTCCTTGGGGTTCAGCAGAAATGATGGCAAGGGAACAAATCATCTCGCGCTCAAACTTAATTCTTTTTAGGCTATACTACTATATAGTAATATAATTAGTCGATTAAAATAGTAAGCTAGTTGAAGTCTATTCCTCTACGTATGACACTACCGCCTTCTGCCTTGGCTCCAGTTGCCGATTACTTTAAAGTGCTGTCCGAACTCAGCCGCTTGCAAGTGCTGTGTTCGCTGAAGTCAGGCTCGAAGAATGTCACCGAGATTATGGAAGAAACCGGATTAGGGCAGGCGAATGTCTCAAAGCACTTGAAGATTCTCGCGCAGGCAGGGATTGTCTCCCGCACGCCTCAAGGAGTCAGTGTCTACTATGAGATTGCCGAACCGTTCATCTTTGACCTTTGTGAATTGGTGGGCGATCGTCTCTCAGTTCGACTGTCAGAAAAGTCTCAGCAACTCAAGCCATTGGAAGGCTTGCGACAAGCTGAACCTGTGGGGACAAGCAGCAAAAACTCTAAGGCAAGAGCAAAAAAGTAAAGGGATTTACTTGAGAATATTCTGACGCGCCATCTTCATTGGGAAGGTGTTTTTTGTTCACAGGCCTTCCAGGTGCGCTAGGATTTTACAGAAAGCTGCGCCTTGGACTGCTCGACTGCGGTTCTGATCCTGAAGAACCCGATCACCTCGTTTACTTCGAGACTCTACGGATGGATGACCCATGACCCAATCGATTCCTGCCAAGCCGAAAGCCGCACCCAATGAAGGGACTCGCTATCAACGCCTGATGGAGTTGATTGAAGCAGAGGACGCTGCCAATGGAGAAGTGGGTTGTGGACGAGATTTGGGAAACAGAATTTCAGGCTATTTGAGCACCCATGAAATTGCGATTGAAGACGAAAAACTGAAGCGTTTCTTGCAAGAGCATTTAGGACACTGCCTTGAGTCCGAGTGCGCGACTAGAAGTGTGGTTGCTGCTGGGTCAAGGCATGGAAAATGAAACAATTATCCAAGTGCCGTCTGATTATCAGCCACCGTCAGAAGCGAGTGAGTTTTCTGATCTGATCACTCAACTCGACTTTGAGCAGCGGGTAGAGTTTATGCGTCAAGCCGGACTGGGGATGGGATCTAAATCGACCAAGGCAACCAGTATGTAGGCTTTGAGACAGCTTTACACTTCAAATCGAACTAACAGGTAGACGGATGAACTCAACAATTTATCCGTCTATCTGTTTTCTAATCTAAATAGCTAATCGGTGAGCGAAGTCTCGATCGCGTCACCGACCTGCAAGCTTTTACCAGCTTCAGACGGAGCAATGCGAGTGTTGACCGCTAAACGATAGAAATGGTTAAAGCGCGAAGCGGGTGCCCAAGTTGGAAATTCTGCTTTGCGCTTGACTGTAAAAGTTTTTTGAAACTGAGCCGTAGTCGCTCCAGATATCGCATCACGAGTCGGCACCACACAGCGCTGACAAGGGTTGACACCTTGAATCTGCACCTCTCCTAGCTGAAACTCGATCGGCAGATCGTCAGAATATAGACTGTCTTCCCAAAAAGCAGGCACGTCTGTAATCTCTAAATTAGTGCGAAGGCGGGTTCGCATCTCCTCAACTGAAACGTTGGGAAACCAGGAGGCAACCTGCTCGATCGAGGCAGTGCTGATCATCGTAGGCCCAGGTGAAGTCGGATCGTCGGGAAACCCAGTGACTGTATTTTGCTGAAGCTCAACCGCAAAGCCAAAAAAATCGCTCAACCAGGCAGCGATCGCCGATCGCGCATGATCTAAATGAAAGCTCACCGGATTTTTGCCTTGGACTGAAAGCGTCACCACTCTAGCGTTGAGATGAAACTGCGATCGCACCTGATGAATGGCTGCTGTGCGCTTACCATTCACCCATTTTCCCTGCTGATCCACGATTACAAATTCACGATCGTGCGCCAGTGACCCGCCTGGCAAAATCTTTGTCTGAGTGACCGAAACGCCATCTAACGATTTAATGGGATAGATAAAAATGTGGCTCAAGCGAGGCATAGGGCGATCGACCATAAAGCAGGAATCTGGTAGGGGCATGGCACTGCCGTGCCCCTTAGCGTTGCAAGTAACCGATATGATTTAATCCACGATCCTAAGCAGTTCTAGGCTTTTTGAGTTGTCGAGAAAGCACCTGAGATTTTAGACCCACTACGATCGCTTCGATGAGCCGGGTCATGCCAGTCGTGTTGACATAGGTAGGAGTTTTGCCGCACTGCTTGGTAGCTTTAATAATGCCTTCGGTGTGTCGGTGCGAGGCATATCCTGTCAGCACGACCACGAGATCTGCATCCAAAATTTGCTGCTCTGCCTGTGCCCAAATCTGAGGTCCGGTTTGCGTCGTTGCCCAGATTAGCTCAACACCAGAGCCACGAAACCGATTGCGAATGGCGGTTTCGAGGCGATCGTGCCCGCCCACAATCACAACTTTGCCGTCAAGGTCAGAATAGCTTTCAGGGCGACTAGAAGATTGAGTGCGTCGGGGCGTAAAGGAAGTCGTTCGCCCCTCAAAGTTGAGTCGGTTTCGCTGCGCCTGCTCTGCAATAAAGGTGAGGGTTTGCTCGTAAGTGCCGCGCAGTCGGGCTGTCGGAAGCGCATTTTCACTAGCTTTGCGGTCATAGGCATTGATCTGCGCCATCAGCGCATCGACGACTTCCCCTAATGCGCCAATGGCTTTGAGATCTTCCGTGAAGCCTTTAATTGCGATCGCAGTATCTGTAGCGTTGTAGAAATCATTTTGGTCGTGAATCAGATCGAGTAAGTCGGCTTTTAATTGGGTGCGCCATCTTGTGATTGCTTGAGTTTCTTGCTGTGCGATCAACTGCTCTTCTTGGCGCAGAAGCTCTGCGTCTACCAGCTTTTCGGCATTGAGTTCTACGTCTTGAAGCTGCTGACGAAGGCTGTCTGCCTGCTGCTCTAGCTTTTTGCGGTTTAGGCTGTCCCCGATCTGATTGGCTTCGTATTCAGCAATTGAGGATTCTATTTGAGCGAGTAGGGGGGTTAAGCGAAGGGTCAGAGCGTCTGCGGCTTCCTGAATTTTACTGTCTCGCTCTTTTTGAATTTGGTGTTCTTTGAGTTCTACTTGGGCGCTCTCTAAAAGCGATTGCGTTAATTGCTCAATCTCGTCAAGGTCTGAGAAATTCATAAATCAACACTCATCCAAAAGGGTGACTTTATTTTACTAGATCGGCTCGTGCTAACCACTTCAAAATACCAGCCCTTTCTGACAGGTCGATGAAGTTGGGTGAGGCAAAACTTGACGAACTAAGGATCACTCATCCCTTCGCCCGTTTCTTCCCTCGCTTTTTGATTCGTTTATAACCCGACACGAGCCAATCACTGGCGCTGTGGCTGAGTGCGCCTAATTCAAGCCCGATCGTTCCTGCAATCCATTCATTGCCGTGCTGCTGTAGTGATTGTTTGACCATTCCAATACTATTCATAAATCCATGTTGAGCAGGGGTCTGCCAGTGATCGATCGTGCCAAGAAGTTGTTGAGCGATCGCCCCACCCAAAATGATGATGCTGCTAAAGATCGCGATCCAAATCGCTAAATAAAGAATTCGCCCGATCGTGCCCACAATCAACCCGTGAGACAGAAACGATCGATGGCGCATACTCTTACGGTAGGGTAGCCAGATCCATCGCAGTAGCCCCCAGCGTTTATATTGCTGAGAATAAATGTCGAGATCGGGCCCAAACATCAGCCCACCCATTAAAAACGCGCCCGAAACGATTAGCGTGAGGTTGCCACTTTGAGTCAGCACAAACACCCCACCCGTGACGAAGGGCAAACTCCAGAGGGTGATGCTGTCGTGGGTGCGACCAGAAGGCATGAGGATTAAAATGCAAAGAATCTCAATCAGATTTTACAGAGAACTGGCGCAGTCTGATATAGTAAGTAGAGCGATCGGGCGATTAGCTCAATGGTAGAGCGCCTGCCTTACAAGCAGGATGTTACTGGTTCGAGTCCAGTATTGCCCATAGATGTAGTTCGTGTCAGGTAACACGCTATTTGTCGTCGAAGCTAAGAAAACTGACCGTTAACAGATTCTTGTCGTTATGCGCCGTTGTAAGGCAGGCGCTCCTTTCAATCCACCTTAACTAGGATTTTAACGTACTAATTCCGTACCAGTGAAAATGTTTGGTACGGAATGTTTGTTAATTGCAAATTCTTCTTCAAAGGCTAAGATGCAGTCGCACTCAATTAGGAAAACGACTGCATTGCTACACATTGAACCTGTTGCTTTATAAGCTTGGAGAAAGCTGTGAATCTAGTGGTCTGTCAGTCTTATTTTGAGGGGTAAATAGAATCCGTAGTTCTGGGCAGGAGACAGCTCTTGAGGAAATCTATCTCTCATTTCAGCCTTGACGGACTACTAGTAATTTTGAATTTATCTGCTGAAGAGTGAATCGCATCGGGGTTTGAGAGGATGTCATAAAGATGTTCTAAAGAGGTACAAGCTCTCTTTCAACCCGCCTCTCGCTGGAAAGGCGATCGCGACCCTAAGCGTTGAAACTCAGTCACAAAAAGCTTTTCAGCAGTACTTTTGGCAAACCTCTCTTTCAACCTGATTTCTGGCTTTTCATCAGCCGTTTAAGGTTAGAAAACAACCTCCGAAAAGGAGCCTCAGAGCGAAATACAGCCTTTTGGCAAACCTCCTAGGAATTTTGCCCTTGCTTCGGTTTGCCAATTTGAACAGTTAAGGTGGATTCCTCCTTGCTCGGAGGTGAAGACGGTTAACCAACATTGCGGTAGACCCGCACCCTTTTGCTGGGAGCGCACCCAACTTCGAGGTAGATAGTTAACCAGAGCCAGAAAGCAAGATTATCTTCCGATAGCCAAACTAGCTCACAATTGTCGATAGCACAGAGACCATTGCTGGCATGAACTACGGCGCATCTGATTTATAGAGTAAATTTGAACTGAGCGCAAGTGTTTTTTATTTTCGGGATTGATAGGCTGCGATCGCTAAATTTTTAGGCTTTTCTTGAGGAGTTCCTGTAAACGGTTGTTTTACTACCTCGATAGAAATCCCGACTTGGGCAGCTTGGCTTCCGATACATTGGCTGAGTTGAGCATGCCTCCAGCGATGTACGCTTGCTCGATACTGAAGGGCATATTGTCGTTGGAGTTCTATAGAACCGGGAATTTCTTGCTCTGCTCTAGCTTGAACTTCGCCTTGGACAATTTCTCGAATGTCGCTGAGGTCAGGCAATATGAGGCTGCTAACCTGATACTTTTGAGCGATCGCCACAATTTCATGAGCTATCAAACGGTCTAGATGTTTTCCTGAGTTGGATTCTCCAAACCGATTGAATGCGCCTTTTTGCTGGTTCTTGTGCCGCTGATGAGCGTTGCGTTGCTGTTGCAAACGATATCGATTGAGAAGCTTATAGTTTTCACCCAGAAGTTGTCGGATACTTCTGTATGTGATGGCTTTTCCAGTCTGAATATCGATAATTGCGAGAGTAGCAGGTTTATCAAGCCCATAGCTTACACCTGCTAGAATTGACGGCTGACCTTGATAAAGAGGACGGCTTGGACGAGGAAATGGATTATCAAGTAAAGCCAGCATTGTTTCCCGCCTTTTAAGAAATGCTTCCTGATCCTTACTCAAATTTTTCTTAACTTTATTACAAGCGATAATTTCTGCACACTCGCTAGCTTTTTTCTGCCGAATTTGTTCTGTACCTTCTTGAGCCCAAGAATCAGTGTCTATAGCGCAGGATACAACCAACCGATGGAGATTCCAGGGTTCGCCTTCGCCTCTACCCTCCTGCCAAGCCATCCGCCCAGAGCATAGAGTAAATAAGCTGGCTGAGTGTTGGTTTCTGCTAGCCTTCTTAGTTTGTTGTCTTCTAGAAATCGCTTGAACCAGTGGAGATAACCTAGTTGAGCCGCAACCGCAAGCGGTTCTGCTCACTGACGAAGAATGCAAATTCGGTTGTCGGCTCCAACGCTAGTTAGATCGTAGCGTCACGAAGATTTTAGCATACAGTACAAGTGAACTAAATGGCGCTGTCGGTCTAACTCTTTGATCACAGTAAATCTCAAACGAATGCTCACCTAAGCCATTGAAGTTGACACATAATCTTCCTTTCTCATTCAGAAACCAGTGGAGATCTTCGTTTGTTTCGTAGTTGACTGGAAAAGGTAAAGTAGCTGGCTCTGTTAGCAATTTGGCTTGCCAATCGGCTGCTTCATTGTCATCTTTGGGAACACAACCTTCTGCCTTGGTTAAAGTTTCTAACCAAGTATGCTCAGACAAGTCTCGTCCTTTTGGAAACCTTGTACGCTCAAGAGTCTTGATTAGACGTTCAAGGCGGATTTCTGTTTTACGACGACGTTTGGCAAACTTTTTGGGGTCTTCAAATCGATCGGGCAGTTTGCAACCATTTTTGAGCAGGTAAGCGATCGCACATCGAGTCAAGACTTCCTCTGTCTCACCATAGAGTGTAAAGAGGGTGCTAGAAATAGCTGATCCTGGTTGTTTTGACTCTTTTTTACCTTTCTTTTTGCTGCGTGCCTTTTTAGGTTGTGGTTCGTTGTCCTGGGAATCTGAGTGATTTAGTTGCATGAGAAGTTCACTGGCTTTAGATCTCAGCGTGTTGATATCGCTCTGGCTAGCGATTGTTAACTCATCATCACTTTGGAGGATAGCCAACCATCGAGTTTGACCCGCAATCTGGTTTCTGAGTCGTGTTGCATTGGATGGTAATGTTGCTCATGGGGCAGTTCCCTGGTTTTGGTTAAAGCAAGGGGTCAGAATGATGAATCAAGTTGAGCGATCGCAGCTTTTAGCGTTTTAGATTTAGTTTGAGAAATAATACATTAGTTCTACTTTTTTATAAAGACATAATTGTCTAAGATTTTGTCGCTATGACAAGTAATATGACTATTCCTCATCGCCCTCCGACTTATCGATACTGGAATGTTTTAAAGGCGTACCTTCAAACTTTGAACAACGGGCAAATGGAACTTGATAAGTTTCTCAAGAACTGGGATGTGTCAGACCAGGAGTTAACGTTCATCTGTGATTGTTCGTTGACCACAGCAAACCATTGGTTTTCCCAAAGGGAGCACCGCAGAATTCCTACTGAAAAGCACAAGCAGCAATTGACATTGGTTCATCACATTGGGTGACACTCGTGCTGGGTGTAGCTGTGTTGGTTATTTCAGTCAAATCAGGCTTTGACCCATTTTCAGGGAAATTCATGCAGGCAATGGTGGAGAATTACTATAGTCCGGATGCATCTTTAAGATGGCTGAAACTGCAAATTTAGGCTGTTGGCGATTGAAGCAACGATCCCTTTTTTGCGGAGTTCACCTAAAGCTTTGTAGAAGTCTCCATCATCCAAATCCCAGCGCTCACAAAAGACGCTGACTTCGATCGTGGGATTAAGTTTGCCTGGATAGTCGATTTGAAGAGCGAAGAAAACGTAGTCTCGATCGCTAGTCAGAAGCTTGATCTGGCGGATTCGCAGGAGTTCTTCGCGATCGATTGGATAGTTGGCGGCGGTTGAGCGAGTCATAGGATTTAGAAAATAAAGAGTAGTACAGACAGAGAACATTTGCAGGGCTTTTTAGCCTTCCCAGACGAGTGTTCGCCAATTTGGAGGAATCACGTCGTCTCTGAGCGCGGCGCTAATCATGCCTTGGTGGGCAATGCTGGATCGCAGACAGTGGCAGCGGCGACAGAGCGTTCGCAGATTGGAGTCTGCATCGGAGCCGCCTTTGGAGACTTCCAGAATGTGGTCGATGTGGGCATTCTTTAGGGATAAAGAGTTCGGTAGCTGATGCTGGCAGTAGGGTCCTTGACAGCGCCCTTGATCTCTTTGCCAGATTTGTTTGCGCGTTTCGCCCCATAGTGCAGGAGGTTGTCGTTTTGCCCAAGCCATTTTCTCATCTCAATTGAAGAAAGTGTAACCGTGCCGTGCCGAACCTACGCCTAGCCTTGCCGAAGCATACCAAGTCAAGAATCGATGAATTTTGATTTCTCAAGTGACAGCGTTCTGAACGCAGAAATTCAAAACCTCGAAGCGCCCGTAGCCAATGATCGTCCGTCTGCTAGCCCCACAAGCTTGCCTGCGTCAATTGCCACGGTTTCCATTTCTTGCCTGGAGATGATGGTTTTGTCCCACAATAGAGTGAAGGAGCAGCGCCATCCAGCAGCGGCAGCGACCCGGTAGCGGATATTGTGTCCGCGAGTCGCAATATTTTTGACAACGCTCATGAAAGTATAGACTTCCTGCTCGATGTCTTCGCTGGCTCTGATCGGTTCTTCCGGCAGATAGCGATCGGTATAGATGCGGCGGTCTTGCACCTGTAACGTGGAAGCCATTGGGCTCATCAGGCTACTTCTCCCTCGCTTCGTGTACTTGGCGGCATCGCGGAAGCAGCCAAAGATGTGAGTAGGCAGGAGATAAAGCTGTCGATCTTCAGTGATCAGAACATTTCGCTGCCATTCAGTTGGGTCGTTACCCGGCGTGCCGCCTCGCTCTTGACGCTTGCCGAATGATTCGGATGGCTGTAGGTGATTTCAGAGCAAAGGTCTGGTTCCCTGATCGACTTTCAGTTGCATAAGCTAGCCCTGGCAACCCTTACACAACGAAGAAATAGGCTATCAATCTAGATGTCGATCAGCTTACCGTGACAATTCGAGGATCATCGTGCTTAATTTTGGACTTGACATCTATAGGCGCATCAATGCCTTGATTTCAGCGTTGCCCCTTCTGGCACAAAAATACTCTTTATTGGACAGTCTCTTTTAGTCCCTTGCAGTCTTGCTGGCAGTAGCACGCCTTTATTTCTGAAGGTGGGCATGATGACGGAGGGAGATGCTTGTGCCAGACTCGATGAGGCAAGCGACAAAATTTTCTTATGACTGTCACGCAAGCAACGCCAGAGCAGGGACAATTGGTTAGAGTCCGTCAGCGACAGTATGTGGTGACGGATGTCCGTAAAACCACGCTGCCCGCCAGTCCTCTCTTACCGAAAGCGACACTGCCTCAAAGCCTAGTCTTGCTCTCCTCCATTGAGGACGATGGGCTGGGAGAGGAACTTCAGGTGATTTGGGAGCTAGAGCCTGGGACGCAGGTGTATGAGCGGGTAGAATTGCCACAGCCCACTGGTTTTGATGATCCGGCTCGCTTGGATGCCTTTCTTGATGCCGTGCGATGGGGTGCTTCTTCTTCGGCGGATATTCGCACGCTTCAGGCTCCCTTTCGTAGTGGCATTGACATTGAGGATTACCAACTTGACCCGGTAGTAAGAGCGATCCAGATGCCTCGCGTCAACTTGCTGATTGCGGATGATGTGGGATTGGGGAAGACCATCGAAGCAGGGTTAGTTGCCCAAGAACTGATCATTCGTCATCGCTGTCGCCGGATGCTAATTGTCTGTCCGTCTTCGCTGCAAGTGCAGTGGCGTGACCAGATGCGGGATAAGTTTGGGTTGGATTTTCGTATTGTCGATAGTACCTTGATGAAGGAACTGCGACGGCAGCGAGGCATTCATGTTAATCCCTGGATTCACTTTCCTCGCCTCATTACCTCGATCGACTTCCTTAAGCGAGATCGCCCCCTGCGGCTCTTTCGAGAAGTGTTGCCAGCAGAAGCTGAATCCCTCTATCCCCGTCGCTTTGATCTGCTGATTGTCGATGAAGCGCATAATGTAGCTCCCTCGGGCAGTGGGCAATATGCGATCGACTCACAGCGAACGGCTACCATTCGCCTGCTGGTGCCACACTTTGAGCACAAGCTATTTTTAACTGCCACTCCTCATAATGGCTATCCAGAGAGCTTTACAGCCTTGCTCGAACTGTTGGATGCCCAGCGATTTGCGAGAGGGGTCGAACCAGATCGCAACCAGCTGCAAGTGGTGATGGTGCGGCGCTTGAAGCAGGAGATGAAAAATTGGGATGATTCGCCCATGTTTCCTGAACGGAAATTGGCGGCGATCGCGGTTGATTATCCTCAGACAGAACGTCAGGCACATGCGTCCTTAAAGCGGTATACAGAACTGCGAACGAAGGGTGCTAATGACAGCCTTGAAAAGTACGCTACTGAGTTTGTCTTGAAGCTGCTCAAGAAACGGCTGTTTTCCTGCCCACAGGCATTCCTCACTACCCTGACGCAACACCAAGAGTCTTTATCGACCGCGCGTCGTCGGCAAGCTAGCAGCCTGAGCGCAAAACCTACCGAAGGGATTTTGCGGCGACAGGTGGAGCAGGTAGAAGAAGAATTTGCTGATGATGCGGTGTATGAAGCCGTTACAGATGAGTCAATCAGCCACACCAGTCGTCTGTTTCGGGCACTGGCACCGGAAGAACAAGGCTTGCTGCGGGAGATGCTCCAGTGGGCGGAAGTGGCAGCTCGACAGCCCGATGCTAAGGCAACCCAACTGCTCGACTGGATTAATGCCACGATTCGTCTCAAGGGGCAGTGGTCGAATGAGCGAGTGATTATCTTCACTGAGTATCGGGCAACGCAGAAATGGCTCTATAACTTGCTAGCAGCCGAGGGTTTGGTGCAGGGCGATCGCCTGCTGACGCTTTATGGTGGGATGAACTCTGACGATCGCGAAGTGGTTAAAGCAGCCTTCCAAACGCATCCCGATGTGTCTCCAGTACGGATTCTGCTCGCAACCGATGCAGCTTCGGAAGGTCTGGATTTACAAAACTTTTGTTCCCGCTTGATCCACTACGAAATTCCCTGGAACCCAAATCGGATGGAGCAGCGGAATGGACGGATCGACCGTCATGGGCAGCGAGCGACCGAAGTACGGATTTATCACTTCGTGGGCAAAAGCTACCAGGAGCAAGCAACGAGCGGGATTCGTCCCGGTGATTTGGAGGGGGATTTAGAGTTCCTGATGCGGGCGGCGCTCAAGGTGAACAACATTCGGGAAGACTTGGGTAAAGTCGGTCCGGTGATTGCGGCACAGGTGGAAGAGGCGATGTTGGGGCGACGGGTGACACTCGATACCGCCAGGGCTGAGCAAGAATCGGCACCTGTGCGACGAATGCTCAAGTTTGAACGCAAGGTGCGAGAGCAAATTGAAAAGCTGCGAGAGCAGTTACAGGAAACGCGGCAAAACCTGCGGTTGACTCCAGAGAACATTGAAGCGGTGGTGCGGATTGGCTTGGAGTTGGCGGATCAGCCGCCCTTAATCGAGGCAACGGTTGAGGGGTTACAGGGTCCAGTCTTTCATTTGCCCCCACTGAAGAGTAGCTGGGCTGTCTGCGCTGAGGGGTTGGAGCATCCTCACACTAAAGAAATTCGCCCGATCGTGTTTGATGCCGATGCAGCGCATGGGCGTGATGACGTGGTGCTGGCACACCTGAATCACCGTCTGGTACAGATGTGTTTACGGTTGCTGCGAGCAGAGGTCTGGTCTACAGAAGGCAGAAAGCAACTGCATCGAGTGGCTGCCAGAGCGGTGTCCTCAAAGGCGGGGTTAGAAACACCAGCAGTAGTGGCGTATGGGCGGTTAGTGCTGCTGGGGAGTGACCAGCAACGACTGCATGAAGAGGTGATTACGGCGGGTGGAGTGTTGAAGGAAGGACGCTTTAGCCGTCTGGGGGTGATGCCGCTACAAGCGGCGTTAGGGGCAGTGTCTGCTGGTGAAGTGCCCGAAGCAATGCAACAGAAGTTGGCGGCGCGGTGGGACAAGTACGCTGAGCCACTGATGCAGGCACTCACAGTGCGGCAGGGCGAACGAACCGCCAGCCTGCAACAGGATTTGCAGAACCGGGCAGAGAAAGAGATTGCTGACATCACTGCCATCCTCACTGAATTGCAAACAAGCATTCTCAAGGAATTAGATGAACCGCAGGTGGAGCAATTAACACTCTTTAGTACTCCTGAACGAGAGCAGTTTGAGCGGAATATGAATAGCCTCAAAGCCAGAGCAGCGCAGATTCCCCAGGAAATTGAGCAAGAAACGGCTCTCATTCGGAAGCGGTTTAATGCTCCCACAGCTCGACTGTTTCCTCTGGCGGTTACATTTCTAGTTCCCCAGAAACTCCTCCGGCACCAGTAGGCTAGAAAAACTCACTTTTTGTTCAATGGTGATCCCTTTATGCAAAAGACCCATGCCTTCGCGCTTCTTGCTCCCATTCCAGAAGAGCATTTGCTTTCAGGACTGGACGCGGTTTGCTTCGCAAGTTCCCGAAGGGTAAACGCGGCTCAACTTGATTCTGATGATCTACCGCCTAATCATTTGCCCAAAATTGCTTTTGGCAGCATGGACTTTGAAGTGTTTGGGGAAGCCGAAAAGCTAAGGGGTGGTCAGGCGATCGAGGTCTTGATCTATGCCTCTCACGCAAAAGGCGACCAACCTTTGAACCCAGAGGCGACTTGGCGCGGGCTTTATGTGGGGTCTGTGGGGTCTCGTCGCGGTCGCTATCCCGGTAAAGCGATTTATCGACCCAAATCTACTGCCACTGATAGTCCAACCTGGGCAGTGTTTTGGGAAGTTCAAGGATTAGAACGGCTTAAAATGCCGCTACCGATCGGGAGCTTGCGGGGGAAGGATAAGAAGACGAATTATCAGGCTCGGTTTCTTCCAGAAGGTTCAGTCTTGATTGAATTTCCTGGATCGCGATCGTGAGCAGATCTCAAGCACAAGAAAAAAACTATGAAAATCGCAACCTACAATCTTCGGTGTGGTGGCAAAGCCAACCGACGTGTCCACTGGACTCAGCTTTTTGAGGTGGCAAACCCAGACATCTTTCTGGTGCAAGAAACCTGCCCCCCTGAACAATACGTGACCCATCACTTTTGGGAGACTCATCATCAGCAGATACAGTGGGCAAAGGTGGGGAATAATGCGTGGGGCAGTGCTGTGTTCGTGCGATCGGGAATCGTCAGCCGCATTCCCGTACCAGACTTTGAGGGGTGTGTCGTGGGTGTGGAAGTGGAGGGCTTCGCTTGGTCAGCAAAGCAGGGACGGAAGCTCCGCATCTTCAGCATCCATGCGCCTGCACCTTATAAACCCTCAGTTAATCGAATGCTCGACTGGATTGGGAGTCTTCCCGATGACGGTGATCTGATCATTGGGGGTGACTTTAACCTGACGGTTGGGGTCCGTCATCCCAACGAAAAGCAACAAGATCAGGATTTGTGGTTGCTGGAGCGACTGCGAAGAGAGTTTGGCTTGGTAAGCTGCTGGCAAGCCGCGAACCCCAACCGCGATCTTGCTCAAACCTTGCGCTGGAGTCGGGATCAAGCAATCCCCTACCACTGTGACGGCATCTTTGTTCCGGCTGCCTGGTATCGTTACTTGGATCAATGTGAGGTGCTGGCTTCGCCCCTGTGGGAGGAGTTGAGTGACCATAATCCGGTGGTGGCAACATTTTCTGAGGAGCCAGCCCCTGTATTTCTGCCTACTGCTGTGCCTGCGTCTGCTGCGATTCCGTCTATCCTGCCATCTTAACCATCTATGTCTACTGCTCGTCATCACGCTGAATGGCTTTCTCTGGTTGAAGCATCGGGTCCGTTTCTGAGCCTGCCTGTGCTGCTTAAGGCGTTTCCAGCAGGGTTGGATGCCCATGATTCGGAGCATTTGAAAGTGTTGCGATCGGCATACGAAGAATGGCAGGACAGCCAGTTTGGGTTGAAGCCGGAGCCAGGGATTCACCGGGCTTGGGTGGAGTTTGTGCTGAAGCAAACGCTGGAGTTGCCGGAGGAAGTGTTGCTGAGTGGGCAGCAGATGCCACTGGGATTGAGTGTCGCCGTTGCCGAACAAAACGAAACCTTACGCCCCGATTGGGGGGTGGTGAATCCGGCAGGGACAGCGGATGCGGGGAAGCCGCGGTTACTGGTGCAGCTTGTGCCATCAGGGCAGGATTTAGAGAAGCCGTTGAAGGGATCGCGATGGGCGGCGAGTCCGGCGACGCGGATGATGGAGTTGCTGCACGCCTGCAATGTGCGGTTGGGGCTGGTGACGAATGGCGAACACTGGATGTTGGTGAATGCGCCGAAGGGGGAGACGACGGGGTTTATCTCGTGGTACAGCATTCTCTGGATGGAGGAGCATCTGACGCTGCGGGCGTTTCGGAGTTTGTTGGCGGCGCGACGGTTCTTTGGGGTTGAGGATTCCCAGACGCTGGAGGCTTTGCTGAGTCAGAGCGTGGCGGATCAGCAAGAAGTCACTGACCAGTTGGGCTATCAGGTGCGGCGGGCGGTGGAGGTGCTGGTGCAGGCGATCGCTCGTCTCGACCAGGATCAAAATGGAGCTTTGCTGAAGGACATCGCCGAGTCCCAGATTTATGAGGCGGCGCTAACGGTGATGATGCGGCTGGTGTTTCTCTTTTGTGCGGAGGAGCGAGGCTTGCTGCTGTTGGGCGACCCAATGTATGACCAGCATTATGCGGTGTCTACTCTGCGGGAGCAGTTGCGATCGCACGCGGATCTGCATGGAGAGGAAGTGTTAGAGCGGCGATCGGATGCCTGGTGTCGGTTGCTGGCGACGTTTCGAGCGGTGTATGGCGGCATTTTTCACGATACGTTGCAGCTTCCAGCTTATGGCGGCAGTTTGTTTGACCCCGATCGCTTTTCGTTTTTGGAGGGGCGTGGGCAGGGAACGCATTGGCAGGAAACGAGTGCTGACCCGCTGCGGATCAATAACCGGATTGTGTTGCACTTGCTAGAGGCGTTGCAAATTCTGCAAATTCGGGTGCCGGGCGGTGGCGTGGAACCGCGTCGGTTGTCGTTCCGAGCGTTGGATATTGAGCAGATTGGGCATGTCTATGAGGGACTGCTGGATCATACGGCGGTGCGAGCAACTTCAACGGTATTGGGCTTGGTGGGCACGCGATATGAGGAGCCAGAGGTTGCACTGACAGAGCTAGAGCGGTTTCAGGCGCAGGGTGAAGAAGCGCTACTGGCGTGGTTGAAAGAGCAGACGGGGCGATCGCTCTCTGCCTTGAAGAAAGCTTTGAGTGCGGAGGTTGAGCCACGCGACCAGCAGCGCTTGCGGACGGCTTGTAACAATGACCCGGCATTAGTCGATCGCGTGCTGGTGTTTGCCGGGTTAATTCGGCAGGATACGCTGGGCTATCCGGTGGTAATTCTGGCAGGCAGCGTGTATATGACGGAGGGGGTCGATCGCCGTCAGTCTGGGACGCACTACACGCCGCGCAATTTAACGGAGGAGATTGTGCAATATACGCTGGAGCCGTTGGTGTAGGAGGGCGTAGCAGAGGGCAAGCCGAAGGAAGAATGGCGGTTGAGATCGGCGGCGGAGTTGCTGCAACTGAAGATTTGCGATATGGCGATGGGCAGTGGGGCATTTTTGGTGCAGACCTGTCGCTATCTAGCTGGAAAGCTGGTGGAGGCGTGGCAGCAGGCGGAGGCAGAGCATCCGGGACAGGTGGTGATTGCGCCAGAGGGAACGTTGTCGGGAGCGCGTCCAGATGAATGCCCGATTCCGAAAGATTTGGATGAGCGGTTGCTGGTGGCGAGACAGATTGTAGCCGATCGCTGCCTCTACGGAGTTGATAAGAACCCGTTAGCGGTGGAGATGGCGAAGCTGTCGCTGTGGCTGGTGACACTGGCGAAGGGGCGACCGTTTACGTTTGTGGATCATGCGCTGAAGTGGGGCGATTCGCTGTTGGGGATTACCAGACCAGAGCAAATCGAGTTTTTGAAACTGAATCCTGAAAAAGAAGCGGTACAACTGAGAACGGTTTCCGATCGCTGGAAACCCTTTGTGCAACGAGCGATCGCCAAACGGCAAGAGCTAGAAAACTTTAGCGTGTCGGATATTGCCGATATTCAGAAGAAGGAGCAGCTCAACCGGGAGGCGGAAGCAGCGATTGCCATGTGCGGCATGTGGGTGATTTTTTGGTGGCAGAGGCATTGGCGCAGGCGGGCAAAACCTCTGATCTGACGGATGATGAAATTCAGGTGTTGGCGGAGGTGGTGATTGAGGCGTTGGCTGAAGCTGACGAAGAGAAGCGCCACCGTGAGATTGCCGCGATTTTGGCAAAGACCAACCGCATGATGAATCTGGGCAATCCAGCCAACCAACCGCCTCGCAAACCGTTTCATTGGCTGCTGGAGTTTCCTGAAGTGTTTTTGCAGGAAGATGGAGCGAGGGGATTTTCAGCGATCGTTGGGAATCCCCCATTTCAAGGCGGAAAGAAAATCACAGGTGCGCTCGGAACTGACTATCGAGAGTTTCTATAGCAGTCCTATTTGAGTTGTAAGATCAGCCATAGCGCCGCAACTTGGGAAAATCAAACGTGTAAGACTGCAAGA